>NZ_JBWKVH010000072.1:0-24720 GCF_059421605.1 Cupriavidus sp. GW821-FHT02F09
GCAAAACAAGACAGGAAGTTAACACCGGCTCGAAAAAGTTAACAGACCCAATGGGTAATTTCGCAACAGCTTCTTAGTGTTCTGTATCTTATCGATAACCTCATCCATGAAGGACAAGGTCATGGAGATAGCCGTCGAATTCTGGATCGAACTGCAGCATTCCGCGAATTGAGGAATAGCGGCCTGTCACCCACGGACCGCGGCGACAGGTTCATCACGACTTGGCTGGATGACGAAACCAGCGCGCGATACCAGTCCTATCTGGTTCTCAAGCAAACCGCGGAGCTCAATCTTTGGGAGCCGGGGCGGATTCGATTCGTCCTCGCGGCATATCCGGTGTTTGCGGAGTTCAAGCGCCTCGAACCCCTTGCGGCAGCCAAGAACCTCACAGGAATAGAGAAAGAGACGTTCATGATTGCGGGCGCCCGTTCCGTCATGGCCGCTAATGAAAAGCGCTCATACGTCAACAGCTTTACCGCGCAAGTGCTCAAGGAGTTAAATCTTACCGACGGGACGCCAGAAGCCGCCGCGTTCCGGGCGCATGTGCAAAATACATACAACTCACCCGGTTTCGAGATGACGGGGTTCACCATGCACGACGATGGTTCCTCCAGCGGCAGCGTGGTCTTCGAGAATGGCAATAGGACCGACCTGGTTTTTGACGTATCAGGCAATCTGTTTCGGCGCACCGATACCATATCCGGCAGCGCGGACAGCGGACGAGCCACCATTATCAGCACCTATCTGCCCGGTTCCGACCAGCCCGAACGCGTCGAGTTTACGCAAAGTGATGCGAGCGGCCAGGTTTCCACAACGTATACGCAGGATGCCAATGGCAACTGGACGCCCACCTCCTGGACCCAGGAAGGCCAGAGCTCCACTAGCGGCGATCTCCGATCATTCATCACGAATGTACAGAACCAATCGAATGCGAGCGATACATCCGCCAGCCAGAGCACCAAAGCGGGGCAACTGAATCAACTGATCGCAAGTGTGAGCGGCGAGAACGTCGCGGGCGTGGCCGTGGCTAACGGCAATGCCGCATCGCTTGCCACGCTGGGTGTCCGGCTGGGCATGCCAGATGTCTCCGATCGATGGGCGCCGGCGGTACTGAGCGGACAGATCCCCACGGCGCTGTTGCTCTCGAGCGGGATGTATGCGGCGGTCTCCCAGGCGTTAGCGTTTAACGCGCAAAGCCGCATCAATGCGCTGCAGGACCGGCCGTCTACCTTCACGGTCAACGTGTTGGGATTTGGCAGTGAGCAGCCATCGCTCCCCCGTCCGCTACAGTCACCGACGGTGTCACATGCGCTTCCATTGGTTCTCGATCTGGATGACGACGGCCTGAAGCTTGTGTCCATGGACAGGAGCACTGCCATCTTCGATGCCAATGGGACGGGCACGGCCCAGGTCGTTGGCTGGGTGGGACACACGGAGGGCATTCTAGTACTGGACAAGAATGGCAACGGGGTCGTGGACAACGCCGGCGAATGGTTCGGCCAGAAGTTCGCGGTGTCGGGTACACCGCCAGCGGGCCAGGACGGGTTCAAGGCACTTGCCACTTTGGCCAATTCCGGTGCCTCCACCTTCTCGGTGGCCACGTCGCGCATCAATGCTGCGACTGGCAAGCGCTACTTCGACGAACTGCAAGTCTGGGTTGATGCCGACCAAGACGGCAAAACCGACACGGGTGAGCTGCGTTCGCTCGCGAGCCTTGGCATCACGTCGATCGATCTGACCTCCCAGACGGTTAACCGAGCGGTCAACGGCAACGTGATCGTCAGCAAGGCTGGCTATACGACAGCCGACGGTAAGCGGCACGAGATCAGCGACGTGGGCTTATCTACTGAGGTGCCGGTTCCAAGGGATGGGACAATACCAGTCTCGGCAGCCGCATTGGCCTTCGCCGACTATGCCGGCAAGGGCTACGCCGCCATGGCCGCCGGCCAGGCCAGAGCCATTGCCACGGCCATCCAAGGCATTCCCTCCGGTGAGCAGGCGGCCATCTCTGCGCTGCAGCAGAGATTCGTGCTTCCCACAGGCACGGGGTTCGACCAAGCGTCCTTTGAAGCCCGAGCCAAGATGAGCTGGGCCGTCCAAGCGGGCCTGGTCCGGACAGCCCTTAACGACAAGATCACCTACTTCGTCGGACCTGACGGCGACCGCGCCACGATTCCGGCCGCCTCGCGACGCATCAATACGGCACCCTCGGACGTTGTCAATGTACTGAATGGCATTGCCGCCCTGAGAACGGGAGAATTGACGGTGGCCAACGCCATTGACGCAGCAGCGAGCACGCTGGGCAATGCGCAGACCAAGGCGCAGGTGGCCAATGCCACGCAAACCGGCCAGTCTCGCGAGGATGCCTGGCTGGCCACCTTGGACGCCACAAAGTCGTGGAACGGCGCGATCTCCGGATATCTGGATGTCAAAGCACAGATGGACGCGATGATAGCAACCCTGCCAGCCGTCCAGAACAAGCTCAACGAAGTGGTGCCAGTGAACCTTTCCCTTACGGGACACCTCTCCAACGGGGGGACGTTCCTGACTCGCTCGGACGCCATGCTGGCGGCCGAGGCGTTCCGAGCGTATGCGAGCGCTTTGCAGCCACTGGCCGCGCTAAAGGTCACAGGAGACCAGTTGCTGAGCGCGATCGCCCAATCGCAGGGCTACACGAGAGTCTATGCGGGTGAGAACGGCAAGACAACCTCTGTGGAGAATGGCTACAACCTGCTGCTGGGCAACCGCGGCTCCCAGACCTTTGTGCTGGGCTCTGGGGTGGACAACATCGCGGTGACGAGTGCGACCGGCAATATTACGGTGAGCGGGTTCCAGGTGGGCAGTCGGGGGGACCAAATCCAGTTCTTGAGCGGAGGTCTCGGTTCGATCGATATTTCGAGCGATGGTAGTGGTAATGCGATTCTCAAGCTGGACGGCAGTACCGTGACATTGCTGGGGGTCGACCCCAACAAGCTGGATTTGTTTTCAAATCTGGCCGGCGTGGCTGGCGTGTCGTTCGCGACATTGGCTAGCGGTGTTCGCAGCCTGAAAGGGGTAGACGTGTACGACGGGCAAACGCATGTCACATACCTGCGGGCCTCGTACAGGGGCGACACCCTGATCGGCGGCGAGCGCGGCAGCTATCTTGTCGGCAATACCGGCAATGACACATTCATCGTGACCGGGCGGGACTACAGGATCGAAAGTTGGGGTGGACAGGATACGGTATCTTATGCCGAACTGGGGGTCGGCGTCAGGCTAGAGCAGATCACACTCACCGAGCGTGACGACGATCAGTGGATCCAAGTGGTGGTCGGACGAGACAATCTTGGGAACACCCTCAGGGATGTCACCAACATGGTGGGCAGCAACTTCAACGACGTCTTGACAACAGATGACGCGGCCAGCAACGTGATCAACGGCGGCAAGGGGAATGATGTTTTGGCGGGAGGATTGGGCAGTGATACCTATGTGTTTGCCCTGGGGGATGGGGTCGACTCCATAGAGGAAGCAGTCAATTCAGCTGGCGATATCGATACCGTCTCCTTCGCGAGCGGGGTTGCGCCCGCGAACGTGAAGGTCACACGTGTTGGGGAAGATTTGGTGATGGCGTATAGCGCAAGCGACAGTATCACCATGCGACACTGGTTTGCGGCGAGTCCTCAGGGCATCGAGCGGGTCAGCTTCGCAGATGGAACGAGGTGGGATCGCGCAAAGATCAGTTCGCTCGTGAACGCGCCCACGGTGCTGCACCCATTGGCGGCGCAGAATGTCACGGAAGATGCCGCGTGGACTTTCGTGCTGCCCGCCGACACATTTGCTGCAAGGGATGGCGGCGCCCTGATTTTCAATGCGACACTCGCCAATGGTGCCGCATTGCCATCGTGGTTGACGTTCAATGCGGCGACGCGGACGTTCACTGGCATGCCGCTCAACGCAGATGTCGGCAGCCTTGTTCTCAATGTGATCGCCACTGGCGCGACAGGCGCGAGTGCGGCTACGACACTGGGCATCACCATTGCCAACACCAACGACGCGCCCACGGTCGGGGCGCAGATGGCTGCTCAGACCGTTGCGGGAGGGGTTCTGTGGAAGTACGCGCTGCCTGATGGTTTGTTCGTCGACGTGGATGCGGGCGACAAGTTGACGTATAGCGCAACGCGCAGCGATGGCAGCAGTCTGCCGGTCTGGCTGAGCTTCGATGCGGCTACCCGCACGTTCAGCGGCAAGGCGAGCAGCAGCGATACCGGGACTCTGGACTTAAAAGTCACCGTCACTGACCGTGCGGGGGCGAGCGCGGCTCAATCATTGCGTATCGTCGTGGCGGCTTCGATTGCAGGACAGAGGATCATCGGAACCGCAGGCGACGACATCCTGACCGGCACGGAAGGCGACGATACGCTGGATGGCGTGCAAGGGAACGACAACATGAGCGGCGGCGCGGGCAACGACACTTACTATGTAGATGCCACAGGTGATACCGTTACCGAACTCGATAACGAAGGCGTGGACACAGTGATCTCTTCGCTGCCTGGTACGCAGTACTACCTGGCGGCGAACATCGAGAACTTTGTTGGCAAAGCGGCTGGCAGCGGAAAAGAGGCCTTTTTCATCAACGGCAACGAGCTGAACAACGTGATGGAGGTGGATGCAGGCTCCCCCTATAGCACCACATATCTCAACGGGGGGGACGGCAACGACACGTTGAAAGTGCGCAACGGCAATTGGAACCGCCTGGACGGAGGCACAGGAGATGATGTCCTTGAAGGAGCCTCCGGCGAGGATTACCTAACAGGAGGGGCCGGGAGCGATACCTTCCTGTTCGGGCGAGGTTCTGGGCGAGACACCATTGTGCGGGATGGCTATGAGGAACGGGGAGATGTCGACACGGTGCTCTTTGGCGCCGGCATCTCATCAGATCAGCTTTGGTTCCGCATGGACGGGCAAGTGTTGGAGATTAGTGTCATTGGAACAACCGATAAGATCGCGACGAGCTTGCACAACATAGAGGTGTTTAAGACGAGCGACGGTAAAACGCTGCTCGACAGTCAGGTGCAGAACCTGGTGCAGGCGATGGCAGGCTTTGCGCCACCTGCGGCTGGCCAGACGACCTTGCCGCCAAACTACCAAAGCAGCCTGGCGCAAGTGTTGGCAGCAAACTGGCAATGATCGTTGCGATGGTATCGGACGACCGGTACCATCGCTTCCATTGCACGAATGGCTGTCACCTGCGCCGCACAGCGCTATCGACGGCATTCTCGAATATTTTTTCGCGTAGTAGGAACACCCATGGGTTGATGATACGATCGCGCTTCGGTGCGTTGTCATGTCCGCAGCTATCGCAGAAGCCAAGCTGTGTCGGAAGATGGCATGTGACGTGAGCAGTGGATCGAATCGTCGATAAACGTAGACACCGGTCAGCTGTTCCTAGGGCCCTGTCCGTGGGATGCTCAGCGAACGCGACGGATTCGCAAGAGGCCCAGAGCAGCCCTCGCGCGTAAGGCAGCACGTTGACCATGATCAGTAGATCGTCATGGTGATGGCTTGCGTTGCATCTCTGCTCCGACTGACAAGAGAATCAAGATCCCCCCCAACCATTAGGTTCGGATCGCCAAGGATCCTGTTTCCAGGAAACTCGGCAAATCCGACCAGGTGCAAAGAGGTTACCCTCTCCAAATTGCGTGATATGCGACGTTCAGACTGCGTTGCTGGCTCTCAACGCATACTTTGCCACCATCGCCTTCACTTCACTGAACAGCTTCGGCTCGAACGAACGATCCAACTCGATTCGTGGCGTACCGATGCCCGGCTTCGTGGTTTGCACGCGCCAGACATTGCGCCGCGGATCTGTAGCGAAGGTCATCCACATCTCGAAAAGTTCATCGATCGAGACCGTTCCCCACTCGTCGTAGGCCATGCCGGTCACGTAGCAAAAGCCGATCCTGTCCTCGGGGTCATACTCGGTCACCCACCAGGTTGCAGCCCCTGCAATATCAAAGAGCTTAACCAGCACCATCGGATCGTTCGCCTCCGACTGTGAGCCGAGCGGATAGCCGGCCATCTTTTGAAGCAACTGCGTATGCAGCTTGTTTTCCATCGGTGACATCTCCAACACCATGCATATCGAAGGCGAGGGAAATCGTCACCCTGGGCAGGGAAGCGATTTCCCCGCTGGGATCAACAGAAAGACGACGCTCAGCAGTCGTCGAGCGTACTCACCAACTTCGCCAGCTTGCGAATGTCATCGGCGGCCAGTTCCACGGTGAACGTGTCGGAGACCGGGTCATCGAGGTCCTGGTGGCGCTCACACTCCTCCAGCACCTGCCGAGCGAAGGTCAAGAGCGTCAACGATGCGTCATAGCACCGCATCATCGAAACCGATGAATCCGCCTCCGGCAAGTCGTCCACCTCGTGCACGGACATGCCCTGGATGAGGCGTTCCGCCTTGGCAGGCTCGAACCCGTGCTGCAGGATCGGCATGCTTTCGGTGTCTTTCCAGAGCGTGCCGGCGTCTAGCGCGCGACGCACGATGGATGTCGCCCCGTCTTCGTGTGGCGCGGAGACACCTACCGTGAGACGCTGCACATAGCCAAGTTCCAGCGTCACCAGGAACTTCGGATAGTTCCGGCTCATGCCTTGCCAGAACGGAACGTGACCGTTTTGGGCAGGCTGGCGATGGAAGCCGGCGGATAGATTGCGCAAGAATTGCATTTCAAGACTCCTTGAAAATGCGGGTTCCGGCACGACCCCGATCGGGGATGCGGTCCCCGCGGGATGGTTGAGACGATCACACTCCAGATCCCGAAGGATCCACAGCCATTACAGGAGCCAAGCTGTGTTTGATACCTACTTCAGCAGCGGATCCACAGGCGCACTAGGTTGTCCCCGGAGACACTTGTGTTTCCCTTGCGTTTTGCGGCAAGCCGCAGATAGCGCTCCAGCACTTCCAGTTCATGATCGGAAGCCTGCGAGAGCCAGTCGTTCCAGTGCTGCCAGAACGATTTGCGATTTTCCTCCATATCGATTCTCCTAACAGCGGGAATCGATCCCAGGGGACGGATTCCCCAGGCGGGTGGAAACATCACGGCGTCAGCAACTCACTGATCGCCCTCTTCCTCGAGTTCGCCGAACAAATCCCAGACAAAGCGAGCTGGTCGAAACGCAATGCCGTCGACCTTGAACCCTTCCCCGTAATGGCGGAAGTTCACTTCGATGAATGTCGTGACTTCCAACATCGTCTTGAAATATGTCACGTCGCATTTGCTGTGCTTATGAAACTCCACACAGTATTCGGCGTTGACCTAGATCTTCTTTCCCTCAGCCGGGACGGCTGCCACTGTCACCAGCAGCGGGTCGCGCCGTCGAAGGCATAACCAAGCTCAATGAGCCGGCCTTGTTGCGCGTAGCGCTGGAACCGTGACAGACCTTCTTCCAGCACAACACACAAGCCAGCTTCGAGGCGTTCGTAAAAAATACTGTGCGGGCGCGCTGTCGATCCGATGCAGTGTGAATGCTGGCTTGCTCATCTTCCGCCCCTGGCTGTTGGCTGCTGCCGCCGGCAACGCGCTGCATTCATTCTATGGAGCGCGTTGCCAATGGTTCAGCGGGCGCTGTCCTACAACGCAGGTTGCACTTGCAGAGTGTCCTCTGGAGTACGCGTCTCTACACCGGCCGTACAATCCGCGCGCGGTGCGCCGCGCATGTTGCGCCCCCGCAGGCACCAACCTCAGGGGCGAACCAGCGGCCCCTCAAAAGGGCCCTCCCCGCAATCCGGCGAACACCCTCTCCTTCATGTAGCAGAACCACGAGCGCAAGAAAGTCGGCGGACACTCCACCGACTTTCACCCTCACTCTCCCCTGTTCACTGCTTCTCGCTCCCCGGGTGTCAGCCCCTCGGGTCGTAATGCTCGGATTCCCAGTACGGCGATATGCCGTAGTACTCATGGATGCTGGTGGCCCACCGCGAGTCCGCCATGCTCGGCCAATGGTCCTTGTCAAAGCCAGGTGCGGCCTTTACGCGGTCTTTCTCGACCCCGAGCACGAAGCACTTGCGCCGAGTGTCCAGCGTGAGAGCGGACCACGGCAGCGCGAACAGCTTTTCGCCGATGCCGAGAAAGCCGCTCACGGCCATCACGGCATAGGCTACGCGCCCGGCTGGCACGTCGATCATGATATGGTCGATGGTGCCGATGTTTTCACCAGCGGGGTCCACCACCTTGTTGCCTTCCAGCGTGTCGGCCGCCATCACGAACGGGCCCGGGCCCGGAGAATTCTGGTCAACGCCGCCAACAATGGAGGCGCCTGGCTCGCGGCCAGGACTGCGTGGTTCGACTGACGTCATGGATAACTCCTTGCTTGTAGAAAGTCCTGGACCAGATGGTTGATATGCAGCGATGCTGCTCACGTGCGTCGACTCCGATCGCGATCTGCCCGCTCCACGTCCTCCGTCCTTTCAGGTTAGCGGTGGCGGTCACTTGCGAGTGGTGCCCTTACGGTGGCCGGCGGGCTTTGCGCCGACAGGCTGGTGTTCGCTACCGCGCTTGAGCTTCCAGTCCACATTGTCGCGCGCGGTCTGCGTCCTCTTCTCAGCATGCATGGCTGCACTAGGCGAGATCGGATCGCTGGCCGGGAAGCTCATTTCCAGCGCGTCGTCGACGGCGGCCTGGTAGGTCTTCGCGCGATTCTCCTCGCCGGCGGCAGGGCGCGTGGCGGGCGTTGCGTGTGACTTGTCGGCCTGCGCCGGCTTGTGAGCCGCCGGCGCGGCCTTGGATGATTTGCGGGCGTCTTGCATGGCGGGGTCCTCCCGGATGGGCTTACCACAACCTGTGCAATTGGCGGGCCAGTCCGCACGTGTGAGCCGTGCAGCGGTGCGGACCGCACAATCACGGCTGCGCGGGCGCCGCGACGTCCGCAAAGCTTGCCCGCTGCGCCGGGAGCGGCGCGCACTTCGTACGCGAATCGGTAAAAACTACAGGACGGCGTAGCGGAAATGCGGGGGAATGCTGCTGGCGGACACGAACCGGCCGCGACACGCTTATGCCGGGACGGCGTGGCGGGGGAAACCTCACGGAGATGCAGACGATGACTTTGTCGCTCTCGCCGGCAGGGCTTTCGGCGCTGGGGATCGCGCCAAGCAGTTCCAACATGCGGCGCGTCAGCAACAGCGCGGAGCTCTGCCGTGACGTCTGCGAACCCTGCCCCGGCACACGCGCCCGAAGAAATCGGACAAGGTGGTCTGCCGCGTGGCGCTGCGGTCGCGATCGAGCAGCGGGCTCTCGATAATACGCAGCTTGACGTAATCCGGCTCGTTGCCCAGATGCACCCCCACCGAGCCGCCGGACTGCGCACACCGGATGCAGTGCATTAGGAGATGGCACAGCAGGGGCATCAGGCCAAGAATGAAGCCTCTTACTGAGTCACCAACTCAAGCCCAGCTTGCGACTCGTCATCGCCGCGGGCGACCAGCACCTTGATCTTGTTCGGTATTGTTGCACCGATGCCGTCAACCGGGATTGTGGTGATCAGCCAGTCTGCGTTGTTGGCCAGCGTCAGCGTGCCCGAGTCAAAGATCACTGTCTTCGTGCCGGCCGTGGTGATGCGCAGGCGATAGGTGCCGCCATTCACGTCGATCGAATCGCTGCCCGATGCCGGTACCGCCGACTTGTAGGCGATTGCTGCAAACGTAGGCGTTGCTGCTGCCAGGTCAGCTGCCGGGACGGTCAGGTAAATGTCGACATTCTGTGCATTGAACGATGCGTTCAGGCTGCGGATGCGAGCCTTGTCGGAGAACAGGCCCTTCTCAAATGGGTCGTCGATCTGCAGCACGTCCGCCGCGGTAGCGCCGGGTAGGGCTACCACCGTGTATTTGTGGCCAGTGTGCGTGCTCACTGTGGTCCGCCCGAGTTCAGTTGCCGTGTTGGCAACATTGAACGAGAACGTCTGGTTGCCCTCGTCCACGTTGAAGTACTTCGAAACAAACTTGTAGGGCTCATTCAGCAGGTTGGTCTTGGTGCCGTTCTGCAGCACATCCAGGTTAGGGCCACCGGTAAGAGCATGGATCACCCGGACAGTCGGCTCGCTGACGCCGATGCGGGCGCCGATGCTGTCATCCCCGCCGCCGCACGCCGAGAGGACTGCCGTTGCGGCTAGTGCTAGGCCAAGGATAAGACGGGTTTTGGATCTGAACATGTGTCACCTCCATTCGTTGGAACTTGGGCGCGCTGCCGCGCACGGTGCGGCATGCTAAAGGTCAGAGTGCAAATGTGGCGGCGCATGCTTGCAAGTGCGGTAAATGTGTATCGCCCTGAAGCAACGATAGATAGTGACCACGGGCGCAAGCAGGTCCCCGGCTCCGAATTCAATGTCGGACGATTCCGACAGAACTCACGAGTGGGAAGCAGGTCTACGCGCCGCCACCAGCACCGAGTGGGTGAGCGAGGCGTGAGCGCGAGCCGGCAAGAGTCCGCTCAGAGAGATTGGTCGGATCTTGCCGGATCCACATTCGGGCGCAGTCTCGAAAGCGCCATCCGTGTCAAACCTCAGTCTCCTTATTGAGTACACGCCATAGTGGAGTCCCAATGGCGTTGGTGTGGGCGCACGTGCTGAGCTTCGTATTCATCGCGCGCCCTTTAGGTCGGCCGCCTCGGGGTGGTCGCGTCGCGAAACGCCCGTGGGGCAGACGAGGCAGTCCATTCGCTCCGGCAATCCAGTCAGTGTATTTACCGTCGTTCCGGGCGCACCACCGCAGCGTAGCGGCGCTTTGAAAAAGCCGAAGGGATTTTGTAGTCTTAACACAAGGTAAGCGTGGCATCCTGAAGCAGGAAGACTATCCGAATGCCCTTTTCTCCGGGCACCGAGGCTCGATGGAGCTAGTGACGAATGGCGGATAACAGCAATCCATCTCCAACAGCAGAGCCGACGGGTACTGCGGCTTGGTGGCCGGCCGCCCTGTTGGTAGGCCTGGCGGCTGCCACTTTGAGCGCTCGCGCGCAGACACCGTCGCCGCTAGCCGAGTGGCAATATTCGGCGGGAGTCCCGTTGATGAAACTATACGAGGCCAAGGTGCCCGACTGGCAGGTCCAGGTTGGGGCCGCTGCCAGCCTGCGACCGTATTACGAAGGTACCCAGCGCTATCACGTGCTCGCGGGCCCCAGCTTCGATATCCGCTACCGCGACCTGTTCTTTGTTTCCACCGGTGAGGGCATCGGCGTGAACCTGCTGCGGGCGGACCATTGGCGCGCGGGGGTGGCGATAGGCTACAACCTGGGCCGGCGGATGGCTGACGATCCTGGCCGTCTCAACGGACTCGGCAACATCAATTTCGCGGTGGAAACCAAGCTTTTTGGCGAGTACGTGGTGTCGGCGTCACTCCCCTTGGTGGTGCGCATCGATGTGCGGCGCAGCCTGGGCGGCACCGACGGCTGGATCGGCGATATCGGCGCCTACCTGCCGCTGCCCGGTAGCTCGGAGCGCTTCTTCTGGTTTGCCGGCCCTACCGTCACCTTCGGTGATGCGCGCTACATGAGCCGTTGGTTCGGCGTCACCTCGGCTCAAGCGGCGCGCTCGGGCTATCCGCAGTACAAGGCCGATGCGGGCCTCAAGTCATACGGCGCAGGCATCTCCGCGATCTGGCTCTTTCGCGAGCATTGGTTTGTCACCGGCGACGTTGCGGTTGGCCAACTCGTGGGCTCGGCGGCGCACAGTCCGATTACGCAAAGGGCGACCAATACGGTCGTCGATCTTTCGCTGCACTACCAATACTGAAGTGCCATGGGCACCCTCGCTGCACCACTACACTACCGCGGCGAGCCGCCAGCCAGCATCGTGAGCCACGCCGGCACCGACGCGAGGGAGCGTCCCCAGGCCATCAACCCGACTTCCGGGGCCGCCGGCGCGTTCCGCTGGCCAACAAATTCGCGCACTTCGTCAGGCACCTGCGCCAACGGCTTGCGGATCTTGGCCAGCGCCCGAACATCTTCCACCAGCTCCTCCAGCGTCATCGGCTTGAGCAGGACGCATCGAAGCCTGCCCCCGCGCCCCGCCGGCAGGCTCGCCGGCCTGTGACTGGCCCTTGCAAGCGCGACGTAGCTCGCAGAGTTCTCCGCAATAACAGTGGCTTTATGCCGAGTACCTCACGAAGTTTAGTGCTTTGCGTGGGCGTTCGTTGAGTCTTCTGGCTATGGCGTTGAGCTTGGCTTGCGAGTAGCCCGAGAGATCGTTGCTCCTGGAGGGTGGGGCGCCCAGCAGCGATCAATCTTGCAATGGCCCGATCCCATGGTCTCGCGCATCTGTCGGGCCAAAATCGGTCTGTCGACGGTACTACGGCAGGCCGCAGCGCTTAGCGGCCTGCTCACACCGTTCCCCCGCGCGCTACTGAGGGGCTGAACGGTATAGGTGAGCGACTCCTCGTCCACGCAGGTCTTTGCCTCTATTGAGGCGCGCGGGGTTGTGGCATGAAGGCCGCGCTAACGCTGCAGCTTCCGATACTCATTGAAATGTCGGATCGCCCGCATCCCATTGCCGAGCGTCTCGTAGATACGAGCCGCGTTGAAGTGCGCGTCGGCAAAGTCCGGCGCTAACTGTATGCAGCGCTCATAGCTGGTGAGTGCCTCCCGGGGGCGTTCCTGATCCTCCAACGCTACGGCCAAGTTGAAGTGGAGCAACGGCTCGCTCGGCAGCTGTGAGATGCCAGAGCGGTACAGTTCGGCCGCGTCGCCAAACCGGCGCGCGTCGCACATCATGCAGCCCAGGTTGAGATACGGATCCAGAAACGTTGGTTCTGCCGCCAAGGCTCGCCGGTATGCGGCCTCGGCTTCGATAGGCTTCTCCGTTTCCAGTTCGGAACCGATGAGAAACCAATCCTGCGCATCGGCAGCTGGTGGCCGCGCGTCGTGTAGTGATTGCACAATCGCGGCGCCCAGGTCGCCGGGCTCAAAATCCATCAGCATCTGGCCAGACACGGCCTGCCATCCTTCTCTGCTCTCATCCCTTGTCGCCACCTCGTTGCCCATCGCACGAATCCGCACACCGGTCAGCGGCTGGCCAGTGCCACGAGAGGCCTTCACCCTCGCCAGCGCGCGGATAATCAGCCGCGTTGGGATCTTGGCGCCATGCAGTGAATTGGCTGTCCGGAGAAGCACCATGTCCTGAAACGTGAACAGAAATTGGCGGCGCGGCCCGCGTGTGGGCGTGATGATTCCCTCGGAGACCAACCTAGTGGCCACCGAGCGCGGGATGCCCAGCATCGTTTCGGCGTCCTTCAGGGTGTACGTCGGCATCGGCCTGTCACTTTTTCGCCGATGAGGCTCGCTTGGCCGGAGTTGGCGCCGGTGCCGCAGTGGCACGCTTCCCAGTCTTTTTGCTCTTGCCCTGCGCTGCAGCTGCTGTGGTCGCGGCCTTCGTTCCGCCCTGTTTCCCCCGGGCCATGCTTGCGCGCAGGGCCTCCATCAGGTCGATCACTTCGGCGCCCTCCCGTGGTTCCCGCCGCTCTTCGCTCACGGTGATCTTTTTGCCCGCGATCTTCTTGTCGATCGCTGCCAAGATGCGGTCTTTCTCCTCATCCTTGTAGGCCGTGGGGTCGTACCCGTCCACCGAGTTCTGTTCGATCAGCTGTTTAGCCAAAGCCAGCTCGGCTGGCTGAATCTCGGCTTTCTCCACGTGCAGATCCAGCATCGATCGAACCTCGTCAGCGTAGAGCAGTTGCTGGAGCACCAAGCCCTCGTCGACCGCCCGCACCTGCACCATGTACTGCTTGCCTTTCCAGACCCACTGCGCGAGCGCGCAGGTCCCCGTCTTTCGCATGGCTTCGGCCAGCAAGTTGTATGGCTTACCACCGCGCTTGTCCGGCCCCAGGTAGTAGGCTTTGTCGAAATAGATGGGGTCCACGGCTCCGGCCGGCATGAACGACACGATATCGATCGTGTGCTTCGCCTCGTCTTCTAGCGCCTTCAGTTCGTCCGGCTCAAACACAGCGTAGTGGTCAGCTTCGAACTCATAGCCTTTGACCATCTCGGACCGCTCAACCACCACATCTTCGCGGATGCACACATACTGCTGCTTGAGCCTGGAACCGCATCCCTTGTGCAGCAGATTGAAGCCGACCCCCGAGTTGCTTTCCGTGGCACTGAAGATCTTCACGGGGATCGACACGAGGCCGAAGCTGAGAGAGAGGGAAGCAATGGAACGGGCAGCCATGGCGATCTCCGTGCAGGTCGGGAGTACATCGATCTAGCTTAGATCGTGCCCGCCGAATCGGCGGTGTTCCACTGTCACTTTGCGGATAGGCGAGCACTTCCTGGAAAAACATGTGCATGTAATTTCTGTCGGACCTGCATGGCGACCAGTGCCATACCACGTGTCGGACAGCGGCCTATTGCCGCTTCCATGGGACGGGGAAATACTGCGATTACAGAAGACGAGGAAACGGAGACGATCATGGCGAACAAGAATGTGCACGTCGTTCCACACGGCGATCAATGGCATGTCCTGCGCGGGGGCGCCCACGAGCCCTCTTCTGCGCATGACGACCTAGAGGACGCCATCGCGGCCGGCACGGCGGAGCCAAAGCAGGACAAGGTGGAGTTGCTGGTCCATGGGCGAGATGGGCAGATCCGCATGCGCAACAGCTACGGGGAGGATCCCCGCGGCGTGAAAGCGTAAAGCCCGCGCCGCCCGGTCTGTGAACTCAGTCCATGGCTAAGTCAGCCTCTACCAACGCGCGCAGCCTGGAGCGGTACCGCCAAAAGCGTGACTTCGTAGCGACGACGGAGCCGAGCGGCCAGGTGTCCGCCGCGGGCGCCGCCAGCGGCGCACTGAGCTTTGTCGTGCAGAAGCATGCGGCTCGCCGGCTCCACTACGACTTTCGTCTCGAGCTGGAGGGTACCCTCAAGAGTTGGGCGGTCCCCAAGGGACCCAGCCTGGATCCCGCAGAGAAGCGAATGGCCGTGCACGTCGAGGATCACCCGCTGGATTATGCGAGCTTCGAAGGCGTGATCCCGCCCAAGGAATACGGGGCCGGCACTGTCATCGTTTGGGATCGAGGGACGTGGATGCCGGTCGGTGATCCGGTGGCTGGCTACCAGAGCGGCAAGCTGAAGTTCGAGTTGCAAGGTGAGAAGCTACATGGCCATTGGACCTTGGTCAGGATGCGCGGCCGCGGCGACGAGCGTCAGGATCCGTGGCTCTTGATCAAGGAGCGGGACGCGTTCGCGCGCTCTGCCGCAGAGTACGACGTCACCGAAGCCCTGCCGGACAGCGTACTGGCCCAGGGCAATAGCAAATCGGCTGCCGGCGGTAACGCAAAGACTGCCGTGCCAAAGCAGCTTCGCTCGCGCCCGGGCCAGGGCCGACAGGTACTGCCCGCTGCAGCACGCCCGGCCCCCCTTCCGCTTGCGTTAGCCCCGCAACTGGCAACGCTCGCTTCAACGGTGCCGCGCAACGCCAAACAATGGGCCTATGAGATCAAGTTCGACGGCTATCGGTTGTTGGCAAGGGTCGACGCCGATGACGTCCGTCTCTTCACAAGAAATGGCCATGACTGGACATCGCGCCTCAAATCGCTTGCGGTGGAGATTCGCGCTCTTGGCCTTGGCTCCGCCTGGCTGGATGGGGAGATCGCGATACTCAGCGACAAGGGCACCATGGACGTCCAAGCGCTGCAGAATGCCGTTGATAGATCGAAGGTGGAGGACATCCAGTACTTCGTCTTTGACCTCCCCTTCTTCCAAGGCCACGACCTACGACTGGTTCCGTTGACCGAGCGCAGGGCGCTGCTCAAGGAGGTGATAGCCGTGCCAGCTGCGACACGAGTCAGGTACAGCGAGGCCTTTGAGGGCACGCCTGACGACCTTCTTGCCGCAGCGTGCCAGATGGGCTTGGAAGGTCTGATTGGCAAGCGTGTCGACGCGCCCTATGTCTCCACCCGAGCGCCCAGCTGGATCAAGCTCAGATGCAAACAGCGGCAAGAATTCGTTATCTGCGGATTCACGGCCCCGAAGGGTAGCCGACAAGGCCTCGGCGCGCTCCTGCTTGGCGTGCACGATGAAACCGGGAAACTGCACTACGCCGGCAGCGTTGGCAGCGGTCTGGATTCGCGCATGCTGACCAAGTTGCTCGCGATGTTGACCGGACTGGAAGTGCCAGTCTGCCCGTTTGGAAAGCTACCACCGCGCGTAGTCGCCCGATGGGTCAAGCCGAAGCTGGTGGCCGAGATCTCGTTCACCGAGTGGACCAAAGAAGGCCGAATCCGGCATCCCGTCTTCCATGCCTTGCGTGCTGACAAGGCCGCGGCCAACGTGACAAGGGAACGGCCGGTCGATGTGGAACAGCCCCGGCCTCGGCCAGCGCGCTCGGTCAAGGTATCCAACGCGGAGCGCGTGATTGATCCAGCGACCGGGCTGACGAAAGGCGACCTGGCCGGATTCTACGAAGCCATCGCGCCGCACCTGCTGCCTCATCTCCGCGGGCGCCCTGTGTCCTTGGTGCGCGGGCCAACGGGCATCGACGGCGAGCTATTCTTTCAGAAGCACGCCGAGACTATCAAGATTCCGGGGATCAACGTCCTCGATGCCAGCCTATGGGCCGGGCACCCGTCACTCCTGGAGATCGCCAGCCAGACTGCCATTGTCGCCGCAGCGCAACTGAACGTGATCGAGTTCCACACCTGGAATGCGACCAAGCGTGCCATCGACAAGCCGGATCGCGTCATTTTCGATCTGGACCCCGGTGATGGCGTGCCGTGGCGGCACATGCGTGACGCCGCCATGCTGACGAAGACGTTGCTGGATGAGCTTGGCCTGGTGAGCTTTCTCAAGACCAGTGGCGGCAAAGGCCTGCATGTCGTGGTGCCCATTGCGCCCAAACTGCCGTGGACCACGGTGAAGAAGTTCGCACAAGATGTCGTTCGTCATATCGCCCAGACCATTCCGCAGCGCTTCGTTTCTAAGAGCGGGTCGCGCAATCGCGTGGGTAAGATCTACATCGACTACCTGCGCAACGGCCAAGGTGCGACGACGGTATCCGCATTCTCTGCGCGCGCACGGCCAGGTCTCGGGGTTTCGATGCCGGTATCCTGGCAGGAACTGGAAGAACTGACAGCGGGCGACCATTGGACTGTCCAGACCGCCCTGCAGCGCGTGGAAACTGCCGGCTACGTCGATCCGTGGGCGGAGTACGCCGATACTAGAAAGGTGCAACAAATTGGTGCGGCCATCCGCACGCTGGCTGGCTAGTCGATTGGAGGATTTGTCATGGCAACCCTTGAGACGTTTCCTACCGCGGAGCGCGAAGCTTTTACCAATGCCTGTCGTCGACACGGGTTCATCGCCGCCGACTTTAGCGTCTGCGACATGACCGGGGAACAGGATCGCCTGGTCAGCGTGCTGAGGCCTGAGACAGGCGTATTGATGCATTATGCGGCAGAGTCTCGTGATTCTTGGCCAACCAAATTCGAGCACGACCTGGCCATCCGGGTCTTCGGAGACGCCCCCGAGTAAAACCTCGACGGTGCCCGCTCTATAAGAGGTGTGAGGAACTGGAAAACGTCAGACTGCGTTTTCCGAAAAATCGATGACTTAACAGAGACCTGCTTTAGAATGGGTTGAAGCCACGCACAAGGCCTCGTCTACTGAGATAGTGCCGATTGCGGCGCCAGATGTACAAGCCTCATCATCGCATCTTCACAAATTAGTACAGCACGCGATAGGTCGACTGCACTAGGCCGGACGGAAAGTGCCGGCTTGATTCGAGCGCCAGACTGACGTCGCGCGGCAGGGCGCCGAACAATGGTCTGCCTGCCCCGATCAACACTGGCACGGTGGTGACCACCAAATCAGCGATCAATCCGTCGCGCAGAAACGACTGAACCAACTGACCGCCATCGACGTACACGCGACGCGCGCCTGCAGCTTCCAGTTGCTTCATCGCATCCGTGGGCGTGCTATCCGAGAACCGCACCTTTCCCTGCAGCCTCTCCGGCACGGGCTTGCCAGCCAATTGCCGGGACAGCACCAGAACGGGCTTGTCGTAAGCCCATTCGCCCAGCGTGAGGACTTTTTCGTAGCAGCCTCGGCCCATAATGATCGCGTCCTTGTCGGCGATGAAGGTCGGATAGCCATGGTCTTCTGTCGGCTCATCCCGGTTCAGAAGCCAGTCGATGTCCCCATCGGGTCGGGCGATATAGCCGTCAAGGCTGGTAGCAATAAAGACGTGTCCTGTGATCATTGTCAATCTATTGTTCTGTCGGATCGCGCTCAAGCTTTAGCCGGCGCCTCGGCCCGTGGCGCAGACTCTTCGGTCCCGCCAGACACAATCCATGAGGTTTGCGACGCTCGAATGGCCATTATCGTTGAAGGCAGCCGTTCGCAGTGCATTGCCAGATGGCACCTATTGGGCGCCGAAGGGCGTCTGAGTGAAACTGCGACCGTCTCAGGCCGGCCGACAGCGGTCGTGCCTTGTCCCGGTGCTGAACCCGAACCCTGGAGCAGCCGTACCCCCATCGGGCCGCACGGCAATCAAGCTAATTCCGATTCCCTACAGTGACCCAGTTGTGAACGTGGCGTTCCGCTCCGGTCATGATGATGCCTGTATGGATATACAGTGTCGCGCGTGAGCACAACCGATACAACTTGCGGTAAGGGCGAGCAGCGGTTCAGCGTTAAGCGAACAAAGTTCAGAGTTGAGCGAATCTCGACAAGTGTGCCCCGCCGGCGCTCACTAGTGCAGGTCAGACACCAACCCGGAAATGCTCCACCGTCTGCCCGGCGTTGACCGCCCGCCGCAGCCAGTCCGGCATGGCGCCCTCCCCGTCCCAGCTCTGCCCATCGGCGCTACGGTAGCGCACCACCGTTGGCGCCGATCGTTCGGTTGCGGCAAAACAGCCGGCCGCCAGCAGCTGCTCGGGGGTCACCCCGTGCCTTGCCATTTGGGTGCGGATCCAGAGGATTGCCTCGGCCCGTTCGCGCAGCGCCGCGGCAGGGCTGGCGCCCGAAAGCAGACGGGAGGCGGCGGACTGGCGGGAAGGAATGGCAGTGGGCATGGACGCAGATGATACCTGCGACCTGCGCCAGCGGCCGCGCGATCCTCCTGCCTGTCCGGGGCACCTTCTATATCGAGGGTGGCACAGCGCCAGCCGGTGATTCGCCACCTCACTAGAACAAAGCAATGCCCTTGTGGGGAGGGCCAGTGTCATGTGTGCCGCTGGCTGCCGGATTGTGGCACAGCGAAGGGCCGCCGCCCCGGGTCGTCACTTCCGCCCGGCACACCAGGGCGCCATGTCAGTCCGGTGCTTCGGCCTTGCGGAAGTACGCGCTCGGGCTGACGCCGAAGGTCTTGCGAAAAACCGCCGCGAACGCGCTGGGGCTGTCGTAGCCGTGATCCAGCGCCACCTCCAGGATGGCGTCGCCCTGCGCCAGCCTGGGCAGGCTGAGCAGCAGTCGCGTGTGGCGGCACCAAGCGCCGAAGGTCAATCCGGTCTCGCGCTTGAACAAGCGCGCGAAGGTGCGCTCGTTCATATGCAGCTCCGCCGCCCAGCCAGTCAGGGTGGCCGCCTGGGCGGGGCTCTGGATCAGGCGTGCGCACAGCTGCGCGGCGCGGGCATGCTGCGGCATCGGCAGGTGCAGGGAGAGCACGGGTGCCGCCCGGATTTCGTCCAGGATCAGTGCCATGATTCGCTGGTCGCGCCCTTCCGGCGCATAGCTGGCCGGGATTCGTACCGCATGCAGGATGAGCTCGCGCAGCAGCAGGCTGACTTCGATGGCGCGGCAGTCCTGCGGCATGGCCGCGCAGGCGCCGCCGGCCACGAAGACCGTGCGCATGCGCACATCGCCGACGGCGCCGATGCGGTGCCTGAGCTGCGGCGGCACCCACACCGCGCGCCCGATCGGGACCACCCATTCGCCGCGCGCGGTGCGCACAATCATCACACCGGAGATGGCATGGATCAATTGTCCGTGCTGGTGCCAGTGCTCGGCCAGCTCGGAGCCGTCCGGTTGGTCGTTGGCCACCACCACGATCGGCCGGGGCGTCTGCAGCGATTGCTGGAGGGCGGCGTCGGACAGGGTCTTCATGAGGCGGATCTGTGGTTCGGTGAAAGCGTCATCGTGCGCGCCAGTGTAGCCCGCCCGCCGCCCATTGGCTGGCAGCAGGGGACGCCACCCTACCGCAGGCTAGGCGACGGCAAGGCCCTGCTCGTCGATGCGCGGGGCGCGGTCGCGCAGGCGCAGGGCAAGCGCGCTGGCCACGCACAGCACGCCGAGCACGGTGGCCAGCGTGAAGGCAAGGCCGCGCGCGTCGGACAGCAGGCCGAACAGCGGCGATGCCATGCCGCCCACAGACAGCGCCAGGCCCAGCGTGATGCCGCTGGCCATGGCAGGGTTGCGCGGCAGGTAGTCCTGTGCCAGCGTGACCTGTGCCGTGAACGGCAGGAACATGGCAACGCCCAGCAATACCGTGAACACCAGCGCCAGGGGCGCGCTGTGCACGAGCACCAGCCCGGCCAGCATGGGCAGCATCAGTACATAGCCGGCACGGATCGCGGTCATGCGGCCGCGGCGGTCGCCAAGCCAGCCGCCCAGCAGCGTGCCCACCGCGCCGGACGCCGTGAACGCGGTCAGCACCGCGCCGCCGAGAAAGGCGCTGCCGCCGAGATCGCGTGTCATATGGAGCGATAGCATCGACAGCACCGTGACATAGGGAATCGACCAGCAGATGATGGTGGCTACCAGCAGGCCGAAGGCGCGCCATTGATTGGGCACCGGCGCCGCCTGTGAACGTCTGGCCGCGGCTGCGCCGGGCACGGCCGCCGGACGCGCCGACGCGACCAGCCACAGCACGGCCATCAGCACGGCCGGGATGCCCAGCAGGTAGCTGCGCGCCAGCGCGCCACCCCCAACCGCGAGCGCGGCCAGCAAAGGCGCGAACGACGCACCGACGGTGCCTCCCACGGAGAACACGCTCATTGCCTTTTGCGAGGTGCCGCCGGCAGCGCGGGCGGCCACCGTGGCCGGCGGATGGTAGGCGGCGATGCCGAGGCCGCTCAGCGCGATGGCCACCCAGGTGGCGAGATAGGTGGACGCCATGCCTGCCAGCACTACGCCGAGCGCGGCCACCAGGAAGCCGGTGGGCACCAGCCAGCCGCGGTGCGCGCGGTCGGCATAGGCGCCGAACAGGGGCTGCACCACGCTGGAAAGGCCGGTGGCTGCCAGCATCAGGCCGCTCACGGCCGCGTAGCTGTAGCCGCGCTCCAGCACCATGAAGGGCAGCAGGGCCGGCACCAGCCCCTGATAGAGATCGTTGACTGCGTGCGTGCCGGTGAGCAGTCCGAGCCGCTTCTTGTTCATGCGGCGTCTCCCGTGCGACAGGCGGGGCGTGGCGAGGGGGCGAATAATGGCATGTCTGGATCCTCCTTGACGTTTGAATGGAAGATCGTAGACAGCAGCCGGAAATTGATCTCGCGCGGAAACCACAAGATTCGTCGCGAAATAGACAAAATGGCTTTGTAGATGCGCTAACGGATGGGCTTCGTTCCGTCGTCACCCGACTCGGCCGCGAGCCAGGTCAGAATGCGCCATTGGCGAGTGTACCCTCGCTCGCCGAGCCCTTCTGGCCGGCGGTTCAGAGTGGAATGACCAAAGTTCAGAGTTTTGCGATTCTCGACAGCCGCGCCCAGGAGCACAGGCCAACTCGGAATGCCGGTGCGGGAGCCGGTTGATGTGTTCGCGCCGGTAAGGCGACAGCGCCTTGAGCACCTCGGCGTCGAGGGGATCGATCGGATATGGCCGGTAACCCTGCTTGATGCGGCAGTAGCGCAGAGGACTTCCTCGATGAGATCGAATCGGCCTCCGCCCTGCAGGCCGAGGTCCGGCAACAGAGAGCGGCAGACACCGGCGCAGGCCGCCCCTCCCCCACGCCAAAAATGCCTCCAGCGGAGATTCTCCCACCCGTGGTTCCGGCCACGCCCGCCCTACCGCCCCTGACGCCACGTGACGAAGCGCCCCCGCCGCCATTGGCGCTGCAATTCATGCGGTGGCTGCAGGAGGGCATTGCGCAAGGCAGCCTGCTGGTCAATACCTCCCGGGCACAGGTCCATTCGGTCAAGGAGGGCCTACTGCTGGTGACTCCCCGGATCTTCCGCCAGTTCACGCACGACACCGATCCACGCGCCGAGAGTGGGGAAGCCCTGGAGTACACGGCGGTGCAGAAGGCGGTCTTCAAGGCGCATTGGCACTACATCGCCACCAAGCCGGCCCCGAAGGGCCGCAAGGCGACTCGAATCAATATTCTGCGCTACACCACGTCCGGTGGTGGCCCGGGTGGTGCTACCACCGCCAAGCCGCTCTCCGGCGTCGTCATCCTGCAGCCCGAGCGCTTCGTTAATCCCGTCCCACCAGTGAACTGCCACCTCACTTACCGCGAGGACATCACCCTCAACCTCGGCCCCTCCTCCTGAGCTACCCCTGTCTGACGTTGGAGACTGGATATGGCGTATCCCATCGAGAATCTGTTCCGTCCCCCTGTCGAGCTTATCTCGGCCGCCACGGCCACCATAGCTGGCACGGCGCTACTCACCGCCCCGCACTGGTTCATGACGCCACCTCCGGTTGCATGGACAGGCATGTTGGGCTTCTACACGCTTGCCGCCTGGCGCCTGCATCAGGGCTACCGGATCGTGCGTTTTCACCGCAATTTGAAACGGCTGCCGAAGTACGTCCAACATCGACGCGCTGGCACAGGCGTATATCGATCACTGGCTGGACACGACACAGCCCAACTGGAGAAGTGCATTCGAAGAGTATGCGAGCGATGAGGACCGTCGCAAGACCAAGACCAAGGAAGCGCAAAAGACCCAGCATGCGCTGGACCTGCTGCTGCTCATCGATTTCATCAACGCGCAGGCATGGTTCGACCCGGTAGCCAACGCCTTGGCCGGGCTGGTGGCCAAAGAGCGCGGTTACTTTGAAAAGCTGGTGGCCTCCCTGTATCCGTTCCTGGAGAAGCTCACCACCGGAAAGATTGCAGAGCTCATCTCCCCCGACTACGAAGCCACCGGCGATGCGCGCCCGATTTTCGACTGGATGTCGGTCATCAACCGCGGTGGCATCGTCTACGTCGGCCTGGACTCCCGCTCTGACTTTGAAGTCGGCTCGGCTATCGGCAACGCCATGTTTGCCGATCTCACCTCCATCGCTGGCCAACTCTACAAGTTTGGCGCCGGCTTTGGCCAAAGTACGGCAGAAGGCAAACGCCGCATCGTGGTTCACGCAGACGAGTTCAACGAACTGATCGGCGACGAGTTCATCCCGCTGCTCAACAAGGCCGGCGGCGCCGGCTTCCAGGTCACGGTCTACACCCAGACCTGGTCTGACGTCGAAGCCAAGATCGGCAACCGCGCCAAGGCTGGGCAAATCGGCGGCAACCTGAACACACTCATCATGCTCCGGGTCAAGAACAACGAAACGGCCGAGATTCTGACCAACCAACTGCCTGAAGTGTCCGTCGCTTCGACTATGCTGGCCAGCGCCGCCTCGGACACCAACGACCCCCGAGATTTTGAAGAATTCGGCTCCCGCAGCGAGACCGCATTTCCACCCAGCTCGTGCCAATGCTGACCCCGGCCGATCTGGTCAAGCTCCCCAAGGGCCAGGCCTTTGCGCTGATCGAAGGTGGCAAGCTCTACAAGCTGCGCCTGCCGCTGTTCGACCCCAAGGCGGACGCCACCGATCTGGCCTTGCCAGCATCGCTCGAGGTGATCGCCGCCGACATGAAGGCCCGCTATGACAGCGCGGCCGCGGCCGAGATCCTCACCGTGCCAGGAGGCTGGCTATGAGCTCCCGCTACGAATTCCACGAACTCAAGGTCATCCACGTCTTCGTCTGGCCGCTCAAGCTGCTTTGGAAAAGCAACTGGCCGCCAGGACACGGTTGGAGGGAACAGGGGGGGCGATAACAGGCTGGCCTCTTGGGGGAGCCAGAGTTTCTGCCTTCAGTCCGTTGATGTTTCAGGGAAGCATATGGGTATCCCCGGCAGCCTGCGGCGGCAACTTGATTGCCAGCGCCTTGAAATCGCCGCTGGTTGCGATCGAACCCGCGTGCGCGACACCCTTTGGAATGATAATCAGGTCACCCGGGCCGACCTCGCGCTGTTCACTGCCCAGCCAGAATGTGCCCTTTCCTGAAATGACATACTGGATCTCGTCGGCGCTGGTGTGGTAGTGCTTCGGAACGTTGCCCGATTGCACTGCAACGGTCCCTTGTGGCGTCGCCACCAGCCCCTTCGTACGTAGCGTGCCCATATTGGGAACCTGCGGTCCGATGTCTTCATTGCTCATGGCGACCAAGTTGATGATCTGCGGCGCCAATGTGGCGGGCGGGATTTGCGCGTGGGCCGGCGGCAGTCCCGTATGGGCTGTAAGGTAGCCACAGGCAAAAGCGATTGGGACAGCGGAAAGAGCGACAAAGCGATGCATATTCATCTCCCTTCGGTTGGTCTGCGAGCATTGGATCGCTACGATGCATAATTCGCGCGATACGGCTGGATTGTCTCACCGCGATCCGCGCCCAGAATTAAGGGGAAACCCGCAAGCACTGAATCAATCGCTTGCCGAAAGGGGGCCACCCGAAGGAGATTCAGCGGATCTGGCTGGCGGTTCCCGACCGAGGGTGTGTGAAAACGTCTCGATCACCTAGACTGGATCAACGCATTCAGATTGGGGGACCGAATGAAGCG
>NZ_JBWKVH010000073.1:0-21355 GCF_059421605.1 Cupriavidus sp. GW821-FHT02F09
GCATCCCCTGAAACTGCGATCGGCCGCGCGTCGCCTGAAACAGGGAAAACGGCTCGCGTCGGATCACACCTTCTGGCGAAAGCTCGCGGGCTGAACAACTTTCTGGCCGCTTGGATAGACACCGTCTGAACTGAAGGTAACACCCACCGATGCGATCATGCCGATCCCATACTTGCGCAGGCTGACTGGGAGGGAGCGCAGTCCAGAAGCCAACCGGCTGCTGGCCCGCTACCTTGCCTTTGTGGCAGGCGCTACCAACGCCGGCGGATTCTTGGCGGTGCAGCAATACACCTCCCATATGTCGGGCATCGTGTCCGCCATGGCCGACAATCTGGCACTCGGTAGTGTCGGGCTCATCCTGGACGGCCTCGGAGCCTTGCTATCGTTTCTGGCGGGCGCCGCTTGCTCGGCGATTCTGATCAACTGGGGGCGACGCGAGCGCTTGCACAGCGAATACGCGCTGCCCTTGATGCTGGAAGCGGCGTTGCTGGTGTGTTTCGGTCTGCTGGGCAGCAATCTCGAACATCACGAATGGCTGTTCGTACCGGCGACGGTCATGGTGCTTTGCTTCATCATGGGGCTGCAGAATGCCATGATCACCAAGCTCTCAAAGGCTGAAATTCGGACCACACATATCACGGGGATGGTCACCGACATCGGCATCGAGCTGGGCAAGCTGTTCTACTGGAACCTGGCCAAGGCTGATGCCGCCAAGCCGATCGTGCTGGCGGACAGGAGAAAACTGCGCGTGCTCGTGACGCTGGTCGCGCTGTTCTTTACTGGCGGCGTAGTCGGAGCTGTGGGATTCAGGCATGTTGGGTTCAGCGTTACCCTTCCATTGGCCACGTTGCTGCTCGCCCTTGGTGCGGTACCCGTCGTGGATGATGTGCGCATCCACTTGCTGCGCTCGGATTTCGTCCCGCGACTGGCCGCTCGTGCGTGCGCATGGGCACGGGAGGTCAAGCGTGATGTCCACGCGGTGTGGTTGGCAGCGCGCGATCCTCGCACGCCTTGGTATGCGAAAGCGCTAGCCCTGCTGGTCGCCGCGTATGCCTTATCTCCCATCGACCTGATTCCGGATTTCATCCCGATCCTGGGCTATCTGGATGATGTGGTGCTGGTGCCGATGTCGACGATCGCGTCGGCATAGCGTAACCAGTTTCGCGTTATATATCACGATTAGTGTGTGTGTACAATGAGTGTGCGCCACACCACAGTAGGGGGTTATGAAAACGACCCTACGCAAACGCTTTGGCACGCGCATTCGAGACCTTCGGAAAGCCACTGGCCTCTCCCAAGAGGCTTTCGCAGATCGGGTGGGCTTTGCCCGTACCTACATGAGCCGAATAGAGACGGGGGGCCAATCCGTCTCTCGATGCGATCGAAACGCTGGCGACATCCTTACGCATTCGCGTCGCGGATCTCTTCAGTACGCTTTGAGACGCCGGGGTAGTTCGCGGCCAAAATCAATAACGAGATGGAGAGCGCCGCCATGATGATGATCGAGGCCAAATGTCAAGCTGGACAGAGCGCCCCAGCTACGTGGACAGGAAAGGAATTCGGCGCATGGTCGATCGCGTCGATGCAATCCTCTTTCTAGGCCAAGCGCTGGGGCATACTGGTCGACGAATTTGGCACGCCGTGGCTCGTCAATGGGGAATAAAATATCATGAGTCCAGGTCGTTTCAAGTCGTCCGGTTTTTCCTGAATTTTCCTTTGGTGACAACAATTTAGCGTCTCATGTAGTCTCATGCCAACTCAGCAATGCGCGACGAGTTCATCGGTATTGCTGACGGTATCAGTCTTAGGAGGTTCGGATGCTCACCGACATGCAGTTGCGGGCGTTGAAGCCCACAGGGAAGGTCTTCAAAGTCACGGACAAGCAAGGCCTGTACGTCGCGGTTACGCGGACTGGAGTGATCAGCTTTCGGTTCGACTACCGCCTGAACGGCCGACGTGAAACGCTAACGATTGGTCAGTACGATCCCAGTCTCGGCGCTAGGACGCCGCGCCGGCCACCGCGAGGCAAGGTGACTCCGCCATGTGCTGGCCTTGCCCGCGATTGTCCTCGTCCCAGAGCCGGTGGCCGTTGGGGGCCGCCTCGATCTCACGGTCTGAGTGTGGCGAGACGGAACACCGCTGCGTTCAAAGCAGCCCGCCTACAGCTTATCAATGCTTGGGAGCGTGCGTTTCGCAGCGGCTGGCCTTTGATTCCATGCCAATAGTCTCAGCACGTTGGCCTGCGCTGTCGCCGCATCCGCCGAAGATGCAAGCTGCCCTTCGCGGTTCTGACCATCTTGTCGTCCATATTCGCAAGAAGACCTTCCGTGCCCCGACGACCCCTCGCGATTCTTCTGATAACGATTCCCTTCACAAAGCGGAGGGCTTAATCAGCGTTGCCTTAAGACATTGCAAGCCTAGTATCAATAATCGCGCGGCCGCTTGATTCGCCGCTTGCCGTAGGAAATCTGCGGACGTGGCAGTTCATTCCATGGAAGCAACGCCGAGTCCGAGGGCGTTCCCTCCCGACTCTTGGGCACCTTGCGCTTCGGTAAAGTCAAGGACAGGATGACGTGCCGTCGGCTCGCGCTTGGGCATTCGCGTGTCCCGAGTTTGGGAATGGGGTGAGCGGCCCCAGCATGGGTCTGGCGGCTGCAGGCAATGCATCGCGGCCTAGCGTGGCGAGCCGCTCGCCTCCATTCTTAAGGAAGCAGAACGCCTCGAAGGGTATGCCGACGGGCGACTTGGGGTGGCCGAAGCGCGTGTTCTCGGGGTAGATGTACTCGGACACGGGCGCCGTGTACTGGCCCTGGGCGAGGCCGTCGCCAGTGAACTCGTGCTGGCCTTCAATGCGGATGCGGACGTCGCGGGTCATGGGCAGGAAGTTGGCCTTCGCGGGCAGCGTGATGCGCACGCGGCCGATCTGGGCCACTTTGCTGGGCTCGAGTGTGGTGAGGCGCCGCTCCCCGCCATCGCTGTCGATCACGAAGACGTCTACGCGACGAGCGGGATCAGTCGAGAATGCGACGATCCGGAAACGCGAGGTCTGCTCCTGGTCGATGTTGGGCCACGGGTCGCCGAGCGTGCCGCTGAGCGCCTCCTCGATGAACAGGTAGGCCGGGTTCGCCCTCGGTGAGGTGTAGATGCCCGCGAGCGCCTGGATGGCATGCGCGGCTAAGAAGAAGCTGCTGCTGCCTGGGGCGTCTTCGGTCAGCATCCCGTTGAACACGATGTAATCGCCGACCACCAGCGGAGCCGGGCGCGACGGTTGGCAGGGGGCATGCGCCGGCGCGGTGGGCTCGGCCGCCTCGTGCCCGCAGGTGAAGCGCCGCCCGAGGCTTGGTCCGGTCGCCGGCGCGCGGTTGGCGAGCGGGCACAGCGGGTCGTTCGCGGGTGGAGTCACGCGCGGGATGCACATCGGGAAGCCGGTGTTGGCCACGATCGCTGCATTGCCGGGGTCGGCCCCGAAACGATCGTCGAAGGCGCTGCCGCCCGTCTTGGCTGCGTTGGCCCTGCCATAGAGGCCCCGCGGGTCGTTGATGCGCACACGTGCGGTGGCCGGGCCGGTCTCGGGGCCGACCAGGAGCTCGCCCTTGGCATAATCGATGTCCCGGATGAACCCCGCACCGGCATTGAGCCCCTGCTGGGTGAGCCTTACCACGCCCGCTACGTACTGGCCGCTGACAATGTTGCCGATCACATTGACCTCGAAGGGAACTGGCGGGCGGTTCGCATCCCGAAGCGCGAGCCCACTGGGCCGTACCGCGGGTGCCAGGCCTGCGGTGGCATGGCCGGGGTGTTTGCCGCGGAACAGGTCGTTCTGCGTTAGGTACTGACCGGGCATCGTGATGTAAAGGTGGCGCGGCAGCACCACGGTGATGCCGTTGACCACCATGGAGCCCGATGACAGGGGATCGCCGAGATCCGCGACGTCGAGCGCCTCCAGGTGACCCAGCAACGTGAAGGACGCAGAGGGTGCTTGCGCCAGGGTCGCCAGCGGCGCCAGCATGAGCGCCGCTGCGCTAGCGGCGAGACGAATGAGTTTCATCGGGGCCCTCCTTCCAGACATACGACATATCGAAGCCATGGCGCTGTTGCGCACTGAAGGTGAGCGCAAGGCCGGGACGAGGCGCGAATCCATGCAGTGTGTGAAGTGCGGTCATGAAGCGGGCAGTGTCGAGTTGCCGCCCGGTGCGCGCCAGCGCCTCGGCGATGACCGCGATCGCACTGTCGGCCAATAACGGCCAGAGAATGGCGCGCGCATCACTGTCGTTGGCCATGGGGACTGGCGGCATCGGCAAGAGCAACAGCTCGCGCAGCGGCATGGGGCGGTCAGACTGGCCCGACAGGGCCGCCAACACCCCGACGCATGCGTCTGGGTTTCGCTGCCGCACCAAAGCAAGACGTGCGATGTCTGCATGCCGCGGTGGTAGTAGAAGCACCGTGCGTGCGGCCACGTCTTTCTGTAGCAAAGCAGCCAGATCATCTGTTGGAGCGACCGCTTGCCACCGGAGCTCCGGAATTTCGGTCGCCAGCGCCGCGAGATCGCTGCCGCTGGGGTACAACACCCGCGTGGAAACGACGTCGGTACGGTGTGGAGGGCAGCCGCGCTGCATCTCCGCAACCAGCTCGCGCACCTGCTGCGCGATCCCTGGCAGCAGCCAGGTCAGGCGTACATCGCGCGGCGGTGCGACGGGCAGGCCAAGCGTGGCGACCATCGGGGTTTCGTGCGTGGCGAGGGTTCGCAGCAGATCGCTATCGGGTGCTGGCACCAGGCTGGCGACGAGGGCGAAGACTCGGCCCTGGCGCACCAGCGCTGCTGCAGCGGCAGCCGCATTCTTGCCGGAATCCGCCACAAACAGTTCGAGATGTCGCCCGAAGACGCCACCCTCGGCGTTGATCCGCTCGATGCGATGCTGCATGGCCTGGCGGATCGCGTGGCCTATGGCGGCCTGTGTTCCGCTCAGGGGCAGGACGGTTCCGAGCACGATGTGCTGCCCATCGACCCCGGGTACCGGGTCGGCCTCAGTACCGAGCACTTGCAAGTAGGCGAGCAGGACGTGCTGCTCGTCGGTGTCGAGCGCGAAGCGCGGCATCGGTGCGTCGAGCGCCCGGCCGTCGCTGGCGAGTCCTTCGTTGATCGCACGCAGGACCTGCGCGGCGTTGGTGTAGGCCGGACGCCTGGGATTGGCTTGCATGAGGCGTTGCCATTGTAGCGATGGCACTAGCACACCGGCTTCGCTGCGGGCCTCACCGCGCGGTCCGTGGCAAGCGAGGCAGGTGCCGGCGCCTGCCGTCAGCGGTACGCCATGCAGGGTAGGGGGCTGGCGCCAAGGAGTCTCCCCGCGGTACAACGCGCGACCGTCGCGAATCCACGTCGCTGCGCCCTCGGCCATCGCCATGCCGAGCATCGCGGCCCAGATTGTCATGGCTTGAGCGCCTCGCCGCCCGAGGACGGCGAGGCAGCGGGTGGGGTGGGACGATGGCCTCATCGCTGCAGGGCCTCTACTAGTGCCATCATCACGTCGGGTGGGTTCAATGATGAGCTTCGTGTCCAGCGTCCCCGTCTCGCATCACCGACCCATAGCAGGCCTGGGTGGTCGCCTGGCGCTCCAGCGGGAACGTCGAAGGCCTTGAGTAGGCGGGCGATATCGGCGGGACGCCCGGTCAGCAGCGTCCATTCCCGGGAAGGTCCCATGGGCAGTTGGTGCCGTTGACCGAAGGCACGCAACTGCGTGGGGCCGTCGGCCAACGGGTCGACCGTGATGGAGATCACCCGCACGTCACGCGTCGCATCGCGGGCGCGCAGGCGCCGGCTGGCTTCATGCAGCAACGCCGTCTGCGGCGGACAGACCGTCTGACACCCTGTGAACATGAAGCTGACGATAACGGTTCGTCCCGCGATCAGGTCGCGCTCGAGGTGCACGCTGCAACCATTCTGGTCGAGCAGGGGAACATCGGGCAGGGTCGGGGCGGGCAGCCACACAGGAATGTCCGCGGTCATGGCGTCGGGTCGCCATCCCGCCAAACCGAGCGCCGCTGTGACCAAGCACATGGTCCGCCGGGTCGGTGAGGATACTTTGACATTCATGGTGATGTCTCTTGCGGCAGTGGCCACTTCACGCGTCCGAGACGGCCGTCGAAAAAGGCCAACTGACCCGACGAGGCCTCGACCATGGCCTCGAAGGTGCCATGCGGTAGGCCTCGCAACCGGGCGCGGTATCGGCCGCTTTCCAGTGGCGCGGCCCAGGTGCGCCCTTGCCAGGTGCCCGCGTGTTGCACCAGCAGCAACGCAACCGGTGTACCCGCAGCTACTTCACTCAGGACGAAGTCGAGTTCCACGGTGTTGTGATCGAGGCGGCGCGACGCCAGCAGCCGGGGCTTGGGGGGGGCAGCGGTCGCTATCGTCGCGGGCACGCCTTGCACCGCGAGGGTGAAGCAAGCCGTGATCGCGGGCCGCAGATTGCGTACCACCACGTCGTAGCGTCCGCTGCGGGCGAGGCGCGCCGGGGCCTCGAATTGGCCAGGTGCGCGCTCGGCAAGGCTCGAGTCGAGCACGAGCAGGCCGCGCGCGTGCCGGCGGTAGTTGCTGTGACTGTTGACGGGCACCATCAGCCCTTGCGCGTAGCGGTAGACGCGGCCATCACCCGCATTGGCCACTAGCACGCCGTTGCCTTCAGGGGCCGGCACCAACACGCTGGCGGCTTCATTCAGGGCATCGGGTGCGTCCTGCGGCGCGCTCTGGCCCATAGGCACCGCCACACTGTCCAGACGGTCTTCACGAGCCTGCGCGAGCGCGATCACCTGCATGGCGCTGGTGCTTTGCGAGCGCACGAAGGCGAACTCGCGGGAAAAGGTGAGCTGGTCGGGGCGCGCCGGCAACTTGCGCTCGGCCGTCTTGCGCGCGCGCGCAAGATCGAGCAGCGACAGCGTGTCGTCCAGACGGTTGAGGACCAGGGCGCGTCGCCCTTCGTCGAAGAGTCCCAGCACCATGGCGCCCCGCGCGAGCGGTATCGTGGCCTGCACAGTCCTGGCCTCGCCATCGATCAGCGCCAGCGAGCCCCCGTTGAGCGACAGCACGGCCAATCGCCGCGCCGCCGGGCTCCAGGCGCTCGCCACTGGGGTTGCGCCGACGGGCACCTCGGCGACGGTCTGCAGGCTGGTGCGGTCCACCAGCGAGACGGTGTTCGAGTCGCCGTTGGTGACGAAGAGCTGGGAGCTTTGCTCGGACGCGACCAGTGTGTGCACCCCGCGGCCGACGGACGCGCGGCCTTCAACACGCGAGGTTTGGAGGTCGATCGCCAGCACCTCGGCACGGCCATCCAATCCGACCCACAGCCGCCGGCCGTCGGGATCCAAGGCGAGCCGGGTCGGCAGACTACTGGGCCCTGTGGGGACGGCGGCCACCAGTTTGCGCGCCACCGTGTCAATCAGCGCCACCACGCCTGCGTCGCGCAGGCTCACGGCCAACCTCTGCGCACGCGGCGCCAACAGCCAGTCGTGGCCCTCGGCGGGCAGTTCCACGATGGATTCCAACTGGGTGTTGCCCAGCCGTACCAACGGATTGATGAAGGCCACCGTGCGGTCGTGGTTCAACGTGAGCAGCCGGTAGCCGTTCAGGTCCGCATCGGCTCGCTGGCCCAAGGATCCTGCCACCAGGGCGCGCGCCTTGTCTTCGCAGCTGGCTTCTTCGGCGACCTGCTCGGAACGGCGAGCGACGATCCAGGCGGCCGGGCGCGCGCCTTCGATGGCGCGACCGGTATGCGCATCGCTCAGGGCCAGATGCGCCACGCCGCTGCCGTCCCCGAGCGCCTGGTAGTCGAAGCTGACCGTGATGCCCCCTTGCTCGATGCGCTGGCCTGCCGCCATTTGCGCCAGCGCCGGCGATACGCCGATGGTAGCTAGCGACGCCAGAAGCAGTGGCTTCGGCAGTATCGTTATCATCTAGGATTCCCCGTGGACATCAGGCAGGCAGGAAATGCAGGTCGTTGATGGCAACCTGCGGGAAATCTGACCGGTTGCGCGGATCGACCACGTCGAACCAGACCGCGACGATGCTGCGCCCAGAGGCTGCCGTGCCGCCCAGGAACGGCGCCGTGCCGCGCTTGCGGTTCAAGGTAGCCAAGCGAGGCTGCACCGAATGCCACTGGCCGTCGTCGAGTTGCAGCGAGCATTGGGCCAGATAGTCGCGGCCTGCCGGTCCTGTGGCGGAGACGGCGGCGCCTACGCTGCGCAGCGGAATCGGAAAGTGCAGGTGCACCGGTAGCCGGCCGGCCAGGTTGTCGCCGAGTAACACGCTGTCACGCGTCGCGAAGTTGCCATTGAACAACAGTTGGGAACAGCGTGAAATAACCAAGGGCGGACCGGCGATGTCGATCTCCACCGAAGCTTCGTTGAAGCGAAACTGCGCCAGCGCGCGGCCGACCGCTTGGGGTAAGTTGGTCAGCACGCCTTGCTGCGGATGGTCGGTCCAGTCCAGCAGGAAGGCATCCTGAAAGTCCTGCGGGTCGAGGGCGGGGGTGATGTCCATGATTCAGATCCTTCCGGTCAAGGTCAGGGCACGACTCGCAGCAGGCCCCAGATTCCTCCGTCGAAAATGAAAGAGGCCTGACTGCGCCACAGGTAGTCTCGATCCACAGCCCAGCGCCCGCCGGCACGGACCAGCAGGTCCGCCCCCATCAGCGGGCCAACGGCGTTGTAGGCGCCTTGTACGGTCCAGGCATCTCGCGTGGCACTGGCGTGGCTGCCCAGCAGGCGCGTCGAGTCACGATTGAAGGGGTGCGGGTTCCAATCGTGCCCATGCAGCGCAATGGCCTGCTGACGAGTATGTCCGCCGGGATGCACGATGCGCAGGCGCACTTCGGAGCCGGCCTTGGCGACGAAGACCGGCGTTTCGGGGTCGCAGTCCTGCAAGCCGGCATGCTTCAGTGGTGCAATGCCGGCCTGGCAGCGACCGTCCGGAGTCTTCTTGGAGCTGAGCACGCCGGCATAGTCGAATGTGTTGCGTTCCTCGAAGGGTACGGACGGATCGCCGCCGCGCCGCGCCCAGATCGGCTCGCTACGGTAGTTGACGGCCTTGATGCCATAGTCGTCCGGCTCTTCGGCGCCCTTTAGGTTCGCGACCGCGTGGCCTTTGATCTTGGCGTCGGCTGCATCTTGCAGAACCAGGACCAGGTCGCGGTACAGCGGCCTGCCCTGCGCGTCGCACACCGTGGCGCTGGTGTAGGTTCCGCGGTCGGACGCGCGCTCGCGCGCATCCCTGGCCGGGCACACCTGGCTGCCGGGCGGGCCGATGACCAGGGCGCCGATCGCGCCGTGCGCCGGGTGCTTGATCACATCGCCGAAGCTCACGAGCGGCACCGCACCAAACTCGATGGCCTTCGCCCGTTGCACGCCGGCCGCATCCAACTGGTAGTCGCCGGCGTACCAGGTCACTACGCCCGACGTGCACAGATGTGACGCCTCACCGTCTGCGCAGGCGCGCACCAGGTTGCCCTGGTTCAGCGGCGGCGTGGAGCGAGGCGATGCCTGAGGTGCACGGGCACCCGAGGGCGTGGGGCGCCGTGGCCGGGGGCCTGCTTGCGCGCTGTTGGCGGCTTGGTCTGCCTCCTCGCGTTCCTCGGCCTCGATGCGGTCGCGTTCCAGCCCCGTGATGCCGAAGTTGGCACCGTCGGCCAGGGGGCCAAAGGTGGCGACCTTCGCGGCCGACAGCCCAACACTCGTGGACATGCGCAGTTGGTTATAGTTGAAGCCGTCGAGGATCATCGACAGGAAGTTGTCGCTATAGCGGGCCTGGCCATCGCCCCGGCTTGCATCCGGGTTTTCGCCCATGGCAGGCGGCAGGTGGTTGCGCAACTTCACTTCCATGCACTGACCCGCGGCAGCGCGTAGCACCATGGGTTCGATGCGACGCTGGCCGCGAAGGACCTCCTCGCGCAAGGCGTCCAGCACCTGGCGGTTGTCCAGGGGGGTCATGCCTACCGGCTCGGGCTCGCCAGGCCGGTGGTTGTTGCGCACGAAGACGATGCCGTTGGGGTCATCAAGCCCCATGCGCTCGTTGTACGGAATGCCACGCTGACCCGCGACATCGCAGCGACCCGTGAGCTCGCAAGCCCGAACCACGCTGATGTCGAAGAGCAGCCGCTTCATGCCTGCGGGTCCAGCCTCCTCGTCCGCGCCGACACCGGGCATGCAGATCTGTGTGCTGCGGTCCAGGGCCGTGGGCAGGGCCGGCCGCTTGACCGGGCTGCCGGGCAGGCCGTCGAGCCTGGCAAGGCCGGGCTGCTCGCGTGGCGTGAAACGATTTGTCTGCGGGTTCTGGTGGACGCCATAGCTGCGCACCAGACCCCACATCCCGTCCCACAGCTGATCGATGGAGGAGCCGAGGTACAAACTATCAGCACGCGGCACGGCCAGAGGACTGACCTTGATATTGAACTCGAAATGCTCCGAGATGCCCACGGGCTGGGCATTGACATAGCCCGAGCGCGGATTGTCGGGTTCGCGCAACCATTTGTACCCGGTCATGGCAAATACGTGCTGGGCCTCCTGTGCGCCCTGAATCAGCCGTACGTAGAGAGGGTCGCCTTCGTAGGCCGGCAGGATCGGCGTCGCCGGGTCGCCGGGCAGGCGCCAGGGCTCGCGCGCGGTGATCCGGCAGGGGCCCAGGCCGGCATTGGCATATAGCGCGCAGTTGAACTGCTTGCGCCAATCCTCGACAGCCGTCAGCGCGCCATCGAGCTTGTCGGCCACCGGAGTCCCCGCCAGCAGGCTGCGAGTGGCAGGCGTGAGTACTGCGCCGTAGTCGCTGCGCGCCAGCGCCAGATCGCGCTTCGCGTGGGCCCGCGTGCTGAAGACGTTGGCCATCTCGCCCGTGCAATCCGCTTCCCGCGGCTGGCAAGGCTGCTGGCGGTAGTCGAAGCCGCCCAACTCCGGGTTGGCCTTGATCGGGAATTCGACCACGCGCAACGGCACCGGCTCATTGCGATAGTTGATGAGCTGCGTCCCGGGGTCTTCCGATGAAATGGCCAGTGGGGCGGGACGGTTGATCCCGACCTGGCGGTGCCCGAGGCGCAACTGCGACACATCGCGCTGCTCGGGATTGATCGGCTCCAGCGCAGTGTTGTAGAGCACCGAGAAGTCGGCGAAGGCCAGGGCGTATTCGCGACGCGTATCACGCGTTTCCAGTTCTTCGTTCCCGCAGTCCAGCGAGCGCGTGGCGTTCTGTGGGTCCAGCGGATTGGTGTCCTTGCGTGAGCCGCGGAAGCGTTGCGCCGATGAGCCGTTCCCCGTACCGTGCAGGCACTTGGGCGAAATGATGTTGGCGCGTGCAGCTGTGGGGCCACCATCTTCGCGCAGTTTCAACGGCGGGCGGGTCTCGTCAGGTGCCACCTTGGCCGGGCGTGCGCTGCACTGTTCGTCGAAGCGGTCGCTCAGATTAGCGCCACCCAGCACTTTCGCGCGTGCGGCATCGCGCTCGGCCGGCACGCTGCTGCACAGTGCTTCCCAGTTGAAGGTGTTGGCATTCAAGTCGAGCCAAACCGAGTTCGTCGGCTCGATGATCAAGGCCGCATAGAGGCCGTGCTGCTGGTGTGAGCTGGGGCCGAAATGATCGTGGCTGAACACGGTCCGCAAGGTGTAGTCCTTGCCGTTCTTGCCCGTGTCGAAGATCGGGTCGGCATACCAGCGCTGGACGGTGCGTTGGGCGCCGCAGAAGGGGTAGTCCTCTGCCAGTTTGGCCAGCGGTAGCCGTTCGACATCGGGCGGACAGACCCCTTTACTTTGCAAGGCCTCACAATTCGTGTTGCCCGCGCAGTTCTGCTGGAACAAGGGGTGTGTCTTGAGCTTGAGTGGTGGCTTGCCTTGCCGTGCTGCCGCGACGTTGTAGGCATGCACGCGCTCGCGGACCTCCTCGGGCGAGAAGGTGCCGTCTTCATAGTTCCAGCCGTTGCCCGAACCGTCGGAGGAGGTGACGTCGAATTTGACCAGGTGGATGTGCTGGCCGATGGTGTCGGTGGGTGTGTAGATCTGGAAGTCATCCAGCGCCAGCGCGTTGGGTACGAAATTGCTGTGCTTGAAATCGATGCAGTCACCCGAATTGGCCCGGAAGAACAGTGGCTCGGGCAGCCTCGTGCGGGTGTTCGGATCGATGATGTCGGCGATGTCGTTCTCCAGGGACAGAATGCGCGCCTGCGGGTCGAACCAGCCGTGCTTGTTTACCGTGAGCTCGGTCTGGATCACGCTGGCGCGGTACTCGCGGCGCGGAGCGGTGATCGGGCAGGGGTCGGCGTAAGGCGCGCCGCGTGCTGGTGCTCGGCCATTGACGCGAAAGACTGCGGGGCCAGTGAGGGCCGCCTGGCCAGGCACCGTGCGCGCGTACTCGGAGACGTAGCCCTTGCGCTCCTGCTCCCACTCTGGGTGGTGCTGGTCGCCCGCAGCCACGGTGGTGGGTGCGATTCCAGGTCCCGCCAGCGTGCCGGCATGGAACTGCATGGCCTGGCGCTCGCTCGGCACGCCGTCCGGGTCCAACAGCTTGAGGCCGCCCAGTTCCACCCACTCCTCGGCCAATGTTGTCAGGGCATTGGGATTCTGTTGGTAGACCCGTCTGGCATTGATCTGCGCGGTAGTCGAGCCTTTGCGCAGCGCCGCTTCCAGTACCGATTGATTGGTCAGCGCACGCTCTGTGCGATTCCCCGTGCCTTCCCAGCCGGTCAGCACATGGCGCGGCAGACCGCCGTCCACCGGCTCGCCGTTGACGGCTAGGTCCATGTCCATGGGTGGCTGCGGCGGGCGGTGGCCGGCCTCGCCCGGAATGTAGAAGGGATAGCCGGCGAACTGTGTGGTAGGCATCAGCGGCAGCACACTGCCCGGCAGCGGCACGATGGCCGGGCTTTCGGTGCCGCCGGCCACCTCGGCGTCCGGCAGCTTGCGCGCGTTCGAACCATCCTCGAACACGTCATGCACGCGCCACAACTCCCACATGCCCTGGGCGAAGTGGGGATAGAGGTGGCAGTGAAAGATGGAATCGCCGGGTGAAAGGTTCTGATTGCCCGACCCGCCGAACTCAATCTCGTAGCTGAACGTCGCACCGGGCGAAATGGTTTGCGAATCGAGGTAGCTGGAGCCGGGCGCGCTGGCGTCCTGCACCCATTGGTGGGCATGCAGGTGGAAGACGTGGGTTTCCTTCGGCCCTGCGTGCAGATTCCGAAAGCGCACCGGGTCGTTCAGGTAGGAGTGGTGCACGTTGGAAGGATCGTCCGGATACAGGGCGCCGATCGGCTTCTTGCCCTCAGCATCCCACTTGAGTACCAGCGCCGGATCGCCGTTGGCCCATGAACTCAGGAAGAACTCCTCGGCGCGGCACTCGGGACAGTCCTTGGCCGGACCGGTGCGGCGTTGTCGGGCCACGACCATCGCCCCCATGCCGCCCACGCCGTAGTTGATGCCCATGTTGTCCTTGATAGCGTGCAGCGGATTACCGGGATCGTCCAACTCGGCAAACGCCTGCACGGCTTTGACTTCGTCGTGCATTACGACCGTGAACTCCCGGTAGGCTTGGCCGCAGCTGTTGCCGAAGGCGTAGTCGCGGCAGCGACGATTCGCGCCGGTGGTGTCGTGATGATCCGGTGCCGGGCCGCGCAGGGCAACGATTGCGTTGAGGTCGGTATGCACCAGTTCATAGGTATTGGCCCCGAGCGGATCCAACATGGCCAGGATGGGAACCCCGCGCTGGGGTCCGCTGGTGTAGCGGGCACCGTCATAGTCGAGATTGCCCCAGGGGTGGCTGGCACCGGCTTGCGAGGCTCCTGTGGCCGCGCGCAAATCGGCGTGCGCAACTTGGGAGCGGTACCACTTGGCGTCGCGCGGTTGCACGTTGATGGCGCCGAAGAGCCCGGCACCGAGTTGGCCGCCGTCGCCCTCGCCGCCGACGCTCGCCGCGGTGGAGTAGGCGAAGTAGGTGCCCTCCCGGAAGGCGTAGAGCCGGTAGATGGCGCTTTGGCCGGGCAGCACCTGGCCCCCCTGGCGTTCGAGCTGACCGCGCAGGGGCTCTGGCGTGGCTGGGTTCACCACGGCGCGGTTTACCCCCACGTTGTCGCCGTCGGTGCCGCATAGCCAGGCACGCTGCGGCGTGGACGCGGGACATTGCCTGCCGGACATCGGCAGCACGTCCAGGCCATTGACATGAAATGAGGCCGCACGCGTCCACGGCCTGTCGTTGCTCACAGCTTCGGCCTTGACCAGGTTGCGGCCGGTGGCGGATTGGGGACCTTGGTTATAGGTCACACCAGGCGGCGCTTCCTGGTGCGCCGGTACCCGGCCATGGTACTGCTCAGGGCTGCCCTGGAGCTCGTCGGGCGCCGCCCGCATCAGCAGGTTGTGAAAGCGTACCTCCAGACAATCCCCTTCGTTGGCGCGCAAGACGATCGGGCGCGGACGCTTGTCGCCGCGCAGTCGAACCTTCCCCGGGGCCTCGGCCAAGTTGGCTTCGGTGACTGGGCTGCCGTCGGCGATCGTGGGGTGCCCAGAGAACACCACGTCACGCCGCAGAGCGTAGAGCATGCCGGCTGGATTGAATGCGCCGTAGCGGTTCAGGACGATGGCTTGCTCAAGTGCGACGACATCTGCGACGATGGTGCGCTCGCACTGGGGTCCGGCGGCGTGCGCGACCGCTGCAACGGCAAGCATTGCTAGCGTGGCAGCCGTACTCCGCAAGCTGACTGGAGCCATGCCATCCTCTCTTCTTATTTCCTGATCGCTTGTACGAACGGGTGACAGGCCCCAAGGCGCCAGACTGAGTGTTGTTCTCACTGTACCGCACAGGCCGCAGTTCCCGCATGCTGGTCCACGAAGCTATTGAGGTCGTCTAGCTACGCCTGGGCAAGTGGGCCAAGAACACAAAGGGCCACGTGCACTGCGCGGGCGCCTTGCGGGAAGTCGCTGTTCGCGAGCGGGAGCAACCTGCCTCTGATCCGCAGCCCTTTGGTTCTCTCTTTCCGGGCGGTGTTCCTCGCGCGTGTTCTACAACATCATCACCTCCTCAAGCCATATGTCGTGATTTTTTCTGATCAGACAGGGTTTCTGTGTAGTCAAAAATTTCTCAAACCGCAAGGAGGACTTTTGAAATAAAGCTTGAAGTTGAGCAAGAATATCGCTTAATAGATATCCTGCAGCGTTAAAGTGATATTTTGGAGTCAACGGTAGCCCCTGCACGGAGACGGTTGGTGAATTGACCGCTGTTAGAAGACGACGGAAGCCTCCATGGCCACCAACATGGTTCGTCATAGCGGCGGCATGGATGAGTCGCAATGCAGTCTCGACTTGATCATGCAGAGCGTCCGACCGGAGTGCCGGCAAGAATGGCTGAAAAGGGTGTTGACCATGGCAACCAAGATTTCCCGTAAGAGCTATGAACAAGCGTTTGTGCGTGGTCGCCAAGCGATCGAGGCACCGCATGCCGTGTCCGCGCACTACTTGGCGTATGTTCATGTGGTGGAGCTGAGGTACAACAACGGGCTGGTGCTGCGCATTGACCCGAAAGGTGTTCCGGCTCTGAAAGATCTACCTCACAACCTGCTTTCGCAACCTTACGTGATTCCGAGAGGTAATGGTTTGCTGTTTGGCCGGGATGGGACGGTTGCAATCAGCATTCCTGGCTTGGTGGAAAACCGGGGATATCCGAGCGTGCAGTTCACGTTCCTGGGTTTTACATTCCGACCCGGAATCGCGTTGAGCAAACATAACCGTCGATTCACCAGTTTCATGCCGGCGGTGAGCGAGGACGCGCTAAAGCGGATGAGACAGACAGTGCGAGGGTGGCGGATCCACAGTCGAACACCGGCAACGCTTGATGATCTTGCCAAGATTTGCAATCGGACGATCCAAGGGCGGTGGAACTACTACGGAGCGTTCTATCGGACTGCGATGCTCGGGCTGTTCGTGTATCTAGACCAGAGGCTTGAGCAATGGGCCCGGCGCAAGTATAGGACACTGTCGCGACGCAAGTGGTGCAGTATGCTGTGGCTCCGAAGAATGAAAGAAATTGCTCCTGGAATGTTCGTGCATTGGAGGATCGCTCGACATGCGGTTGGATAATGTTTAGGTTATTTGTCGGCCCGACGTTGTATCGAAACGGGCTGTGTAGCTGTATGCCGGTCGGCCCGAAGCGGAGTCTGTTAGCCTTTGCTGTCTCAACCAGAGAATAGAGATCGGCGCCGGCGTTCGCTCCGCCAACAGCCATCTCTCAATTGGCCTCGCCCCCCAGAAAGTGAATCAGATCATATCGATTCCGGGAGTTCCATGGTCCTCTCAGAAACCCCAATCCCTCCTATTCACATTGCTAGCCGGTCCGCATCGTCGAACAGGGACCGGAGGACAATCGCGTCGTCCCGCTCAGGGCCGGTAGTCACCATTGCCACCGGGATGCCGGCCTCCATTTGAATCGCCTCGATCAACGCCACGGCCTGGCGGGGAAGATCGGCAAGAGACCGGACGCCCCGGGTCGAACCCTCCCAGCCCTCAAAACGCTTGAGCACCGGGAGTAGGCGTTGCTGTTCGGCGTTCGTGGAGGGCATGTAGTCGATATGTTTTCCGTCGAGTTTGTAGCCCACGCAGATATAGATCGATTCGATTCCATCGAGCACATCCAGCTTGGTCAACGCCAGCAGATTGATGCCGGCGACCTTACCGCTTTGACGAAGTTGCACCGTGTCCAGCCAGCCGCAGCGACGCGGCCGGCCCGTGTTGACGCCGTACTCGCCACCCCGCTGCCTGAGCGTGTCACCCAGTTTCCCGTCCACTTCGGACGTGAAAGGACCTTCGCCAACGCGCGTCGCATAGACCTTGCTGACGCCCAGCACCGGCCCAAGACGGGAGGGAGCGATGCCGGTGCCGCTCGCCGCGCCGGCCGCAATGGTGCTCGAGGATGTCACATAGGGATAACTGCCCCAATCCACGTCCAGCATTACGGCCTGCGATCCCTCGAATACCGTGCGCTTCCCCGATGTATGCGCGTTGTCGAGTTGCTCCCAGACGCGGCCCATGAACGGCAGGATTCTCGGCGCCATTTCGAGCAGCTCGCTCAGCATCTGGTCCTTCCGAAACGGTTCCAGACCCAGGCCGCGGAACCACGCGTTGTGGTGCTGCAGCAGCAAATCAAGCTTGCTCGCGAGCAATTCCGGTTCAGCAAGATCGCAAAGGCGCAAGCCGCGGCGCCCGACCTTGTCTTCGTATGCCGGACCGATGCCGCGAAGAGTGGTGCCGATTGGCTTGTCACGAAGGCGTTCCTGAGCGGCATCGATCGCACGGTGGACCGGAAGCACGAGCGTGGCCGTCTCGGCGATCTGCAGGACCTCAGGCGTCACGCGAATGCCCAGCGCCGCCATGCGCTCAATCTCCGCGAGCAGCGCCTCCGGGTCTAAGGCGACGCCATTGCCGATCAGCCCAAGCTTTCCCCCACGACACCACTCGGAAGCAGCGCCAGTTTGTAGGTATTGCCGTTCACGACGAGCGTGTGACCGGCGTTGTTACCGCCGTTATAGCGGGCAACGATGTCCGCCTTCTCGGCTAGCCAATCCACAATCCGGCCCTTGCCCTCATCGCCCCACTGCGCGCCAACCACAACAATATTCGACATACGAGCGTCTCCCTGGTGAGTTAATTAGACAGATCCGGAACGGGTCTGAGGTCTACCGATGCAATATAGTCGCCACAATCCGCCACGGAAATCGATATATACTCAGGAATCATGTCAGGAAAACTCACATAGGAGGTAGCTCACATACCGCGCCGCCTGCCACCCTTAAACGCACTGCGCGTGTTCGAAGCCGCCGCTCGGCTTGAGAGCTTTTCCGCGGCAGCCGACGAGCTTTGTGTCACGCACGGCGCAGTCAGTCGGCAAGTGGGGCAACTGGAAGCCTGGCTTGGCCACGATCTGTTTGAACGCCGGGGCCGGCGAGTCGGACTGACCGCGTCGGGGCGCGCTTATCTATCTGAGATATCGGCGGCGCTTGATCGCATCGCACTGGCCACCAATGAGCAACTCCATGTCACGCGGCAACAGTTCATTCGGGTGAATGCGCCGACCACCTTCGCCTTGCGCTGGCTCTTGCCGCAGTTGTCGAACTTCCAGTTGGCTAACCCAGCAGTGGAGGTCCGGCTAACGACGTCGGATGATCCTGTCGATAGGCTGCGCGACGAATTCGATGTGGCGATTCGTGGCAGTGAGCAGAAGCCAGCGGGATACGTCGTCAGCGAGTTTCTGTCCGAAGTACGTCTGCCGGTTTGCTCGCCCAAGGTGCTGGAATCCCACCCGATTCGTCATGTCTCGGACCTGGCGCAACACACGTTGCTGCACACGGCGACCTATCCTGGCCTTTGGGCCGAATGGCTTGCGGCGTGCGGCAACCCTCGGCTTGCCACACGCAATTCCCTGCAACTCGATCACTTCTACATGACCCTGCAAGCCGCCATTGATGGTCTAGGTATCGCGATGGGCCCTACCGCGCTGGTCGCGCTGGATATCAAGGAGGGCCGTCTTGTGTTTCCGTTCGCTCTCCCGGCCTTGCCAGCGTGGCGCTACTGCAGCTACGTCCACAATTCGCGCCTTGAGGATCCCGCCATCAATACGTTTCTGACGTGGTTACGCAACCTGGGTCACCGGTTCTCGCGCAGCGTATAGCGTCTACCCTCGCGGCACTACCGCGACGCCTAATCAGACCGGGCGCATGACGCGTTGACAGGAATATCAAGCCGACCATTGCCATCACGGGGCCCGCACCCATCAACGCAAGAGACACATTGAAGCCACCCGTCATGTCCTTCAATACGCCGAACGCATAGGGACCAACGTAGCCACTCAGGCCGCCAATCGAGTTCATGAAGGCCACGCCCACGATTCGCTGACGGGGCGCGATCCGGCCCGGCGCGGTTCCCAAGAACGTCCCGATGAAAATCCAGATGGCATACAGACTGCGCGTCACAAGTATCAGGAACGGTTTCCGGATCCAGTAAAGCAGGAACTAGGACGATGCCGTGATGAGGCAACCCAGCAGCAGATAGGGGAGTCGCGAACGCTCCTTGGCCAGGCGCGCAGCAAGCAACATGAAGATGGCACCCCGCGTGTACGGGATTACCGTGATCAGTCTAACCAGAAGGTCGGAGTGCACCATGTCCTTGAGCAATGAGCGGTAGCCACAGGTGAAAGGCGTACTGGGCGAAGTTGACACCGAACGCTGCTGCCACCATGAGCCACACCAGCGGCTGACGCAACGCGGACCATAGCGATGGGTCGTGCTGAATGCGCGCTCCCGGTTCGAATTACCGATCTTGCCAGGCCTCCTCTTCAGCGGTCTAGAATCTGACAGTCCGGTAGTTCGTCGGAAGCCCCTTCCATACCACGCTGAGAAAAATGGCGGGCTGGCTCTCGATAACGAGCAGCCCCTGCCAACCGGTGAATCCCCCCTGCCCGTCCAGCTTCAACAGGGCCGCCGAAATGGGGCCGCCGATCACGGACGAACGCGGCATGGCCAGCCCGGAGAAATTGGGCCACCACCGGCGGATCAGCCGCATCATGCTGACGTGGGGCATTGTCTCTGGCCTCATGGCGACCGTATCTTCTCTCAAGAAACTAACCTGAAGACGGCACCTGTCATGCAGCCGTCCCCACGGGATTGATCTGGAAGCCCAGCGCGGCGGCGCGGCGTTTGAGGGCGGCGACGCTGCGCCGGTGTTGTTGTTCCTCGTAATGCTGCTGACCCTGATCGACGAAGGCCTCGCCGCGGGTCCGCATGAAGTACGCCATCCGCACGAGCTTGTGCGCGGTGGCGGCATTGGCGCGCGGCTTGTCCATGCGGGCGCACAGCCGGCGGTAGAATGCGCCGAGCGCGGAGTCGCTATGCGACAGCGCCATCGCGGCCATCTTCAACGCCTAGCGCACCCGATTGGCGGAGCGCTTGGTGCCTGAGGACAGCACCTTGCCGCCGCTGATCCTGGTGCCCGGACACAGCCCCAGCCAGGAGCCGAAGTGCTTGATGCTGGCGAAGCGGCTCAGGTCCGGGCCAATCTCCGACAGCAGCTTCATCACCGCCGTCACCGCCAACCCGTTGATGCGCGTGAGGTCCACGCCGGCCCAGTTCGCCAACGCCTGGCGCACGTCGAACTCCATGCGGGACTTGGCTCTAGTCTTGGGCGCTTTACCCAGGTCGACGCAACGCGCGCTGCGCTCGGCCAGCTGCGCGCGCAACTACGCTTCGCACGCGACCAGATGCCTGGCGATGTCGTCGTACATGGCCAGCGCCTCGCCCAAGACAAACAGGTGCTCCTCGCGCCAGTTGCCCGTCAGCGTCTTGTCGAGACGCTGTATCAGTATCTGCGCTCGCCGAGGTAAATCTTGCCTCGCCGCGGCATCTGCGCAAGGGTGATGCCGGCCGCTGCGCGGGGAGCAATCTGATCATGTTCCAGCTTTGACGTGCGGGAAAAATCGTTGCCTACGGGCACCCCGGGGCAGGGCACGATGGTAAAACACAAATTCAGTTGAAATTTAGACACAGATTCAGTTGTGTGAGCGGACATGGCCGCCCTTGGGTCTCCAGGCCAAAAATCCGTTTCTGCGGTGCTTGATAAGTACTGTTTGCGCGCTTCCCGACGATGCCTCCGAGGCGGAGTGCCAAGGCTTGCTCGAAAAGCCAATGGCCATCGAGTTCGTAGTCGACGTAGAGGATGCTCTCCGGTCTACTGGCGAGCAGAGCGGCGAGCGCCGCCTTCCGGTGCTCGTAAGACTGGCCGCGAATGTCTTTTCCCGCTCTCACCAGCAGATCAAAAATGCAGTACACGACGAGATCGGCCCCGGGGTACCAGCGTCGGTGTAGCGCCCGCCGACGTAGTCGGTCGAAATCGCTGCGGCCGATATCGTCCAGAACGCAAACCTCGCCGTCAACAATGTACCCGCGGCCAAGCGAGGCCAGGCCAGCGGCAAGTTCGGGAAACCACGCCGTTGCATCCGCCCCGTTTTTTGTTTGGAGACGGCATGGGGAAGTCGAAGCGAGAATGCGGTATCCGTCGAACTTTGATCTCATAGGCCCATTGTTTGGCGTTGCGCGGCACCGTTGAAGCGAGCGTTGCCAGTTGCGGGGCCAACGCAAGTGGAAGGGGGGCCGGGCGTGCTGCAGCGAGTAGTACCTGTCGGCCCTGGCCCGGGCGCGAGCGACGCTGCTTTGGCACGGCAGTCTTTGCGTTACCGCCGGCAGCCGATTTGCTATTGCCCTGGGCCAGTACGCTGTCCTGCAGGGCTTCGGTGACGTCGTACTCTGCGGCAGAGCGCGCGAACGCGTCCCGCTCCTTGATCAAGAGCCACGGATCC
>NZ_JBWKVH010000074.1:0-19872 GCF_059421605.1 Cupriavidus sp. GW821-FHT02F09
TGGTCGTGGGGATCAAATCACCATTCGGTGTAGCCGTGATTGCCGCCCCCAGGCGGCAATCACCCGCCCGCGATGCGAAGCGAGCCGTCTGTCTTTCATCTCCCGTTATGGGGCGCCTCGTCGGCAGGCGAAAAGAGCGGAAAAGAGGGGGCCGTGTCTGAGCATCGCCTTAAGGCGATGTGAGTTTGGCCCCCGGCCGCTCTTTTTGCCTGTCGACGAGGAGTCTTTCTCCCCATCCGGGTCGCTTCTTTGCCTACTTTCTTGGCGAGACAAGAAAGTAGGTCGCCTCCCCGCAGGGGCGGTGAAACTGCCTTTGACTTTCAGCCTTTGCCTTTGACGTTAAGCCGTTGCAGTTAAGCAGTTGACATTGAAGTTGCTCCCTCACCCGAAGACAATCGCAGAACCCACTGGCTACCCCAACACCTCCATCATGCCCCCCCCAACCTTCGAATCCAAACTAGTCCCCCCCGACAACCCAACCGCGCTAGCAGAAAAACTAGCCACCCTCCCCCGCCCGCTAGTCTTCACTAACGGCGTCTTCGACATCCTCCACCGCGGCCACGCCACCTACCTGGCGCAAGCCAAGGCCCTGGGCGCCAGCCTGGTAGTCGGCGTCAACAGCGACGCGTCAGTGCGCATGCTCGGCAAGGGTGACGACCGTCCCCTGAACCACGAATCGGATCGCATGGCGCTGATCGCGGCGCTGGCATCGGTGGATCTGGTCGTGATGTTCCGCGAGAAAACGCCGGTCGAGCTGATCCGGCTGGTGCGCCCGGACATCTATGTCAAGGGCGGCGACTACGACATCGATACGCTGGAAGAAACCCGCCTGGTGCGCAGCTGGGGCGGCCAGGCGCATGCCATCGCGTTCCTGCACGACCGCTCCACCACCAAGCTGCTGTCCAAGGTACGCCAGGGCAGCTGAGCGAAGCAGCAAGCGCTGACGCGCGGCTCAGGTGCAGGTCAGCAAGTCCTGCGCGCCATAGCGCTGGCGCATCTCGTCGAGCCGCGTGCGCAGTGCCGCGTCGGCGTTGCGCACGCGCAGCCACTGGCGCGTCAGCGGATGCGGCGTATCGGTCAGCACCGCGGTGCGCACGCCGTGCTCGCGCAGGTTGTCGAGGAAATGCTCGGCATGCTCGCGCTCCTGGAACAAGCCCAGTGACACCGTATAGGTTTCCGGCGAGCCGGCGCTGACCACCGATACATCGGTGATATTGCGCCGGCGCAACTCGCCGAGCTTGCGCTGCAGGTTCTCGCGCGAGGCCTGCGGCGGCAGGTGGACCCACCAGCGCGCCTGCTCCTGCCGCTCGAACTGTTCCACGCGCCAGGCGCCGGGCGGCGCGCCGGCCAGCTCATCGGCCACCTTGCGCACCAGCTCCCCGTTGAAACCACCGATCTCGACGCAAGCCATGGCTGGCGCGGCGGCTTGGGGAGTGGCTGCGGTTGTGGTTGTGGTTGCGGCTGCCGCAGTGGCGGGCTCGGATGCCGCCCGCTTGCCGCTTGCCTGTGGCATCTGTCGGAAGCGTTCGGCGCGCGCCTGCTGGGCAGCGCGTTCGGGCTCTCGCGCGCTTTCCAGCCAGCCGGCCAGCGGCTGTGGGCCGAACGCGCCCAGCACGGCAGCCAGCAGCAGCGCATTGACCAGGACCAGCAGGATGAAAAGGCTTCGTTGGAGCATTGGGGGCGATGCAGGGGTGGCGCGACGGGGTGAAGAGGCGATGCGGTGTGATGCTGTGTGATGCGGTTCAGCCCGCTGTGCCGACCGGGCTTTGCGAGGCCATCACATGCAGGCCGAGCAACACGAGATTATCGTGCATCTCGAACGGCATGGAGAGCGCGTTTGCCAGCACATGGCGAGCGCCGCCGGAGAGCAAGCAGCGCACCGGCCCGCGCTCGCACAGCGCGCGCCAGGTGCGCTCCACGGCACCGGCCTGGGCCGCCAGGCAGCCGGCGGCGATAGCGTCGCGGGTGTTGTCGGCCCAGGGCGTAGCCAGCCCGGCATCGCTCACGTCCAGGGACGGCAATTGCGCTGTGTTGCGCGCCAGCGCGCCCAGCATCAGGTCCAGGCCAGGCAGGATCAGGCCGCCTTCGAAACGGTCCTGCGCGCTCACCACGTCGAGCGTGGTGGCGGTGCCGGCGGTGACGATCAGCAAAGCGCCCTCGGGGCGGTAGCAGCGCGCGCCGATGCTGCCGATCCAGCGGTCGACGCCGAGCTGCGTGGGCTCGCGGTAGCCGTTGACGAGGCCGCCGAAGCGCGGGCCCGAGCGTACCCAGTTCACACCGATGCCGGGGCCGAACACGGTGTCGAGCGTGGCTTGCAGGCTGGCCGCGATGGCCGGGCCAGCCACGTTGCTGACCCACACCAGCGGCTGCGCGCCGGGCGCGCGCAGCGACGCCCATTGCGCCACCAGCGTGGCCAGTTCGCCGTGGGCCACCGCGCCGCCGTGCGGCCAGGGCGTGGGCAATGGCGTCTCGTGCAGCACGGCGCCGGACCAGGCCTCGTCGCACCAGGCCCATTTCAGGCGGGTGTTGCCGATATCGATCAGCAGTTGCGGAACTCGCGGCATACCGGCGCTGGTGCCGCTCATGCGCCTGCCCCTTTGTCCGCCGCTTTGTCCGCCAAACGCAGCGACACTTCGCCGCTGGCAATGCGCTCCAGGCCCGAGGGCGTTTCCAGCAGCAAGTGGCCGTCGCCGTCAACGCCGCGCGCCAGGCCTTCGGCCTGCACGCGGCCGTCGTGCAGCAGGCGCACCGGCTGGTCGCGATAGGCGTCGCGCGCGGACCAGCGGGGCGCCATCGGCGCAAAGCCCTGCGCCAGGAAATCCTCGCGCATCACCGCGAGCCGGTTCAGCACCGCAGCCAGCAGCACGGTGGGATCGCAGCCCGGCAGGAATTCGGTCACACCAGCCAGGCTGCGCCCGAGCGCGGCTTCCATCTGCGCATCGCGCACCAGGTTCAGGCCAATGCCGACCACGGCCCAGACCCGCTGTGGCCCCGCCGGCACCGACTCGATCAGGATGCCGGCCAGCTTGCGGCCGTCGATCTGCAGGTCGTTAGGCCATTTCAGGCCAACGGCGCCGCCGAGGCGCGCGTCGCAGTCGCCCAGCGCCTCGGCCAGCGCCAGCCCCACCGCCAGGCTCAGCCCGCTCAACTGCGAGGGCGCCAGCGGCAAGGGCAGCGCCACCGAAAACGTCAGCCCCGCCTGGCCTTGCCAGGGGCGCCCCTGGCGGCCCCGCCCGGCGGTCTGCCGATAGGCCAGGCGCAGCGTGGCGGACTCGGTCCACGGCGCGCTGCGGCAGGCCAGCGTCAGGTCGGCATTGGTGGAGCCGGTCTCGTCGACCACGCCGAGGGTCCAGCCGTGCGCGGGGCCGGTGAGCGCGGCGCGCAGGCGGTCGGGGTCGATGCGCCAGGCTTGCGCGGGAGCGGCGGCCGCAGGGGTCGGGCCTGGCGTGGGCAAGGATTTGTCAGCGGACATGCGTTTCGGCGATGGACAGCACAATGGGCACAAGCAGCTACGCATTGTAGCCGTGCGAATCCACGGCCGAGGCGCTGCGCACGCCCGCTGACGCTGCGGGTGGCATAGAATCGGGACTTGCCCATCACTTCTCCCCCTGCTTTGGAAAGCCCTACCACGCCAGCCATAGAAGTGACGCGCGCGGACGGAGCGCAAACCGTGCAACTGCGCGGCGACTGGACAGCGCTCGCGCTCTCCGATTGCCACCGCGCCCGCGCGCTGCGCAACGAGCTGCACTCGATCGCCGCGGACGCGCACTGGTCGCTGGCAAGCCTCGCCCGGCTCGATCACATCGGCGCACAGCTGATGTGGCAGGCCTGGGGCGGCAAGCTGCCCGAGAAGCTGGAAGCCAACGAGGCCCAGCGCCGCGTCTTTACCCGCATCGCCGGGCTGCGCCGCGAGAACTGGAAGAAACATATGGTGGACCGGTTCAATCCGGTGACCCTGTTCGGCGCCTCGATCCTGTCAATGTTCTCGCAGCTCGGCAATGGCGTGACCATGCTGGGCCAGCTGGCCTTCGACCTGCTGCGCCTGGCGCGCGCGCCGCAGCGCGGCCCCTGGCGCGAGATCTCGGCCAATATCTACAACGTCGGCTACAAGGCGCTCGGCATCACGGCGCTGGTCGGCTTTTTGATCGGCATCGTGTTGTCGTACCTGTCGGCCAACCAGCTGCGCACCTTTGGCGCGAGCATCTTTATCGTCAACATCCTCGGCATGGCGGTGATCCGCGAGCTGGGCCCGGTGCTGGCGGCCATCCTGATTGCCGGGCGCTCGGGCTCGGCCATCACCGCGCAGATCGGCGTGATGCGGGTCACCGAGGAGCTCGATGCGATGCGCGTGATGGGTATCTCGCACGGCTTCCGGCTGATCATGCCGCGCGTGATCGCGCTGGCCATCGCCATGCCGCTGCTGGTGGCGTGGACCGACGTGCTGGCGCTTACCGGCGGCATGCTGGCCGCGCACTTCCAGCTGGATATCAGCGCGGCCTTCTTCCTGCGCGCGCTGCCCGATGCGGTGCCGGTGGCCAACCTGTGGATGGGCCTGGGCAAGGGCGTGGTGTTCGGCATCCTGATCGCGCTCACCGCCTGCCATTTCGGCTTGCGCATCGAGCCCAACACGCGCAGCCTGGGCGAAGGCACCACCGCCTCGGTAGTGACCTCGATCACCGTTGTGATCGTGGCCGATGCCATCTTCGCCATCCTGTTCAAGGACATCGGCTTATGACTACCGCCACGACCGCCACCGCAACGCCGCCTTCGGGCACCGTGCAGCACGCCCCGCGCACCACCGTGATCGAGGTACGCGACCTGGTCAAGCGCTTTGGCGAGGCGGTTGTGCACGACCACCTCAACCTCGATGTGCATCGGGGCGAAGTGCTGTCCATCGTCGGCGGCTCGGGCAGCGGCAAGACCGTGCTGCTGCGCCAGATCGTGGGGCTGGAGCGGCCCACCTCCGGCACCATCCGTGTGTTCGGCGAGGACCTGACCAAGCTCGACGCGGCCCGGCTGCAAGCCCTGCGCAACCGCTGGGGCCTGCAGTTCCAGCGCGGCGCGCTGTTCTCCGCGCTGTCGGTGATCGACAACATCGCGCTGCCGCTGCGTGAACTTCGCACCCTGCCCGACGATCTCATCTGCGCGGCGTCGCTGCTCAAGCTGCAACTGGTGGGGCTGTCGGCCCGGGATGCGGACAAGATGCCGTCCGACCTGTCCGGCGGCATGATCAAGCGCGTGGCGCTCGCGCGTGCCCTGGCCCTGGAGCCGGAACTGGTGTTCCTGGACGAGCCCACCGCCGGGCTGGACCCGATGGCCTCGGACGACTACGTGGCACTGATCCGCGAACTGCGCCGCGAGCTGGGCCTGACCGTGGTGATGGTGACCCATGACCTCGACACCCTGGTGGCGCTGTCTGACCGCGTCGCGGTGCTGGCGGACCACAAGGTACTCGCCGCGCTGCCGATCCGGGAACTGGTGCATATTGACCACCCGTTCATCCACGAGTATTTCCTGGGCGAGCGCGGGCAGCGCGCCATGCAGGCGCTCCCGGCCTTGCCGGACGCGGCACGCGCGGCAACGCATGCGGCAACACCCGCAGGCCCGCAATCTGGAGAAGCATGATGGAAAACAAGTCACACGCCTTCCTGGCCGGCGTGTTCACGATTGGACTCGCCATCCTGGTGCTGTTCGCGATCTTCTGGTTCAGCAGCGACCACGCGGTGCGCGTGCCGTATGACCTGATCACCCGCTCCACCGTCAACGGGCTGGGGCCGCAGGCCGACGTCAAGTACCGCGGGCTGGACGTGGGCAAGGTGGTGTCGATCCGCTTCGATCCGACCGTGCCGGGCCAGATCATCGTGCGCATCAGCGTCAACCAGGACACCCCGATCACCCACACCACCTATGCCACGCTCGGCTTCCAGGGCGTGACCGGGATCGGCTACGTGCAGCTCGACGACACCACCGCGCAGGAAGGCGGCACGCCGTCGCCGCACCTGGCCACCTCCTCCAAGTCGGTGGCGCGCATCATCATGCGGGCCGGCTTCTTCGAGGAGCTGGAAAAGCGCGGCGACAGCTTGCTCACGCAACTGGAAACGATCATGGGTTCGCTCAACGACATGTTCCAGGCCGACAACCGGCGCGACCTGATGGAGGCGATCCGCTCGGTGCACAAGACCGCCGACGACTACTCGCAACTGGCCAGCTCGATCGCGCCAGCCGTGCGCCAGTTGCCGCAGGTGACCGAAAACCTCAACGCCACGCTGGCCTCCACGCGGCGGCTCACCCAGGAACTGGCCAGCCCCGACGGTACCGTGATGCGCACCGTCGACCGCGTCGGGCGCGACCTGCAGGGCGCCGCCGATTCCGTGCAGTCGGCCGCTGGCGGCGTCTCGCAAGACACGCTGCCGCAGATCAACGGGCTCGCGCGCGATGCGCGCCAGACCATGCGCAGCATCGACCGCGCCGCCAGCCAGTTCAACGACAGCCCGCGCAGCGTGCTGTTTGGCGGCTCTCCCACCGTGCCGGGCCCGGGCGAGCCCGGCTTCCAGGCCCCCTGACGCGGACCGCATGCTCTCATGCCGCGCACCTACGCACTCGCCGCACGCACACCACGCCTGGCCCGCCAGGCTGGCGCTGCGAATCCTTCGAGCAAACCAAGGCACATCATGATGCGCAATGCCCAAACCCGGCCGGACGGACGCGACACACCCGGCACCTTCGCCCTGCCGCGCCGGCTGGCCGCCGGCGTCGCGCTGGCCTGCCTGCTGCTGGGCGGTTGTGCCCTGACGCCTTCCGCGCCCACCATCACCTACGATCTGGGCCCGCCGGCAGGAGCCGCACCTGACGCCGCGCACCTGCCCAAGATGCGCGTGGCGCAGACCGATGGCCCTACCTGGCTGGACGGCAACTCGCTGTACTACCGGCTGCACTACGCCCAGGCGGAGCGCCTGCAGCCCTATGCCACGCAGCGCTGGGTGATGTCGCCGGTGCGCCTGTTTGACGACCGCCTGCGCGAAGCCGTGGCCTCGCGCGGCGCACTGACGTGGTTCGGCGACACGACCGCGCCGGCGCTCAAGATCGACATGCTGGAGTTCGAGCAGGTGTTCGACAGCGCCAGCGCCAGCCGCGGCGTGATCCGCGTGCGCGCCACGGTATTTCGCAGCGGGCTGATCGGGCAGAAGACCTTCGTGGTGGCGCAGCCCGCCGCCACGGCCGATGGCGCCGGCGGCGTCAAGGCGCTGGCCACCGGCAGCGATGCCGCCATTGCGGCGATCCTGGACTGGGTGGCAACGCTGCCGCTGCAGTAAGCGGGCCGCGCATGGCATCGGCTCCCGCGCCGCTCGTTCCCCCGCCACCGCCGCCGCGCCACTCGCCGCTGGCGCGGGTGGGGCTGTTGTGCTTCGCCCTGCTGGTGGTCTATGGCAGCCTGTACCCGTTCACGGGCTGGACCGACAACGGCATCTCTGCGCTGGCCTTCATCACCGCGCCCAAGCCCCGCTACCTGACCGGGTTCGATCTCATCACCAACGTGCTGGGCTACTGCCCGCTTGGCGCGCTGGTGGTGCTATCCCTGCACCCGCGCATCTCCGGCGTGCGCGCCGTGCTGCTGGCGCTGGTGGCGGGCACGCTGCTGTCGGGCACCATGGAAGCGCTGCAGACCTGGCTGCCCAACCGCGTCTCGTCCAATATCGACCTGATGACCAACGCGCTGGGCGCACTGCTGGGCGGTGCCGCGGTGGCGCCCTTCTCGGCCGCGCTGATCGATCGCGGCTCGCTGCGCCAGCTGCGCATGGCGTGGTTCGAGCCGCACGCCAGCTTTGCCATCATCCTGATCCTGCTGTGGCCGTTCGCGCAGATCTTCCCGCAGGATCACCTGTTCGGCATGGGCGCGATCGTGCGCGAGTGGCTGACCGACCCCGATTCCTGGCCCGTGCAGTGGCTGCAAGGCGTATTCCCGGGGCTGCCCGACCTGATCGAGAACATCAGCCTGCTGCGGCCGGACGACGTGCAAGGGCAGCAATTGCTGGAGTCACTCGTTACCGGATGCGGCTGGGTGGGCACCGGGCTGTTTGCCTCGATCGCCATGCGCAGGCAGGCGCCGATGCTGCGCATCCTGGCGGCCTTGCTGGCCAGCGCGCTGCTGCTCAAGGCGGTGGTGGCCGAGATGCAGTTCCCGGACGACAACGCCTTCAACTGGCTGTCCGAAGGCGGCCGCTTTGCCCTGTTGACGGGCTCGCTGGTACTGGTTTTGCTGCTGCGGCTGCCGCGCTGGCTGCGCGGCGCGCTGGCGCTCGCCACGCTGATGCTGCTGGTGATGCTGTCCAACCTGCTGCCCGCCAATCCATACTCCTGGATCTCGGAGCAGGGCTGGCGGCTAGGCCGTTTCATCCACTTCAACAGCCTGTCGCAATGGCTGGGGTGGATGTGGCCGTTCGTGGCGCTGTGCTACCTGATCTGGCGCTTCGAGCAATTCCAGCTGGATCGCCGCAGCCTGCGGCGTGCGCGCCGCAAGGCGAAGCGGCTGGCGGCGCGCGCAAGTGATGGCAGCGGCGATGGCAACAATCGGGAGGATGCCACGCCTCCGGGCGCCTGAGCGGCGCCTCAGTGCGTCTGGCCGCCCTGCTCGCGGATATCGCTGGTGGTGGCAAGCGCCGTGGTCACCGCGCAGCGGATGCCTTCGATCATCAACGCCAGCGACAGGCTGGGCTGCCCCGGATGGCGCGCCGCCTGCTCAGGCAAATAGGGAATATGGATGAAGCCGCCACGGATCCCGGCAGGCACGCCTTGCGTGGCAAGCAGGTGCATCAAGCCGTAGAACACGTGGTTGCAGACGAAGGTGCCCGCGGTCTGCGACACCGATGCGGGCACGCCTGCGGCGCGCATGTCGCGCACGATGGCCTTGATCGGCAGGCTGGAGAAATACGCCGCCGGGCCTTCTTCGGCGATACGCGTGTCGACGGGTTGCGCGCCCGCGTTGTCGGCGATGCGCGCATCGTCGACATTGATCGCCACGCGCTCCACCGACATCTCAGGGCGCCCGCCCGCCTGCCCCACCGCGATCACCAGCACGGGATTGATCGCGTCGAGCAGGTCGGCCAGCGCATCGTTGGCGGCGCCGAACACGCAGGGCAACTGGCGCGCGACAACGATCGCGGCGTCCAGGTCATCGGGCCCGTTGCCGATGCGCACGCCGTCAAGCGCGCGCACCGCTTCCCAGGAAGGATTGATGGGCTCGCTCTCGAACGGCTCGAAGCCGGTCAGCAGCACGGTACGCATGGCAGGGACTCCCGGCAAGAAGCCCGGTTGCCCGGGCCCCTGGCCAATCATTCGCGGCGGGGCCGCGTTCTTACATCAGGAAATACAGCAGCACGATATTGGCCACCAGGACCATCAGCGCGGTTGGCACCTGCGCCCGGATCACGGCGTTCTTGTCATCAAGCTCCAGCAGCGCGGCCGGCACGATGTTGAAGTTGGCCGCCATCGGCGTCATCAGCGTGCCGCAGTAGCCGGAGAACATGCCGATGGCCGCCATCACCGCCGGGTTGCCGTGGAACATGTTCACCAGGATGGGCACGCCGATGCCGCCGGTCATCACCGGGAAGGCGGCAAAGCCATTGCCCATGATCACGGTAAAGAGCGCCATGCCCACGCAATACACCACCACGGCCACGAGCTTGTAGTCCATGTTGATATAGGCCGTGGTCAGGTGCGCCACCGCCTTGCCCACGCCGGCATCGGCGAACACCAGGCCCAGCATGGCCAGCATCTGCGGCAGCACCAGCGCCCAGCCTAGCGACTCGGTCAGCCGGCGCGATTCGCGCACGCCCTGCACCACCGTGTCGCGGGTGAGCCAGCACGCCACGCCCAGCGCCACCAGGCAACCAATGCCAAGCGAGACGAAGGTGACGTTCTTGGGATCGAGCAGCGCCAGGCCGGCGACCTTCACGTCCTTGAACAGCAGCGTGCCGATCACGGTCACCAGGGGAATCAGCAGTGCCGGGATGAACAGCTTGTTGCCCAGGCGCTTGGCCGAGGCGCGGCGCTCGGCCTCCGGCAGCGTGCCGTGCTTGCCGTGGCCCACGCCACCAAAGCCCGCGATCAGCGCCATCACCACGGCGCCGATGCCGACGATGGCCGGCGGCAGCTTGTCGCCGATCAGGAAGACCAGCGCATACAGCGCCCAGAACAAACCCGTGCTGAGCCGGCGCGGATGGTCGCGGTCGGCGAAAGTCATCAACGCCGTGATGGCCAGCACCAGGCCGGCGAGCCAGTAGAGATAGTCGATGGAAATGATCATGGCTTACTCCCCGCTCTTGGCCGCCGAGGCAGCGCCAGCCGTTGCAGCGGACTTGCCGCCCACTTCGCGCTCCAGCCACATGTCCAGGCGCTTGAGGCGCACGGCGTGGATCAGGAAGGCGCAGATCGCGGTGGGGATGCCCCACACGGCGATATGCAGCGGTTCCACGTCGATGTTGGACGACAGCAAGAAGGTGTGCATCAGCGCGATGGCGCCGAAGGCCACAAAGATGTCTTCGCCAAAGAACAGGCCGACGTTATCGGTGGCCGCGCAGAAGGCCAGCACGCGCTGGCGGATCGGCTCGGGCAGCTTGCCGAAGCGGGTCTCGGCCGCGCCTTCGGCCATCGGGGCCAGCAGCGGGCGCACCATCTGCGGATGGCCGCCGAGGCTGGTCAGGCCCACCGCGGCGGTAAGCTCGCGCACGCCGAGGTAGACGATCAGCAGGCGTCCCACGGTGGCCGACGCGATGCGCGAGATCCACGCCTGCGCGTGCTCGCGCAGCCCGTGGCGCTCGAGCAGGCCGATCACCGCCAGCGGCAGCAGGATGATGAGCGGCAGGTTGCGCGTCTTGACGAAGGCGGTGCCGATCGCCGTGAAGATCTGCATGACCGGCATGGTTGCCGCCAGCCCGGTGGCGATGGCGGCAAGCGCCACCACCATCATGGGGTTGAAGCGCAGCACGAAGCCAAGGATGATGATACCGACCCCGACTAGGGGCCAGAGGTTGACTGCCTGTTCCATGAGAGACACCAATAGAGTGTGATGGAGGCGAGTGCCCTCGCGTCGCGTCATGCTGCTCGACACCCGCGCGGGGCACAGTGAAAACCGGAAGCCTGGGGGCGCGTCCGTTAGGTGTGGCGTGCCCCTCAGACTCCGGCGCGGATTGCGATGCCTTCGGCGCCGAGCCGCTCGCGGATGCGGCGCGCAAAGGCAAGCGCGTGTGCGCCGTCGCCGTGCAGACACACGGTTTCGGCGCGAATCGATACATAGGTGCCGTCGATGGCGCGCACGCGCTGCTCGCGCACCATGTCCAGCGTCTGGCCCAGTGCCACGTTCTCGTCCTCATGCAGCGCGCCGGGCGTGCCGCGCTTGACCAGCGAGCCGTCGGGGTTGTAGCCGCGGTCGGCGAAGACTTCTTCCTTGACCTTCAGGCCGGCTTCGCGCGCCACCTTCACCATGACGCTGCCGGCCAGGCCGAAGAAGACCAGGTCGGAGTCGAAGTCGCGCACCGCGCGCACGATGGCGTCGGCCAGCTTGGGATCCTTGGCTGCCTGGTTGTAGAGCGCGCCGTGCGCCTTCACGTGGGCCAGTTGGCCGCCTTGGGCGCGCACCAGCGCGGCCAGGGCGCCGATCTGGTAGAGCGTGTTCGCGTACACCACCTCGGGATCGAGCTGCATCTCGGTGCGGCCGAAGTTCTCGCGGTCGGGATAGCTCGGATGCGCGCCGATGGCGACGCCCTGCTCCAGCGCCCACTTCACGGTCTGCAGCATGGTGGCGGCGTCACCGGCGTGCCAGCCGCAGGCCACGTTGGCCGAGCTGATCAGCCCCAGCAATTCGCGGTCGTTGCCGCAGCCTTCGCCGAGGTCGGCGTTCAGGTCGATATGCATTGCGTTGCTCCTCACCGGTCTTGCGGCTTGTGTTGAGGTTTTGGGGTTGCTGTCGTTTCTGTCGTTCGGTCGTTCTGAGGTTCCGTCGTTGCGCGTTTGGCGGCTCAGGCCACGGCAGCGCGGGTACGCGTGCGCCGCCGCGAGGCGATCGCCATGCCGTCACCCTGCCACTGCAGCGCCTGGTCCAGTTGCTGCAGGTACCGGTCCAGCTCGGCCTGCGCCGCGGCGGCCTCATCCAGCGTGACGCGCACGAAGCGCACCGGCGCACCCAGCGGCACCTGCGCCAGCCGCCACAGGTCGGCGCCGATCACCACGCCGATCTTGGGATAACCGCCGGTGGTCTGCGCGTCGGCCATCAGCACGATGGGCTGGCCGGCCGGCGGCACCTGGACCACGCCCGGCAGCACGCCATGCGAGAGCAGCTCGGCCGCGCGCTCGGGCTGGCGCGCCAGGGCCGGGCCTTGCAGGCGCAGGCCCATGCGGTTGCTGTTGGGGGTGACGATCCAGTCGGACTGCCACAGCGCTTCGCGCGCGGCGGCGTCGAAATCCTCGTACTCGATGCCGGTCAACATGCGGATCGGCATCGCGTCGCCGAGCTTCTTCACCGGCAGCGCCCAGGATGGCGCCTGCACGCCCAGCCAGTCGCTGTCCTCGGCTACGCCGGGCCGGCCCGCATCCAGGCGGTCGCCTTCATGCAGGGCGCGGCCACCCAGGCCGCCAAAGCCGGCCTTGAGGTCGGTGCTGCGCGAGCCCATCACCGGCGCGACAGCGATGCCGCCCGCCACGCACAGATAGGTACGGGTGCCGCCCTGCGCCGCCGACAGCGTCAGCGTTTCGCCGCGGCGCACGTCGAAGGCATGCCACGACCAGACCGGCACGCCGTCCAGGTTGGCCCGGCATTCGGCGCCGGTCAGCGCCACGCGCATGTCGGCATGGAAACGCACGGCGGCGCGGCCCAGCGTGAATTCGATGGCGGCGTCGCCCGCCGGATTGCCCAGCAGGCGGTTGCCGATGGTGAGCGCGACGGCATCGAGCGCGCCCGCGGTGCCCACGCCAAAGCGGCGAAAGCCGGGACGGCCAAGGTCCTGGACCGAGGCCAGCGCGCCGGGTCGGGTGATTTCGATCATGGCAGCAGCGCCTCGACGACAAAGCGCACGGTATCCCCGGGCGCGAACAGGGAAGGCGGATCGCGGTCTGCCAGGAAGAGTTGGCTGGTGGTTTGCCCGATCAATTGCCAGCCGCCGGGGGCGGCTGCCGGGTAGATGCCGGTCTGCTCGCCGCCGATGCCGACCGTGCCCGCGGGCACGGACAAACGCGGCTCGCGCCGGCGCGGCGTGGCCAGCGCCGGGTCCAGGCCGCCCATATAGGCAAAGCCGGGCTGGAAGCCGAGGAAGTAGACGACGTACTCGCCCGCGCTGTGGCGGCGTACCACTTCCTGCACCGTAAGGCCCGTGTGCGCCGCGACTTCAGCCAGGTCGGGGCCATGCTCGCCGCCGTAGCGCACCGGGATCTCGACCAGCTTGCCGGTGGCGGCACGCGCTTCACCGGAAGCCCAGGCGAGCTTCAGGTTGCGTTCCAGCGCTTCGGGATCGGCTTCGCGATCGAACACCACGGTGAGATTGTTCATGCCCGGCACCGCATCGACCACGCCGCGCCACTCGGCCGCGCGCTGGGCCATGGCCCAGATACGTCGCTGTACATCTAGCGAGGCCGGCGGGGACACGCTGCACAGCAGTGCTTGCTCGGCCAGGCGGTGAACGGAACATCGGGTCATGGGCGGCACCAGCGGGGGGACCTGTCTTGCAGTGTAGGCGGGCGCGCTGTACTAGTCAGGCGCGGTGCCGGCTGCGACGGGTCCGAGAGTGAGATCGCTATTTCATCGATGATTTATCGATAAATTCATAATAACCAAACAAGAAGATGCTGTGGCTAGGTGTTGACCCTAGGCACGAGGTGCTACGTCTTCATGCGGGATAGCGTTGGCGCACCGCCTCGGTGCGGGTGCCGGACGCGGCGATTGGATCCGGTGCAGGAGCGCCCGGTGCGGCGCTTGCGTCGCACCGGCCCTGCTCGATATGGGTGCGCGCGGACACACCGGGCCAGACTTGCCGGAGAGGAGAGATTTCAGGAAAACTTGGCTGGCCGTGGCGCGAATGCAACGCCAGGAGGGCCCGCAACGGGGTGCCGCGGGCGAAAAAACGGCCGGGTGGATACCGGCCGATCGAACTGCTCACAACGTTGACCCTGCGCTGGGTGGTCTCCCCTCTCCCGCTTGCGGGAGAGGGGGCGGGGGAGAGGGCGGGCGCTCGTTATGCCGTCGTGCTGGACAAAACCGAGGGCTCCGCTTCAAGTGGCTCCTAGCTAAGCCACCCCTCTCCCCAGCCCTCTCCCCCTGAGGGGAGAGGGAGCGACAGCCGTCGTCATGGCGCGGGGTTTTGGCCCGTTCGACCTCAGGCGAACCCGGCCTTATGCGCCTGCTCGTCCGCGTGGTAGGAGCTGCGCACCATGGCGCCCACGGCGGCATGGGTGAAGCCCATCTTGTAGGCCTCGGCCTCGAACATCTTGAAGGTGTCCGGATGCACGTAGCGCATCACCGGCAGGTGGTGGCCCGACGGCGCCAGGTACTGGCCGATGGTCAGCATGTCGATGTCGTGGGCGCGCATGTCGCGCATGACTTCGAGGATTTCCTCGTCGGTCTCGCCCAGGCCCACCATCAAGCCGGACTTGGTGGCCACGGCCGGATTGCGGCGCTTGAACTCTTGCAGCAGCTTGAGCGAGTGCGCATAGTCGGCGCCCGGGCGGGCCTGCTTGTACAGACGGGGCACGGTTTCCATGTTGTGGTTCATCACGTCCGGCGGGCCGGCTTGCAGGATGTCCAGCGCCTTGTCCAGGCGGCCGCGGAAGTCCGGCACCAGCACTTCGATACGGGTGGCCGGCGACAGCTCGCGGGTCAGCGTGATGCAATCGACAAAGTGCTGGGCGCCGCCGTCGCGCAGGTCGTCGCGGTCAACGCTGGTGATCACCACATAGTTCAGCTTGAGCTGGGCGATGGTGCGGGCCAGGTTGCCCGGCTCGTTGGCATCCAGCGGATCGGGACGGCCGTGGCCCACGTCGCAGAACGGGCAGCGGCGGGTGCACTTGTCGCCCATGATCATGAACGTGGCGGTGCCCTTGCCGAAGCACTCGCCGATGTTCGGGCAGCTGGCTTCCTCACATACCGTCACCAGGTTGTTGGCGCGCAGGATGTCCTTGATCTCATAGAAGCGCGAGCTGCCCGTGGCCGCCTTGACGCGGATCCACTCGGGCTTCTTGAGCTTCTCGGCCGGCACGATCTTGATGGGGATGCGCGCGGTCTTGTCCGCCGACTTCTGCTTGCGGGTCGGGTCGTACTGCTCCGCCTGGGGTTGCGGGGCTTCGCTGGAAGTGGCGATCAGGGCGTCGCTCATAGAGTTCTCCGCACGCGCGGTGCGTGCATATTCGGCTGGATGACTAAGTGGCCAGGGCCGCGGCGGTATTCCGTTGGGCCGCCAGGGCGCGCTCTTGCGCCTCTGCCAGCACTTCACACAGCGCCGCCGCAAGGCGCCGCGCGATATCGGCTTGTTGTGCCGCGGTCACGGGCAAGCGGGACGCACCCGCCGCATCGGCCACCGCGAAGGTGGCGCCCGCCGTTGCCATGTCGACCGTTTCCAGGCCGGCATAGCCGCAGGGGTTGATGCGCAGGAAGGGCGCGAGGTCCATCTGCACGTTGAGGCTGACGCCGTGATAGCTGCAGCCATTGCGGATCTTGAGTCCGAGCGCGGCGATCTTGGCGCCCTGGTGCTGGCCTTCGGAAAGGTAGATACCAGGCGCGCCGGGCTTGCGTTCGGCTGCGAGATTATACGCCGCGAGCGTATCCAGCACGGCCTGCTCGATCGCATGGACGAGTTCGCGCACCATCAGGTAGCGGCGGCGCAGGTCGAGCAACAGATAGGCCACGACCTGGCCAGGACCGTGATAAGTGACCTGACCGCCACGATCGATCCGCACGATGGGGATCGCATCGTCAGGGGCCAGAACATGCGCAGGATCTCCCGCCTGGCCGAGGGTATAGACCGGGGGATGCTCGACCAGCCAGATCTGGTCGGGAGTGTCGGGGGTGCGTGCGGCGGTAAAGGCGCGCATCGCGTCGAAACAGGGTTCGTACTCTTGCCGGCCCTGCTCGATGACTTGTATCGATTGCATCCCGGCAGTTTAGCGAAAAGGGGCGGATCTCACAGGAGGCCGCCCCTTTTCTGGTGTGTCTTTCGGTGTGTCTTTATGACGTTGGCGCTGCGTCCTTGCTTGCCGGCCTGGAATGGATCAGCCGCAGATGGCCACGCACGCGGCCATCTGCATCGGTATCCGCTGGCTCAGGAGGCCGTGACCTGGTCCTGGTTAGGCGTCCACTCGGTGCCTCGAACCAAACGCCGCGCCATGCGCGCCACCAGGTGCGACACATTGGTTGCCGGCCGGCGGGCTTCAGCGATCAGGGCCAGCCGTACCGGCTCTGCCGCGCGCGGGTCCACGCTCAGCGTGATTTCGTCGCCGCTGTTAAGCAGCAGGCTACCGCCGCAACGCAGCCAGTAGTCTTCCGAATCGCCTTCGCGGGTGACCCAGACGTCGGTCCCCGTGGCCTCTTCCACACGCAGGCGCTGGCCGGCGTGGATGGAAAGGGAGGTAACTTCGCCCGGGCTCAGGGTGAACAGGGTCGTTGTGAGCAATGTTTTCATGTTGGGCATCCTTCGCTGACATCGTCGGCTGCCTCGCCCGCTTGCCCGGAATGGGCGGCCGCCGATCAGCTCAGCCCTGGCGGGCTTATGCTTGGTCTTGCCTGGTACTGGATCGGCACCGGTGCGGGTAGCGCCCCGATGCATTGCATTCTAGTGATTGCCGGTCCTCTTCCAAAACGATATATTTTCCTTGTTCTTGTTAGGTACGCTCACATAAGACGAGGTGGATGATGGCGCTGAAGGGAGCATGGGAGAGAGATTTGCCACGTGGCTGGCATCGCGAGCTGCCGCGCCTGCCGGGGCTGACCGCGCTGCGCGCGTTCGAGGCAGCCGCCCGCCACGAGAGCTTTTCGCGCGCGGCCACCGAACTGTTCGTCACCCACGGCGCGGTCAGCCACCAGATCCGCGCGCTGGAGGAAGAGCTGGGGCAGGCCCTGTTCGAGCGCAACGGCAAGCGTGTGACCCTGACACCCGGCGGCCGGGCCTACGCCGGGCGCGTGCGCGAAGCCCTGCTGGAGATCGCCGATGCCACCCGTGCGCTGCAGGCCGGGAACCGCGACAAGCGCCTCACCATCAGCACCATGCCGTCGTTTGCCGCGCGCTGGCTCACGCCGCGCATCGGCAGCTTTATCGAGCAGCACCCCGAGCTGGACGTGGAGCTGCTGTCGTCCAACACGCTGGTGGATTTCGGGCGCGAGGAAGTCGACATCGCGTTGCGCATGGGCAGCGGCGACTATCCCGGCCTGTATGTGGAGAAGCTGCTGGACGACGTGTTCTTCCCGGTCTGCAGCCCGGCCTTCAACGGCGGCAAGCTGCCGGCACGGCCGCAGGACATGGAAGGCATGTCGCTGCTGCGCGGCGAGGGCGATCCGTGGAAGCCGTGGTTCGAAGCTGCCGGCCTGGACTGGCCGGAGCCGCGCAAGGGCCTGCTGCTGGAGGACTCCTCGCTGCTGCTGCAGGCAGCCGCCGCGGGCCAAGGCATTGCGCTGATCCGCTCGTCGCTGGCCTATAACGACCTGCTGTCGGGGCGCGTGGTGCGGCTCTTCGATGTGAGCATTACCTGCCCGTGGCTGCTCTACTTCGTCTGCTCGGCAGGCATGCTGGAAGCGCCCAAGGTAAAGGCCTTCCGCGCCTGGCTGCTGCCGGAGATGGAAGCCTTCCGGGGCATCCTGGCGCAGTGGGAGGGCTAGTCGCCCTTGCCGGCTTCTGCGTCTTTTGCGACTTCGGCGTCCTTGCCCTCATCCGCGGCCTTCGGCACGGCCACCGGGGCAACTACCGGAGCAACCACTGGCGCCGGCCCTGAGTGCGCCCTGCCCGCGCGCGGGTGCGCCTTGTCGTAGACCTTGGCCAGGTGCTGGAAATCCAGCGCGGTATAGATCTGGGTGGTGGCCACGCTGGCGTGCCCGAGCATTTCCTGCACCGCGCGCAGGTCGCCAGAGGATTGCAATACGTGGGTGGCGAAGGAGTGCCGCAGCATGTGCGGATGCACGTCGGTCGGCACGCCGGCCCGGATCGCCTGCTGCTTGATGCGCAACTGCACCGTACGTGCCGGCAAGCGCCGCCCGCGCACGCTCAGGAACAGCGCATGCGCATCATCGGGCAGCGCGCCGGGGCGCAGCAGCTCCGGGCGCACCGCCAGCCACGCGCGCAGCGCTTCCATGGCCTTGCTGCCGACAGGCACGGTACGCCGTCGCGAGCCCTTGCCGATCACCGTGACCTCAGCGCCGTCCATGTCGATCCAGCCGGCGGAGCGGTATTCCCCATCCTCGGCATAGCGCGCGTCCAGCTGCACCAGCTCCGACACGCGCAGGCCGCTGGAATAGAACAACTCGTAGACAGCTTGGTCGCGCCGACCCTCGGCGCCGTCGCCCGCGTTGTGCGAGACCAGCGCCACCGCGTGCTCCACCGACAAGGCCTTGGGCAGCCGGTGCCCGGATTTTGGCGCGCGCACGCCGTCCACCGGGTTGGCCTGCACGCCCAGGCCATGGCGCGCGGCCCACAAAAAAAAACCACGCCACGCCGACAGCGTGCGGGCAATGCTGGTGCCGGCCAGGCCGCCGCCGTGCATGCGCGCGGCAAAGGCGCGGATATGGTGGGTCTGCAGCGACAACAGCGCAATGCCCGGCGCATGGCGTGCGGCGTGCGCTTGCAGCACAGACAGGTCGCGGGCGTAGTTGGTCAGTGTGTGGACAGCCAGCTTGCGGCTGCTGGCGAGCCACTCCAGATAGCGCAGCACGACCGGATCGGGCGGCGGCTTGTCGAGTGGCGCCTCGGCGGCCTCCTTGCGCGCGGCCGGCTTCTTCGCCGCGGGCGAAGCGGCCTTGCGCGCGCGGCTCGGCTCCATCAGTCGCGCAGGCGGTTCAGCGCGGCACCGGCCACTTCGCCGATCTGCGCCAGGTAGGCCGTGCCCATGCCCTCGTGGAAGCGCCGCGGCTCGGGCGAGCCCAGCACCAGCAAGCCAAAGGCCGCGCCGAGCGTCCCGGCGTCGCGCGTGGGCACGCGCAGCGTCACCATGGCCAGCGAGGCGATATCGTCGCGCTCCAGCCAGGCCGCGGCCTCGAAGCCACTGTTGGCGCCGCAATACGGCGCGCGCAGGCCCTCGGCAAACAGGCGGACGTCTTCGCTCGCGCCCTGTGCCACTTCCATGTGCGCGTAGCTCTGCGCCACATTCCACAGCTTGAGGGCCACGCCGGGCACGTCGAACACTTGCTGCAGGCCGTCCTGCACCGCATACGGCAGCGCGTGCGAGTCCGCCTCGGCCAGCAAGCGCAACTGCCAGGCGTGCATGCGCTGCTGGGTGCGGTCGTTGTCATGGCCGTGGCGAACCAGGTCCGCCAGCTTCAGCTCCAGGCCTTTGTTTTTCTCGCGCAGGATTTCCATCTGGCGCTCCTGCAGCGACACCGCGCGGTGGCTGTGCGGGCTGGTGAGTTGCACCGCGGCCAGCAGTTCGGCGTTGTCTTCGAAGAACTGGGGATTGGTCTGCAGGTAGGAGGCAACTTCTTGGGCGTTCATTGGCTTCAACCGGATTGTTTGGGGGGCAGTGTAGCAAATGGTTAGGGGGAAATTTTGGGGGAGTGGTCGGCGTTGGTTTTTGGGCGCAAGGGCTCGGATGTGTGGGCTCGTTGGTTCGTCTCTATCGGCGTTGGCCTTTGCACCCAACAGCCATACGACATCCCCCTGCGGGGGCTGCCGGTCACTCTTCTTTGCGTCGGCA
>NZ_JBWKVH010000075.1:0-19427 GCF_059421605.1 Cupriavidus sp. GW821-FHT02F09
GGAAGAAGGCCTGCGTTTCGCCATCCGTGAAGGCGGTCGTACCGTCGGCGCCGGCGTCGTGGCAAAGATCCTCGACTGATAAGGTCGAACAGCGAATACGGCACCAACCGGCCGTATTCGTTGCCAGAGGGGTTGGCCTAATCGCCGACCCCACAGTTGTTTTAGGGGTATAGCTCAACTGGCAGAGCGTCGGTCTCCAAAACCGAAGGTTGGGGGTTCGATTCCCTCTGCCCCTGCCAATTCAATCAGCCGCGTCGCGATAGAGAGTATCGTGACGCGGCTTAGTCTCGTTTGCGAAACATGGCCAATCCCAACGTCGAAACCGTCAACGCCGCCAGTGGTAAGTGGTTGCTTGGCGCCGCGGTGCTACTGGTGGTTGCCGGCGTCATCGGTTTCTATGCCCTGGCACAGCAACCGTCCTACGTGCGTGGCGCTGCGCTGTTCGGCGGCATTGCGCTGGGCGTGGTGGTCGCGCTGGTATCGGCGCCAGGCAAGGACTTCATCGGTTTCTCCAAGGAATCGTATCGCGAAGTCCGTAAGGTCGTTTGGCCCACCCGCAAGGAAGCCGGGCAGATGACGGGCCTGGTGTTTGTCTTTGTCGTGATCATGGCCGTGTTCCTGTGGTCTGCGGACAAGCTCATCGAGTGGGTCATCTTTTCGCTCGTGCTGGGCTGGAAATGAAGGATAGAACATGACGGATAACGCACAACAGGAAGTCCCCGCAGCTGAATCGCCTTCGTCGAAGAAGCGCTGGTATGTGGTGCACGCCTATTCCGGCATGGAAAAGAGTGTGCAGCGCGCGCTGCAGGAGCGCATTGAGCGCGCCGAAATGCAGGATAAGTTTGGCCGCATCCTGGTCCCGTCCGAAGAAGTCGTTGAAATCAAGGGTGGGCAGAAGTCTGTCACCGAACGTCGCTTCTTCCCGGGGTACGTGCTGGTCGAGATGGAAATGACCGACGAGACCTGGCACCTGGTGAAGAACACCAGCAAGGTCACTGGCTTCGTCGGCGGTGCGCGCAATCGCCCGAGCCCGATTTCCCAGAAGGAAGTCGACAAGATCATGACCCAGATGCAGGAAGGGGTCGAGAAGCCGCGTCCCAAGACGCTCTTCGAAGTGGGCGAAATGGTTCGCGTCAAGGACGGTCCTTTCACCGACTTCAACGGCAACGTCGAGGAAGTGAACTACGAGAAATCGCGCTTGCGCGTCTCGGTCACCATCTTCGGGCGCGCCACTCCGGTCGAGCTCGAGTTCGGCCAGGTCGAGAAGGTCTAAGTGGTTTAAGCGGTTCAGGTTTTCGCGTTTTATGCTGGTCGCAAGGCCAGCGAAAAATGCAGCGGCCAGTCTCGAAAGGGGCTGGCCACAAGAGGAGCGTGAGGCTGGCTGGGGTGGATGAACCATCCCTGCAGCGATAGCGCGCTACGACTCAACAGGATCGCATTCCGTCAGGAAGCGGTCCGGATTGGAGTAAATATGGCCAAGAAGATCATTGGCTTTATCAAGCTGCAAATTCCGGCTGGTAAGGCAAATCCCTCCCCGCCCGTGGGCCCCGCACTGGGTCAACGCGGTCTGAACATCATGGAGTTCTGCAAGGCGTTCAACGCGCAGACCCAAGGCATGGAACCCGGCCTGCCGGTGCCGGTGGTGATTACCGCCTTCGCCGACAAGAGCTTCACCTTCGTGATGAAGTCGCCCCCGGCGACCGTTCTGATCAAGAAGGCAGCTGGCCTGACCAAGGGTTCGGCCAAGCCGCACACCGACAAGGTTGGCAAGATCACGCGTGCCCAGGCTGAAGAAATCGCCAAGGCAAAGAACGCTGACCTGACCGCTGCCGATCTGGACGCTGCTGTCCGTACGATCGCCGGTTCGGCTCGCTCGATGGGCATCACCGTGGAGGGTCTGTAAATGGCTAAGGTTTCCAAGCGCACCGCCGCGAACAAGGCGAAGATCGAGCGCACCAAGTTCTACCCGATCGACGAGGCCCTGGGCCTGGTGAAGGGTTGCGCATCGGCCAAGTTCGACGAATCCATCGACGTTGCCGTGCAACTCGGCATCGATGCGAAGAAGTCGGACCAGGTGGTTCGTGGCTCCGTCGTGCTGCCTGCCGGTACCGGCAAGTCGGTTCGCGTGGCTGTGTTCGCCCAAGGCGAAAAGGCTGAAGCCGCGAAGGCAGCTGGCGCCGAAATCGTCGGTATGGAAGACCTGGCTGAACAAGTCAAGGCCGGCAACCTGAACTTCGACGTCGTGATCGCTTCGCCGGACACGATGCGTATCGTTGGTACGCTGGGCCAGATCCTGGGCCCGCGCGGCCTGATGCCGAACCCGAAGGTCGGTACGGTTACCCCCGACGTCGCCCAGGCTGTGAAGAACGCCAAGGCCGGTCAGGTGCAGTACCGTGTCGACAAGGCCGGTATCATCCACGCCACCATTGGCCGCCGTTCGTTCCAGGACGCCGATCTGAAGCGCAACCTGAGCGCGCTGATCGAAGCCCTGGTGAAGTCGAAGCCGGCTACCAGCAAGGGCGTGTACCTGCGCAAGATCGCTGTTTCGTCCACCATGGGCGTTGGCGTTCGCGTGGAACAGGCTTCGCTGTCGGCCTAAGGCTGGCGGCAACCGCAGGGTGGACCCGATAACGTCGCCCAGCGTAAAGAATTGAGGATCCTGGCCCAGGCCGGGATCGTCTCCCGAGTCAGGCGGTGCCCGATAGGACACCGCAGGATGGAGGAGCAAGGCTTTGGGCAGTGGTGCCCGCCGGCGCGCAAGCGCGGAGCAGGCACCGCTGGTTATCAAAGACCGCTGGTGGCGGGTGCGGCCGTAGGTTGGCTGCCTCGCCTTAATCGGACGGAACGTACGCAGCGTGGCTTCGGCCTGCCGCGACGCCTCCCGGCCCACCAGCGCAGATGGCGCACCCGAGGGATTGAAGAATCCGGGCAATGACCCGGGTGATTCGGGCCAAATCGGACGCCGTTCGTTTGGACTGATGTGCGTGCCTCGGACGATCCGGGGGACAAGCATCGTTTTGGAGCTTAACCGTGCCACTTAATATTGAAGATAAGAAGGCCGTCGTTGCTGAGGTTTCGGCGCAAGTCGCTAAAGCCCAGACCATCGTCGTAGCCGAATATCGCGGCATTGCGGTTGGCGATCTGACCAAGCTGCGCGCCAAGGCCCGCGAGCAAGGCGTGTACCTGCGCGTTCTGAAGAACACGCTGGCGCGCCGCGCCGTGGAAGGCACGCCGTTTGCCGGCCTCGCAGAGCAAATGACCGGTCCGCTGATCTACGGTATTTCCGAAGATGCAGTGTCGTCGGCCAAGGTTCTGAACGACTTTGCCAAGACCAACGACAAGTTGGTTCTGCGCGCAGCGTCGTATGACGGCAATGTGCTCGATGCTGCTGCCGTCAAGGCACTGGCCTCGATCCCGAGCCGTGACGAACTGATTGCTCAGCTGCTTGGCGTGATGCAGGCACCGGTGTCGGGCTTCGCCCGTCTGCTGGCTGCACTGGCCGCCAAGAAGAGCGAAGGCGCCCCTGCCGAAGGCGAAGGCGCTGCTGCCGCCGCCGAGAGCGAAGGCGCAGCTGCTTAAGGCGTAAGCCTTTTCGCAGCCTGGCTCATCAAGATCGCATTACCGATACCGAATCACATTTAGCAGGAGTATTCCAAATGGCAATCAGCAAAGACGACATCCTCGAAGCCGTAGGCTCGATGTCCGTGATGGAACTGAACGACCTGGTCAAGGCGTTCGAAGAAAAGTTTGGCGTGTCCGCCGCTTCGATGGCCGTGGCTGCTGCCCCGGGCGCAGGCGCTGCTGCCGCTGAAGAGCAAACCGAGTTCAACGTTATCCTGTCGGAAATCGGCGCAAACAAGGTTGGCGTGATTAAGGCTGTTCGCGAAATCACCGGCCTGGGCCTGAAGGAAGCCAAGGATCTGGTTGACGGCGCACCGAAGGCTGTCAAGGAAGGCGTGGACAAGGCTGCTGCAGCCGACGCCAAGAAGAAGCTGGAAGACGCCGGCGCAAAGGTCGAAGTCAAGTAAGCTGTACTCGCGTGCCTTTTGGCACGCGAATGGGGCTGGCAAAGGGAGATTCCCGGCGCCAGCCTTTTTGCGCTTCTGCGATGTGTGTTTTACTGTGCACTCGGAAGCGTGAACAAATGGCGCAAGCGATGCTTGAGAGCTGGGCGTATGCCTAAGCTTGAGCAGAGGCCAAACATCAGTGGCACACTAGGTGGTTGCTGATGTTTGTCTTCTGAACCGACTGCAGAAGACAAGTTTGGTCGGGTGTCCCCCGGGCCGGTATGACGCATTGCGTCGTTTCTGCCGGCTCGCAGCGTGCGGACACCGTCAGCCAGAGGTTGGTAGCGGCCAACCGCCAAATCCCCTCCCAGTCGCTGAACACCTCAGGTGCTGCGCCAGGTCCAGCCAGCCCTGCGATGATTCGGAGATCCCATGGCGTACAGCTTCACCGAAAAGAAGCGCATTCGCAAAAGTTTTGCGAAGCGCGCGACGGTTCATCAGGTTCCTTTCCTGCTTGCCACCCAGATTGAATCCTACGCTCAGTTTCTGCAAGAGGGTGCGCCACCCTCACGTCGCAAAACCGAGGGCCTGCAAGCGGCTTTCAGTGCAATCTTCCCGATTGTGTCGCACAACGGGCTCGCCCGTATGGAGTTCGTCTCCTACCACCTCTCCAACCCGCCGTTCGACGTCAAGGAATGTCAACAGCGTGGCCTGACCTTCCACTCGGCTCTGCGTGCCAAGGTACGCCTGATCATCAACGATCGGGAAAATCCGGGCAAGGTCAAGGAAGTCAAGGAACAGGAAGTCTACATGGGCGAAATTCCGCTCATGACGTCGACCGGCTCCTTCGTCATCAACGGTACCGAGCGTGTGATTGTTTCGCAGCTCCACCGTTCGCCTGGCGTGTTCTTCGAACACGACAAGGGCAAGACCCACAGCTCGGGCAAGCTGCTGTTCTCGGCACGGATTATTCCTTACCGCGGCTCGTGGCTCGACTTCGAGTTCGACCCGAAGGACATCCTGTATTTCCGCGTTGACCGTCGCCGCAAGATGCCGGTCACGATCCTGCTGAAGTCGATCGGCCTGACGCCTGAGCAAATCCTCGCGCACTTCTTCGTGTTTGACAATTTCACCCTGCAGTCGGAAGGCGCGCAGATGGAATTCGTGCCCGAACGTCTGCGTGGTGAAGTCGCGCGCTTCGACATCGCCGACAAGGACGGCCGTGTCGTCGTGGAGAAGGACAAGCGGATCAACGCAAAGCATATCCGCGACCTGGATTCCGCCGGTACCAAGCTGATCAGCGTGCCGGAAGACTACCTGCTCGGCCGCGTGCTGGCGAAGAACATCATCGACCCGGATACCGGTGAGGTGATTGCCAACGCTAACGACGAGCTGACTGAAACCGTGCTGGAAAATCTGCGCGAAGCCGGTGTCAAGCAGATCCAGACCCTGTACACCAACGATCTGGACCAAGGTCCGTACATGTCGCAGACGCTGCGCGTGGACGACACCGCCGACCAGACCGCTGCGCGTATCGCGATCTACCGCATGATGCGTCCCGGCGAGCCGCCGACTGAAGACGCGGTGGAGGCACTGTTCCAGCGCCTGTTCTACAGCGAAGAGTCGTACGACCTGTCGCGCGTTGGCCGCATGAAGGTCAACAGCCGCCTGGGCCGCCCGAGCGGTGAAGGCAGCATGGTGCTGCAGGACGAGGACATCCTCGAGACCATCAAGATCCTGGTCAACCTGCGCAACGGCAAGGGTGAGGTCGATGACATCGATCACCTGGGCAATCGTCGCGTTCGCTGCGTTGGCGAACTGGCCGAAAACCAGTTCCGTGCCGGCTTGTCGCGCGTCGAGCGCGCCGTGAAGGAACGTCTGGGCCAGGCCGAGACCGAAAACCTGATGCCGCATGACCTGATCAACTCGAAGCCGATTTCGTCGGCCATCCGCGAGTTCTTCGGTTCGTCGCAGCTGTCGCAGTTCATGGACCAGACCAACCCGCTGTCCGAGATCACGCACAAGCGTCGTGTCTCCGCACTGGGCCCGGGCGGTTTGACCCGTGAGCGCGCAGGCTTTGAAGTGCGCGACGTGCACCCGACCCACTACGGCCGCGTGTGCCCGATCGAAACGCCGGAAGGCCCGAACATTGGCCTGATCAACTCGCTGGCACTGTATGCACGCCTGAACGAGTACGGCTTCCTGGAAACGCCGTACCGCAAGGTGGTCGACAGCAAGCTGACCGACCAGGTCGACTACCTGTCCGCCATTGAAGAAGGCAAGTACGTGGTGGCGCAGGCCAACGCGACGGTTGACGCCGACGGTACCCTGATCGACGAACTGGTGTCGTCGCGTGAAGGTAGCGAGCGGGAAACCCGTATGGTCACGCCGGACCGCGTCCAGTACATCGACGTGGCGCCTTCGCAGATCGTCTCGGCCGCGGCATCGCTGGTGCCGTTCCTCGAGCACGATGATGCGAACCGTGCACTGATGGGCGCCAACATGCAGCGTCAGGCCGTGCCTTGCCTGCGTCCGGACAAGCCGCTGGTGGGTACCGGCATCGAGCGTACCGTTGCGGTCGACTCGGGTACTGCCGTCCAGGCAACCCGTGGCGGCGTGGTGGACTACGTCGACGCCATGCGTATCGTGATTCGCGTGAACGATGAGGAAGCTGTCGCCGGTGAAGTCGGCGTCGACATCTACAACCTGATCAAGTACACCCGCTCGAACCAGAACACCAACATCAACCAGCGTCCGATGGTCAAGGTTGGGGATTTCGTCGCCCGTGGCGACGTGATCGCCGACGGCGCATCGACCGACCTGGGCGAGCTCGCGCTCGGCCAGAACATGCTGGTGGCGTTCATGCCGTGGAACGGCTACAACTTCGAAGATTCGATCCTGATCTCCGAACGTGTGGTTGCCGAAGACCGCTACACCTCGATCCACATCGAGGAACTGTCGGTCGTCGCGCGTGACACCAAGCTGGGACCGGAAGAAATCACCCGCGACATTTCCAACCTCGCCGAAGCGCAGCTCGCGCGTCTGGACGAGTCCGGCATCACCTACATCGGTGCCGAAGTGGAAGCCGGTGACGTGCTGGTCGGCAAGGTCACGCCCAAGGGCGAGACCCAGCTGACCCCGGAAGAAAAGCTGCTGCGCGCGATCTTCGGTGAGAAGGCTTCGGACGTGAAGGACACCTCGCTGCGCGTCCCCTCGGGGATGAGCGGTATCGTGATCGACGTTCAGGTCTTTACCCGCGAAGGCGTGACCCGCGACAAGCGTGCCCAGTCCATCATCGACGATGAACTCAAGCGCTACCGCCTGGACCTGAACGACCAGTTGCGTATCGTGGAAGGCGATGCCTTCCAGCGTCTGGAACGCCTGCTGCTCGACAAGACCGTCAATGGCGGCCCGAAGAAGCTGTCCAAGGGCGCCAAGCTGACCCGCGAGTACCTGGCCGATCTGGACAAGTACCACTGGTTCGACATCCGCCCGGCCGACGAAGAAGTGGCTGCCCAGCTGGAAGCCGTCAAGGAAGCCATCGAGCAGAAGCGTCACGAGTTCGACCTGGCCTTTGAAGAAAAGCGCAAGAAGCTCACGCAAGGCGACGAACTGCCGCCGGGCGTGATCAAGATGGTCAAGGTGTACCTGGCGGTCAAGCGCCGCCTGCAGCCTGGCGACAAGATGGCAGGCCGTCACGGCAACAAGGGTGTTGTGTCCAAGATCGTCCCGATCGAAGACATGCCCTACATGGCCGACGGCACGCCCGCCGACATCGTGCTGAACCCGCTCGGCGTGCCGTCGCGGATGAACGTGGGCCAGATTCTGGAAACCCACCTGGGCTGGGCCGCGCGCGGCCTGGGCCAGCGTATCGGCTCCATGCTCAAGGCACAGGCGAAGGCGCAGGAACTGCGTCCGTTGCTTGCCCAGATCTACAACGAGAGCGGCAAGCCGGAAGACCTCGACAGCCTGTCGGACGCTGAAGTGCTGGAACTGGCGACCAACCTGAAGAAGGGTGTCCCGTTCGCCACGCCGGTGTTCGACGGTGCGCATGAAGACGAGATCCGCCGCATGCTGGACCTGGCGTACCCGGAAGAGATCGCCCGCGACATGGGCCTGACCGCCTCCAAGCAACAGGTCACGCTGCACGACGGCCGCACCGGCGAAGCGTTCGAGCGTCCGGTTACGCTGGGCGTGATGCACATGCTGAAGCTGCACCACTTGGTCGACGACAAGATGCACGCGCGTTCGACCGGCCCGTACTCGCTGGTGACCCAGCAGCCGCTGGGTGGTAAGGCGCAGTTCGGTGGCCAGCGTTTCGGTGAAATGGAAGTGTGGGCGCTGGAAGCATATGGCGCCTCCTACGTGCTGCAGGAAATGCTGACGGTCAAGTCCGATGACGTGAACGGCCGGACCAAGGTCTACGAGAACATCGTCAAGGGCGAGCACTCGATCGATGCCGGCATGCCGGAATCGTTCAACGTGCTGGTGAAGGAAATCCGTTCGCTGGGTATCGACATCGACCTCGATCGCTATTGATTTGGATCGAGAGTGCGCGGTAGGCCGGCCGTGAATGGCCCGCCTACCGCCGAATGCCCGCTACGGTTTTCCCACAGGATGAATGCCGCGGGCCCGACATGCTGTCGGGCTGGCGGCGAAACAAGGAGTTGCAATGAAAGCATTGCTCGATCTCTTTAAGCAGGTTCAGCAGGAAGAGCAGTTCGACGCGATCAAGATCGGCCTGGCATCGCCAGAGAAGATCCGTTCGTGGTCGTACGGTGAAGTGAAGAAGCCGGAAACCATCAACTATCGGACGTTCAAGCCCGAGCGCGATGGTCTGTTCTGCGCCAAGATCTTTGGCCCGATCAAGGACTACGAGTGCTTGTGCGGCAAGTACAAGCGCCTGAAGCATCGTGGCGTGATCTGCGAGAAGTGCGGCGTTGAGGTGACGCTGGCCAAGGTGCGCCGCGAGCGCATGGGCCACATCGAACTGGCTGCGCCGACCGCGCACATCTGGTTCCTGAAGTCGCTGCCGTCGCGTCTGGGCATGGTGCTCGACATGACGCTGCGCGATATCGAACGCGTCCTGTACTTCGAAGCATTCGTGGTGCTCGAACCCGGCATGACCCCGCTCAAGAAGAGCCAGATCATGTCCGAGGACGACTACATCGCCAAGTGCGAAGAGTATGGCGAAGGCGAATTCGTGGCCATGATGGGTGCCGAAGGCATCCGTGAATTGCTGCGCGGCATCGACATCGAAAAGCAGATCGAAACGATCCGCGCCGAGCTGCAGACCACCGGCTCCGAAGCCAAGATCAAGAAGTTCGCCAAGCGCCTGAAGGTGCTCGAGGCGTTCCAGCGTTCGGGCATCAAGCCGGAATGGATGATCCTGGAAGTGCTGCCGGTGCTGCCGCCCGAACTGCGTCCGCTGGTTCCGCTGGATGGTGGCCGTTTCGCCACTTCGGACCTGAACGACCTGTATCGCCGCGTCATCAACCGTAACAACCGCCTGAAGCGCCTGCTCGAACTGAAGGCGCCTGAAATCATCGTGCGCAACGAAAAGCGCATGCTGCAGGAGGCGGTTGACTCGCTGCTGGACAACGGTCGTCGCGGCAAGGCCATGACGGGCGCCAACAAGCGTCCGCTGAAGTCGCTGGCCGAAATGATCAAGGGCAAGGGCGGCCGTTTCCGTCAGAACTTGCTGGGCAAGCGCGTCGACTACTCCGGCCGTTCGGTCATTGTGGTGGGCCCGACCCTGAAGCTGCATCAGTGCGGCCTGCCCAAGCTGATGGCGCTTGAGCTGTTCAAGCCTTTCATTTTCCACAAGCTGGAAACGATGGGCATCGCCACCACCATCAAGGCGGCGAAGAAGGAAGTGGAAAGCCAGACCGCGGTGGTGTGGGACATCCTCGAAGAGGTGATCCGCGAGCATCCGGTCATGCTGAACCGCGCGCCGACGCTGCACCGCCTGGGTATCCAGGCGTTCGAGCCGGTGCTGATCGAAGGCAAGGCCATCCAGCTGCACCCGCTGGTCTGCGCGGCGTTCAACGCCGACTTCGACGGTGACCAGATGGCTGTTCACGTCCCGCTGTCGCTGGAAGCGCAGATGGAAGCCCGCACGCTGATGCTGGCCTCCAACAACGTGCTGTTCCCGGCCAACGGCGATCCGTCGATCGTCCCGTCGCAAGACGTGGTGCTGGGTCTGTACTACACGACCCGCGACAAGATCAACGGCAAGGGCGAAGGCCTGACGTTCGCTGACATCAGCGAAGTGATCCGCGCCTACGAGAACAAGGAAGTCGAACTGGCTTCGCGCGTGAACGTGCGTATCACCGAGTATGAACTGGTCGACAAGGATGCAGTGGGCGACGCCCGCTTCGCGCCCAAGATCACGCTGCAGGCCACCACGGTCGGCCGCGCGATCATGTCCGAGATCCTGCCGAAGGGCCTGCCTTTCTCGGTGCTGAACAAGCCGCTGAAGAAGAAGGAAATCTCGCGCCTGATCAACACCGCGTTCCGTAAGTGCGGCCTGCGCGAGACCGTGATCTTCGCTGACAAGCTGCTGCAGTCGGGCTTCCGCCTGGCAACGCGCGCTGGTATCTCGATCGCCATCGACGACATGCTGGTGCCGCCGCAAAAGGAAAAGATCATTTCCGACGCGGCTGCCAAGGTGAAGGAATACGACAAGCAGTACATGTCGGGCCTGGTGACCGACCAGGAACGCTACAACAACGTCGTGGACATCTGGGGTGCTGCCGGCGACCAGGTGGGCAAGGCGATGATGGAGCAGCTCCAGCACGAAGACGTGGTCGACCGTCACGGCAACACCGTGAAGCAAGACTCCTTCAACTCGATTTACATGATGGCCGACTCGGGCGCGCGCGGTTCCGCTGCGCAGATCCGTCAGCTGGCTGGCATGCGTGGCCTGATGGCCAAGCCGGATGGCTCGATCATTGAAACGCCGATTACGGCGAACTTCCGTGAAGGCCTGAACGTTCTGCAGTACTTCATCTCCACCCACGGCGCGCGTAAGGGCCTGGCGGATACGGCACTGAAGACCGCGAACTCGGGTTACCTGACCCGTCGTCTGGTCGACGTGACGCAGGATCTGGTGGTGGTGGAAGACGATTGCGGCACGACCAACGGCGTGGCCATGAAGGCCCTGGTCGAAGGCGGTGAAGTGATCGAAGCCCTGCGCGACCGGATTCTCGGCCGTGTGACGGTGTCCGACGTGGTGAACCCTGAGACCCAGGAAACCGCGATCGAGGCCGGCACCCTGCTGGACGAAGACCTGGTCGACATGATCGACGCCATCGGCGTGGACGAAGTGAAGGTGCGCACGCCGCTGTCGTGCGACACGCGCTACGGCCTGTGCGGCATGTGCTATGGCCGCGACCTCGGCCGCGGCGTGCTGGTGAACTCCGGCGAAGCGGTTGGCGTGATCGCCGCTCAGTCGATTGGCGAGCCGGGCACCCAGCTGACCATGCGTACGTTCCACATCGGCGGCGCGGCATCGCGTTCGGCCGTGGCATCGAGCGTGGAAGCGAAGGCAACCGGTACCGTGCGTTTCACGGCGACCATGCGTTACGTCACCAATGCGAAGGGCGAGCTGATCGTCATCTCGCGTTCGGGCGAAGCGCTGATCACCGACGACCACGGCCGCGAGCGCGAGCGCCACAAGATCCCGTACGGCGCCACGCTGCTGGTGCAGGACGGCCAGGCCATCAAGGCTGGCACGCAGCTGGCCACGTGGGACGCGCTGACGCGCCCGATCGTGTCGGAGTACACCGGCACGACCAAGTTCGAGAACGTCGAAGAGGGCGTGACCGTCGCCAAGCAGATGGACGAGGTCACCGGCCTGTCGACCCTCGTGGTGATTGATGCCAAGCGCCGTACGGCTGCCACCAAGGGCCTGCGCCCGCAGGTGAAGCTGCTCGACGCCAACGGCCAGGAAGTGAAGATCCCGGGCACGGACCACTCCGTGACCATCGGCTTCCAGGTCGGCGCGCTGATCACCGTGAAGGACGGCCAGCAGGTGCATGTGGGCGAAGTGCTTGCACGTATCCCGACCGAATCGCAAAAGACCCGCGACATTACCGGGGGTCTGCCGCGTGTGGCCGAGCTGTTCGAAGCGCGTTCGCCGAAGGATGCCGCCGTGCTGGCGGAAGTCACCGGCACCACGTCGTTCGGCAAGGACACCAAGGGCAAGCAACGCCTGGTGATTACGGACCTGGACGGCAACGCCCATGAGTTCCTGATCACCAAGGAAAAGCAAGTCCTGGTGCACGATGGCCAGGTGGTGAACAAGGGCGAAATGATCGTGGAAGGTCCGGCGGACCCGCACGACATCCTGCGCCTGAAGGGCATCGAGGAGCTGGCGCACTACATCGTCGACGAAGTGCAGGATGTGTACCGTCTGCAGGGCGTGAAGATCAACGACAAGCACATCGAAGTGATCGTGCGCCAGATGCTGCGCCGCGTGCAGATCGCGGATGTGGGCGACACCAAGTTCATCCCGGGTGAACAGGTGGAGCGTTCGGAACTGCTCGACGAGAACGATCGCGTGATCGCCGAAGGCAAGCGTCCGGCCACGTACGAAAACCTGCTGCTCGGTATCACCAAGGCGTCGCTGTCCACCGACAGCTTCATCTCGGCGGCATCGTTCCAGGAAACCACCCGCGTGCTGACGGAAGCCGCGATCATGGGCAAGACCGACGACCTGCGTGGTCTGAAGGAAAACGTGATCGTTGGCCGACTGATCCCCGCTGGTACGGGTCTGGCCTACCACCGTGCCCGCAAGGCGCGCGAGGCGGCCGAGCGCGAACGTGCCCAGGCGATCTCCGACGAAGAGCAGTCGCTCTTCATCGAGCCGCCTGTGGTGCCGGCGACGACCGAAGGCGAGGGCGACGCGGTCTAAGACTGCCAGCCTGAACCTGCAAGCAAGCTGCATGAAGAAGCCCGGCCCTGGTGGCCGGGTTTTTTTTGGCCTGTAGGTATATAGCCGGTTTTATTTCTTTAGGCCTCTTCGGTTATTTTTATTCGTCGTGCTTATGCTTCGCCGCAGGGGCACGGACCCGTGCTCCATGCGCCGCCAGACGAAAGAAATCCGGGAACATTCGTTACAGGCCGAAGTAGTTAGCCGCGCCCTTGGTGGTATGGTTACGCCTTTCGCGGTCCCACCCCTTTTTTTAAGCTGTTGCTATGTCGCGCGCCCTGGCGATTCTCAAGGATGTTTTTGGCTACCACGCCTTCCGCGGCCGGCAGGGGGAGATCATCGACCATGTGGCCGATGGTGGCGATTGCCTGGTCCTGATGCCGACCGGCGGCGGCAAGTCGCTGTGCTACCAGATCCCCGCGCTGCTGCGGCAGCGGGCCGGGCATGGCACCGGCATCGTGGTGTCACCGCTGATCGCGCTGATGCAGGACCAGGTCGCGGCGCTGTCCGAGGCGGGCGTGCGCGCGGCAGTGCTGAACTCGACGCTCAGCGGGGCCGAGGCCTCCGCGGTGGAGCGCGATCTGCTCGCCGGCCGGCTGGAAATCCTTTATGTGGCACCCGAGCGGCTGATGACGCCGCGCTTCCAGGACCTGCTCCAGCGTACCCGTATCGGCGTGTTTGCCATCGACGAGGCGCACTGTGTATCGCAGTGGGGCCATGACTTCCGACCGGAATACATCCAGCTCTCGGTGCTGCACGAGCGCTTCCCGGACGTGCCGCGCATTGCCCTGACGGCCACCGCGGATTCCGTCACGCGCGAGGAAATCGTCGAGCGCCTCGCGCTGCACGACGCCCGCGTCTTCGTCTCCAGCTTTGACCGTCCCAATATCCGCTATCGCATCGTCGAGAAGGACAATGCGCGCCAGCAGTTGCTGGCCTTTATCAAGGCCGAGCACCTGGCCGCGGACGGCACGCACGACAGCGGCATCGTCTATTGCCTGTCGCGTAAGAAGGTGGAGGACACCGCCAGCTACCTCAGCGCCCAGGGCCTCAACGCGCTGGCGTACCACGCCGGTATGGATGCGGGCGTGCGCCAGCACCATCAGGCGCGTTTCCGCGAGGAAGAGGGCGTGATCATGGTGGCCACCATCGCTTTTGGCATGGGCATTGACAAGCCGGACGTGCGCTTTGTGGCGCACCTGGACTTGCCCAAGAGCATGGAGGGCTATTATCAGGAAACGGGCCGTGCCGGCCGCGACGGGCTGCCGGCCAACGCCTGGATGGCCTACGGCCTCGGCGACGTGGTTCAGCAAAAGCGCATGATCGACGAGTCCGAGGCAGACGATGCGCACAAGCGCGTCTCGTCCGCCAAGCTCGATGCCCTGCTCGGGCTGTGCGAGACAGCCGGCTGCCGCCGCGTGCGCATCCTTGGCTATTTCGATGAAGCCAGCGAGCCCTGCGGCAACTGCGACACCTGCCTGGAACCGCCCGCTACCTGGGACGGCACGCGTGAAGCGCAGATGGCGCTGTCCTGCGTCTACCGCACGGCACAGGCCAGCCGCGTTCATTTCGGCGCAACCCATATGGTCGATGTGCTGCGCGGCAACGCGTCGGAAAAAATCCGTCAATGGGGCCACGACAAGGTCTCCACGTTTGGCATCGGCGCGGACCGTTCGGTCTCCGAGTGGCACGCCATTTTCCGCCAGTTGATCGCTCACGGCCTGCTGGTGATCGACCATGGCGGTCACGGCGCCCTGCTGCTGGGCGACGCTGCCCGCGCGGTGCTCAAGGGCGAGACGTCGATCACCCTGCGCCGCCAGGTCAGCAAGCCAGCCAAGAGCGGCGAGCGTGGCGCGCGCGGCTCCGCCGGCACGCGCACCGACCATACCGCCGGCATGGACACCGAGGCATTGGCCAACTGGGAAGCGCTGCGCAAGTGGCGCACCGAGACGGCACGCGAGCACGGTGTGCCCGCCTATGTGATCTTCCATGACGCCACGCTGGCCGAACTGGCGCGCAGCGCGCCGGATTCGTTGACGGCAATGGCTGAAGTCCCCGGCATCGGCGCCGCCAAGCTGGAGCGCTACGGTGATGCCATCCTGGAAGCGCTGGGCGCCGTGGAGGACTTTTGAGGCCCTGCCCGGGCCTAAGCCGAGCAGCACGCTTCTGTCAGAAGCTGCTTGACGGTTTACGTAGTCGCTGCTAGCATGTCAGATTCGAGTTTTTGGCTTTGGATTTCGCTCGCCTGTCGTAATTGTGGCCCTCGGTTCGCAATCGGCAAGCCTGCCAGGGGATCGTGTGATGCTCTGGTGGTGTGGTCGCAGCGGGATCCCAGGCGAGCTCGCGCTCTTTGGCCAGTCTGTTCCTCCACAGGTCCGTCTCAAGAGCGCTCGCTCACTTTTCCCGCCCAAAACCCGTCGTTGCCTCTTCGGCCCATTGCTTGTGGCCCCAGGGGTGTTTTTCCGTAAAACCAAGCTGGATTGAACAATGCCAACTATCAACCAACTGGTTCGCAAGCCGCGTGTCTCTGAAGTCGTCAAGAGCAAGAGCCCGGCGCTTGAGAACTGCCCCCAGCGTCGCGGCGTGTGCACCCGTGTGTACACCACGACGCCGAAGAAGCCGAACTCGGCACTGCGTAAGGTCGCCAAGGTGCGCCTGACCAACGGTTTCGAGGTCATCTCGTACATCGGCGGTGAAGGCCACAACCTGCAAGAACACTCGGTCGTGCTGATCCGCGGCGGCCGTGTGAAGGACTTGCCGGGTGTGCGTTACCACATCGTCCGTGGCTCGCTGGACTTGCAAGGCGTGAAGGATCGTCGCCAGGCACGTTCGAAGTACGGCGCGAAGCGTCCGAAGGCTGCTTAAGGCTAACGCCAGGCAAGCTGGGCACAAAGCCCGAAGCAACAAACGATGGCCTGTGGCGGTTGCGTCATGGTGCTGTCACCAGGCGGCGGTACAACGGAGCGTTTATGCGCCGTGCCGTCGAGTAAGTGGTCACCCGGCGAATTTGCCTCGATGGAAGGCAAGCTAGTTGGTGGCCGGAGAGCGGGAAATCATTGCCGCGCTCTCAACTGAATCTAAAGGAAAGAAGATGCCACGTCGTCGTGAAGTCCCCAAGCGGGATATCCTGCCCGATCCGAAGTTCGGTAACGTTGAAGTTGCCAAGTTCATGAACGTCCTGATGCTGGACGGCAAGAAGTCGGTTGCCGAACGTATCGTTTATGGCGCGTTCGACCAGATCGAAAAGAAGGCAGGCAAGGCCCCCGTTGAAGTGTTTTCCGTTGCGATCAACAACGTGAAGCCGGTGGTCGAAGTGAAGAGCCGTCGCGTGGGCGGCGCCAACTATCAGGTTCCGGTCGAAGTCCGTCCGTCGCGTCGTTTGGCATTGGCGATGCGTTGGTTGCGCGAGGCCGCGAAAAAACGCAGCGAGAAGTCGATGGCGCTGCGCCTGGCAGGTGAGTTGCTGGAAGCTGCGGAAGGCCGCGGCGGCGCGATGAAGAAGCGCGACGAAGTGCACCGCATGGCTGAAGCCAACAAGGCGTTCTCGCACTTCCGCTTCTAAAGCGCGCGAGTTATACGCCGTTGGTTGCCGGGCGGGCTGTGTTTTCACACGCTCGCCCGTTTGTGTTACGGGCGTTGGCAATGAGATGCCGGCGTCTCACGGACGAATAGAGGATTAAAGTGGCTCGTAAGACTCCCATTGAGCGCTACCGCAATATCGGTATCTCGGCTCACATTGACGCGGGTAAAACCACCACGACCGAGCGTATCCTGTTCTACACCGGTGTGAACCACAAGATCGGTGAAGTGCATGATGGCGCCGCCACGATGGACTGGATGGAGCAGGAACAGGAGCGTGGCATCACGATCACCTCCGCTGCGACCACCGCCTTCTGGAAGGGCATGGCCGGCAATTACCCGGAACACCGCATCAACATCATCGACACCCCGGGCCACGTGGACTTCACCATCGAGGTGGAGCGCTCCATGCGCGTGCTGGACGGCGCATGCATGGTCTACTGCGCAGTGGGTGGCGTGCAGCCCCAGTCGGAAACCGTTTGGCGCCAGGCTAACAAGTACGGCGTGCCGCGCTTGGCCTTCGTCAACAAGATGGACCGTACCGGCGCGAATTTCTTCAAGGTCTACGACCAGCTGAAGACCCGCCTGAAGGCTAGCCCGGTTCCCGTCGTTGTGCCCATCGGCGCCGAAGACACCTTCAAGGGTGTGGTCGACCTCATCAAGATGAAAGCGATCATCTGGGACGAGGCCAGCCAAGGCACCAAGTTCGACTACGTGGACATCCCGGCTGAACTGGCCGACTCGTGCAACGAATGGCGCGAGAAGATGGTCGAGGCAGCTGCCGAGTCGAACGAAGAGCTGATGAACAAGTATCTGGAAGAGGGCGAACTGTCCGAAGCCGAGATCATCAAGGGCCTGCGCGACCGTACCATCGCCTGCGAAATCCAGCCGATGCTGTGCGGCACCGCGTTCAAGAACAAGGGCGTGCAGCGTATGCTGGACGCCGTGATCGACTTCCTGCCGTCGCCGGTCGACATCCCGCCGGTCACCGGCGTGGACGATGACGACAAGGAAGTGTCGCGCCGTGCTGCGGACGACGAAAAGTTCTCCGCTCTGGCGTTCAAGATCATGACCGACCCGTTCGTCGGCCAGCTGATCTTCTTCCGCGTCTATTCGGGCAAGGTCAATTCGGGCGACACCATCTACAACCCGGTCAAGAGCAAGAAGGAACGCCTGGGCCGGATTCTGCAGATGCACGCCAACCAGCGCGAAGAAATCAAGGAAGTGCTGGCAGGCGACATCGCCGCCGCGGTTGGCCTGAAAGAAGCCACCACGGGCGACACGCTGTGCGATCCGGACCACATCATCATCCTGGAACGCATGGTGTTCCCGGAGCCGGTGATTTCGCAGGCTGTCGAGCCGAAGACCAAGGCTGACCAGGAAAAGATGGGCATCGCCCTGAACCGCCTGGCACAGGAAGATCCGTCGTTCCGCGTGAAGACCGACGAAGAATCCGGCCAGACCATCATTTCGGGCATGGGCGAGCTCCACCTCGAAATTCTGGTTGACCGCATGAAGCGCGAGTTCGGCGTGGAAGCCACCGTGGGCAAGCCCCAGGTTGCGTACCGCGAAACCATCCGCAAGACCTGCGACGAAGTGGAAGGCAAGTTCGTCAAGCAGTCGGGCGGCCGTGGCCAGTACGGTCACGTGGTGCTGAAGCTCGAGCCGCAAGAACCGGGCAAGGGCTACGAATTCGTCGACGCCATCAAGGGCGGCGTGGTTCCGCGCGAGTACATCCCCGCAGTGGACAAGGGCATTCAGGACACCCTGAACTCCGGCGTCCTGGCAGGCTTCCCGGTGGTCGACGTCAAGGTCACGCTGTTCTTCGGTTCGTACCACGATGTGGACTCGAACGAAAACGCGTTCAAGATGGCCGGCTCCATGGGCTTCAAGGAAGGCATGCGTCGCGCAAGCCCCGTGCTGCTCGAGCCGATGATGGCCGTGGAAGTGGAAACGCCCGAAGACTTCATGGGTAACGTGATGGGCGATCTGTCGTCGCGTCGCGGCATTATCCAGGGCATGGACGACATGGTCGGCGGTGGCAAGATCCTGCGCGCGGAAGTTCCGCTGGCAGAGATGTTCGGCTACTCGACCTCGCTGCGTTCGGCCACGCAAGGCCGTGCTACGTACACGATGGAGTTCAAGCACTACGCTGAAGCTCCGAAGAACGTAGCCGACGCCGTGATCACGGCACGTGGCAAGTAAGTAAAAAAATCCGCCGCCGCGCGTTGTGCGCGGCGGCACTATGAACACGACATACTGGTTTCGATTAGGAGCTGAAAAATGGCAAAGGAAAAGTTCTCGCGGACTAAGCCGCACGTGAACGTTGGCACGATCGGTCACGTTGACCACGGCAAGACCACCCTGACGGCAGCAATTGCCACGGTGCTGGCAGCCAAGTTTGGCGGTTCGGCCAAGAAGTACGACGAAATCGACGCAGCGCCGGAAGAAAAGGCACGCGGTATTACCATCAACACCGCACACGTCGAGTACGAAACGGCTAACCGCCACTACGCACACGTTGACTGCCCGGGCCACGCTGACTATGTGAAGAACATGATCACGGGCGCCGCACAGATGGACGGCGCGATCCTGGTGTGCTCGGCCGCTGACGGCCCCATGCCCCAGACCCGCGAACACATCCTGCTGGCCCGCCAGGTTGGCGTGCCTTACATCATCGTGTTCCTGAACAAGTGCGACATGGTCGACGACGCCGAGCTGCTCGAGCTGGTCGAAATGGAAGTGCGCGAGCTCTTGTCCAAGTACGAATTCCCCGGCGACGACACCCCGATCATCAAGGGTTCGGCCAAGCTGGCACTGGAAGGCGATAAGGGCGAACTGGGCGAGCAAGCCATTCTGGCCCTGGCCGAACAGCTGGACAGCTACATCCCGACGCCGGAACGTGC
>NZ_JBWKVH010000076.1:0-17457 GCF_059421605.1 Cupriavidus sp. GW821-FHT02F09
CGCATCCAGATCCCCCTTGCTGATGGGCGCCGGCGCAATGGTGAACACGCCGTCTTTGTCCCGTTTGACGGTCACGAAGTTAAAGGCCTCCGATGGCTGGCCAGGCCGAAGATCCTGCTCTACGGAGAGTTCGTAGCGTCCTCCGCCAACATAGAACGCCTTGCGTGCCCCGGGCATATCTGCCATTCGTGCGGCGTCCTGCTTTAGCACCTGCAGGTCGCTGGGCGAGAGTCTGGTACCTTCCTTGAGCCTGATCGCGGCCGGCACCGACATCGCGGTACCTTCGTATCTATAGGTATAGGTGCCGTCCCGCTTGACCGTGACCGCCGCCGTGAATCTTTCGGGAACGAGGCAGCCAGCCAGAACTAACACGACCAGATTGGCCACCACGTAGGAGAAGAGCTTGCGCACAGCACGATCCAGTTAAAAAGGGAAGAGGCGAGGCGCGAGTCACTGGTCGCGTGTCCAACTATCGCCTGTCGTGCCGCCGCTCAGTCATCGCGCAGAATAGGGTCGTTCTTAACGATCCAGCGGACGCCGGCAACGAAGACAATGAGAAGAACGACGACGTATCCTGCTGCAGTTGCGCCTTGCATATTGGGGCTCCGCTCAAGACGAATTATGAGGAACGTCTGGCAGGGAAACTACTCCCCCCGAGAGGGGATCTTTGCGATTTCGCGCCAAGCTACGATGTTGCGCGACGAGCTATCGTCGATCCTGCCGCCTCTTAATCGTCGCGCAGGATCGGGTCATTTTCTACGATCCAACGGACCACGCCAACCAGGGCAATCAGAAGTACGAGTGTGCATGCGGTAGCAGCTGCGAATAGCATAGCCGGCTCCATTTGTGCGAGAGGTCCTCGCGGCACGTCTTGTCTGCTTAGTTGGGCCGCATGCGCAGCTCCAGCGCTTTCGCCTCCTGATTGCGGCGATGATCGTCTTGTTCGGCGATCACGCGCAAGGTAGCTTGCTTGAGCAGAGAGCCGTCGGTAAGCACTGAGGCGAACGACCTCAATTCCTCGAGTGAAACTCGAACCGGCTGGTTATCTGGCTGCATGTCGATTTTGCTGTGGGCGAACGGAAACTATCGTCCGCAGCGCAAGGCCTTGCAAGCGGCGCAGCTTTAAAATGCGCGCAGAAATCATAAATTCTGCGCAATCGAGATATGTCAGCGGTCAGTCCCGTGTCGGACGGTGCTTTCGCACGACCACGACAGGTGCCTTGGGATCGCTTTCGGATCTCTTGCGCGCCAGACCGCCAGGGTCGTCCAACTGGACGGACGTGATCGCGTGCTTGTAGATCGCGTGCATGACGCCATTTGTGTTAAGCAGCACGACAAAGTTGTCGAACGACTTGATCGTGCCAAGCAACCTGGCACCGGATACCAGATAGACCTGCACACGCCTTCGCTCCTTGCGCGCGGCATTGAGGAGCCAGTCCTGCGGACCGAGGGCGACACGTTGCATTTGAGGCCGGGATGACTGACGAAAAAAAGTCGCCGTCCTAGGATCGGCGACTTAACGAGAGCGTCGACCAAGACGGGGAGCCTGGCGACGAATCTAGCATAGGCGATCTGATGGGTCTTATATTCCCGCTTATTGGGGGATTAATACACCGCGTTTTCTGTATATTTCCGGCACAAAAAAGATGTACTCTGTTCGTGTTGGACATTGCAATCCTTGGCGCACAAAAGAAAAGGCCCGCCGAAGCGGGCCTGGGACCATGACGAAAAGTTTCACTGCGTCGCGAGTAACCAACCGCCCAGTTGTAATAACACGCTACGCATCCAAAGCTTAGACGGAATCCGAGACCGTCACGACACAACATTGAGCCCCGATCATCAAGTACACGCACTGGCTGTCGCAGCAGCGCAGGATTCTACATCGCTCTCAAATACCTTTCTGGCCTAATGCCTTCTGGATTTTCTGGTCCGTCTTGTACTGGCTGAGCGAATACACGGCCCAGATCGTCGCGGGGATCCAGCCGATCAACGTGAGCTGCAAGATCAAGCAGATGATCCCCGCGAATGGCCGACCGATGGTGAAGAAGGCGAGCCATGGCAGGATTAGGGCAATTAGTAAGCGCATCTCGAAAGTTCCTATAGTTGGTCGTAAAGACTCGCCGAAGCGGGCCATCCAAAGCACCGCCGCTCACTGGGTGGCGAAGCTCCAGATCTTGGTGACGGGCCGGCCGTTGTTCGTGCCAACCAGCTTTGCCGTATATATCGTCCTCGTTTCCAAAGGGGCATCTGGAATCAGCGCGGCGACGTTGCTCGGCAAGAGCCTATTTGGGTCCGATGCGCTCGTGAGCAGCGTTGCCTTGAGCGGTCCCCCGCCGCTTGGCGCGATTGTGAACTCGGACACGGACAGATTTTGATGGACACGGACGACTGCGACAATCACTCGGCCAGCGGGATCGATCGACAAACTTCGGCCAGGCAGCGGGCTGGGCGTTTCGTCGCCATGGGTCGTCGTGACGCCAGTCTGGCCGTCGCATGGGAAAGTCGCAACAGTCCTGGAATCCAAATATTGGACATCGGAAGCCGAGCGGAAGCCAACCTTGAGAACGGTGATCGGCACACCGAGGGTCGTCGTTCGCTCGGATCTCCCGATCCCAATCTCGCGATCGAAGCCTAGCGTCCCAACCGCGTGGTAGGTGACCGAAGTCAGGACCTGCGCGGCCTGCAGCGCAGAGGGTTCGGCGGCCAAATTCTCACCGACGCCAATGCTGCCATATGAGTACGAGTTGGCTCAGTCGAGCAGGAGGGTGCCTGTGTAACCGGGATATGGCGGATTCTCAGTATGCCCATAGGCATCCGAACGGCCGACGTCCAGATTGGCAGCAATAAACTCGGCGTGGGCCTGCGCTGCCTTGTCCAACGCAACACGCTGGATACGCCCGCCGAAGCCGCATTGCACGCGCAGAGAGTTTAGGTAGTCATACGCGGCCCGCCTGTCGGAGTCGGCGTAGGTTGCCTCAGGCGCCGAAGCGAGTATGGTTGCATCGGAAATTGTAGAACCGATGGATGCGGACGAGGTTCCGTCCGGGGAAGCTGGGCCCCAGCAACTAGCCCGCGGGATACACCGCTGCTGCTACCGCATCCCGACAGCGCAGCAAGCATGGACAGATGTACGATCGACTTTCTCATGACAAAGATTCTGCGCAAAGCGCATATCAAGTTCGTTATTTGAATAATTGGTGCATCGCGATCCGCGGCCGGAATGAAGAAGCCCGCCGAAGCGGGCCTTCCAAAATGCGGAACCATCGCTCACTGCGTCGTGAAGCTCCAGGTCTTATTGATCGGCTGGCCGTTGTTCGTGCCAACCAGCTTCGCCGTGTAGGTCGTCTTGGCCGCAAGCGGAGCATCGGGGATCAGTGCTGCGACGTTGCTGGACAGCATCTTGTTCGGGTCCGTCGCGCTCGTGAGGAGGATTGTCTTGAGTGCTGTGCCTGCTGAGAAATCGCGGCCTGGAATCGGGCTTGGAACCTCAGAGCCGTGTGTTGTGGTCACACTCGTCTGACCATCGCACGGAAAGGTTGCTACGGTCTTCGAATCTAAATACTGGACTTCGGCTGTCGAATGCAGCCCAATCTCCATAGTAACGATTGGCAAGTTCATGGACGATGATGGCGAACTGCCAATGCCAACGTCACTTTCGCCGCGTAGTAGCCCTAGCCCGTGATACGTTGTTCCAAGGAGGCCTTGGACGACAAACAGTGCAGGGCCTGCAGCGGCCAACTCTTCCCCAACGGCTGGGCCACCATAAGACCGAAAGTTCGCTCGGTCCAACGGAGTGACGCCCGTGAAGCCAGGGTAGGCCGGATTCTCGGCATGCCTGTATGCGTCGGCTCGCCCAGCATCAATGTTCTGTGCGACATATTTGGCATGCGATTGCGCTGCTTGGTCCAACGCGGCATTCTGCTTAAGGGCACCGAAGCCGCACGCAATGCGTTGTGCATTGAGATAATTGTACGCCGCTAGCTTATCGGCGTCCGTGTAGGTGCCCGCCGGCGCGGTCGCGGCGATTGTCGAATCCGTCGTGACTACGGGGGGCGTGGTCGGTGTCGACGGCGTAGTTGGTTGGCTAGTGTTGCTAGCTGAGTTATCGCCGCCACCGCCGCCACACCCCAACAGCGCGGCAAGAATGGACAAACATACGATTGACTTCTTCATAGTTAATTGACCTCGACTAATGGGTTCGTGCGGCAATGCACGACCTCAATTTATCTCGTGTCTTCTTCTGCGCAACTCTAGCACGCGACGATCTTTCGCCTTATTGGATAGAGCCAACTCCCTACATCAGAGGGGATACCAGAGTTTCCCGTCTTTGCAATGGGATAGAGCGGGAGAATCCGTACTCCAATAGGCCCGCTTTCGAACTCGTGTGACCGATTTCTCTCTGCATACTCCGATCAGGATCGGGGCCGATGGTCATGCTCCTTTACCCCATCAACACCTGCATCGCGGAGCCGTCGTGAACCCTCGTCTATTGCAACTTACACTCGTGGCCTCGGCCACCCTCGTCAGCGTAGGGTCGGCACAGGCCGAACTCATTACCCTTCCGGAAAAGCCCTTCACTGTAGCGGACTGCAGGCCGGGGGATGAATGGCAATTGGGTGCCAACGGCATAATGCGTTGCGTGAAGAAGTACGTCCCGCTCCCCGACAACTGCGGCAACCACGGCCTATATGCCACGAACCAAGGCGGCGGCTCCACCTGGGTTCCCGGGGTAGGGACGTGCTACACCGCTTATATCCCACCGCCACCGCCGCCAGCGTGCTCCTACTCGGGCAACCAGTACATTAGTATCGTCGGATGGGCTTCAGACTTTTCGTCGGAGCCGGCGTCGGTAACTGTGCGATTCGCGTGGGGTGGCGACCAAATCGTAATTGCGACGATAGCCGGGCGAGCGGATTGGCCCAATTATTCGGAGCTCTCCCCAGGGGGATCGATGTATAACGCGATGGTCTCGGTGATGGCCGCGCGGGGTTTCCGTCCGGGCGGGGTGGCAACCCAATGGGGCGCATGGAACGATGGAGGACCCTACGCATTGGCTTGGGGCGGCGTGACCTATCAGATTTGTCCGAACTGATGGGCGGCAGGCCACGACGTCCCGCCCTCCTTTGGTTGAAGCTGGTCTCGTTGCGGCTGGGCCGGCTCAAGCCTCCTGCTTCGACGAGGCGGCCGCGCGTTACGGCGTCAACCCTTATGTTCTGTGCGGCATAGCTTTCGTCGAATCCGGCTTTCGCGCCGACAGCATAGGTCGCAACTCGGACGGATCGATCGACTACGGTGCAATGCAGATTAACAGCGTGCACTTGGCCGAGCTCAAACGGTTCGGGATTGCGCCGGCGCAACTCATGGTGCCTTGCACGAACGTGATGGTCGCAGCCTATCTATATAGGAAGAAGATCGACCGCTATGGGAACTCCTGGCTGGCCGTTGGCGCCTACTATTCGGAGACGCCGGAGTACCGGGATGCCTATTGGCCAAAGGTTAAGGCCGCAGTCGAGAGTTGGACTGGAGCGGCGCGCTGAGCAAGTGCGCGGCAACCCTCCCCCTTCAGGGGGAGGAAGGATAGCGCGGACAGCGTAGCCGTCCTTGCACGCGTGAACATGCCGGCTCCTTGGAGCACATGAGGTGCAGCCTACCCCGCGCGCGTAGTGCCGACGCTCATTGCAGGCGGCTGGCGTTGATCACGAAGTGCGCCGCACCTGCCTGGATCCAGGCCGCCGTCACGTTGCCGGCGGCATCCACGGCCAGCGCCGGGAAGGAGGCCGAGCCGGTGGCGTTGGGACTGTCGATCTCCACCGGCATGCTCCAGGCGCCATTGCTATAGCGGCTGGCATTGATGATATAGCGCGGGCTGCTTTGGTACCAGGCGGCCATGATATTGCCGGCGGCGTCCGCTACCAGAGCGGGAGAGTCCGCGTTGCCCGTGGCGGCAGGGTCGTCCACCTGTACCGGGGCGTTCCAGGCGCCATTGCTGTAGCGGCTGGCATTGATGATGGTGCGGGCGCCACTGATCTGGGGCCAGACTGCGGCCACGTTGCCGGCGGCGTCCACCACCAGCCTGGGAGTCGTGGCATCACCGGTGGCGGCGGGGCTGTCGACTTGCACTGGCGCGCTCCAGGCGCCATTGCTGTATCGGCTGGCATTGATGATGGTGCGCGTGCCGTTGTTTTGGCACCAAGCGGCGGTGACATTGCCGGCGGCGTCCACGGCCAGGGCTGGGCAGAAGGCACTGCCGGAGGCAGCGGGACTGTCGACCTGCACCGGCGCGCTCCAGGCGCCATTGCTGTATCGGCTGGCGTTGATGACGGGGCGCGTGCCGTTGTTCTGGTACCAAGCGGCGGTGACGTTGCCGGCGGCGTCCACCGCCAGGGCCGGGTCGACGGCACTGCCGGTGGCAGCGGGGCTGTCGACCTGCACCGGCGCGCTCCAGGCGCCGTTGCTGTAGCGGCTGGCATTGACGATGGTGCGCGGGCCGTTGAGCTGGCGCCAGGCGGCGGTCACGTTGCCGCCCGCGTCCACCGCCAGTTGGGGCGAATAGGCAGCGCCGGTGGCAACGGGACTGTCGACCTGCACCGGTGCGCTCCAGGCACCATTGCTGTAGCGGCTGGCGTTGACGATGTCGCGCGTGCCATTGTATTGGCGCCAGGTGGCGGTCACGTTGCCGGCGGCGTCCGCCACGAGGGCGGGAGAGTCCGCGTTGCCCGTGACGGCAAGGTTGTCCACCTGTACCGGGGCGCTCCAGCTGCCACCGCTGTAGCGGCTAGCCTTGATCACGAAGCGATTACCGTTGTCCTGGACCCAGGCGGCGGTGATGTTACTGGCGCCATCCGCCGCCAGGGCGGGGAAATAGGCGCCGCCGGTTGCCAGCGGGTCGCTGACCTGAGTCACCCCGCTCCACTGCTGGGCGATGGTGGAAAAGCTGGAGGATAGGGCACTGCCCAGCATGGCGCCGGAGGCGCTTTGCAGGCTGGAAGCCAGTTTGAGGGTGTAGGTGGTGCTGCCGGGCAGGGCTCCGGCCACGGGCTTCAGGGTCAAGGCGGTGCCGCTCGCGCTGACATTGACGGGGATCGGCAGGCCCAGCGGACTGAGAAGCTGCGCGGTCGTGGTGCTGCCGCTGGCGGCATTCAGGTTCTGGCTAAACGTAGCAGCGGGCTGCACGTTGCGCGCGACACCCGTGGCGCCATTGGCGGGTGTGCTGCTGACCAGGCCGAAAGGCGTTGCGGCACTGCCACTGCCAGCACCACCACCACCACCACCACCACCACCACCACCACCACCATCACTACTACTAGCACTAGTACCATCGCCATCACCACCACAGGCGGCCAGGCCCAGTGACAATGCCAGCGCTAGCGCCAGCGTGCGGCGGTTTTTTGTGTAATTCATGACGGCTCCCCCTTCTCGGTATCGTTAATATGCAGGCCTGGCGCCTGACATGGATTCGCCACATCGAGTCCATGTCAGAGGGATGCTATTGACGGGGGATATATGCCACAAGACCCCAAAATGGGCCCAAGGCCTTTGGCGTGAAAAAACGGAGGTGCGCTCAGGGTACGCTTGGCCAGGGCCTGAGCTCTTCCGGATGCGCCTCCAGAAAATTCAGCAGGGGACGGCGTTTCTCGGCACCTCGAACGGTGCCAGGTCCTGCCACGGCAATATCGCCGAGCAGGCCAGGCAGCGCTCGATCGGCGCGCTCGAAAATAGCGCGCCAGCGCTTGCGAACGGTGTTCCAGGTGATGTCCAGTTCGGCGGCAATCTCCTCGTCCGTGCAACCGCGCAGGGCCAGGGCCAACTGGTCCTGCTGCGCGGGGGCTAGGCCGATGCGTGGCGGGCGACGGAGGAACAGCATCCGCAGCGCATGAAAGGGATGCTGCTTGAACATATCTTCTTCGAGGAAATACACATGTGCTGTGGCGTGCTCAGGTGCTGGCGCGATCTTGCAGCCCATCGCCATCGCCGACTGCCGGAGCATCGGCGTCTTGCGCTCATGGTCGCTCAGCGCCATGAAATAGGTGCGCAAGCCATAACCGCTGTGGGTCTCCAAGAACGCCTTGTTGGCGACCACGTCAATCTCTGTGACGGGCGCTTGTGGTGAGTCATCGATGACGAAGTTGAGCATGACCACGTGCATTTGGCCGGCCACATTGAAGCGCGCCTGCTGCACTCGGTTGAGCAGCATTGGGGCCGGCCCCCGGTGCGAATACAGCAGCGTGTCGACAAGATTGGGAATCTCACCGCGGCAGGCCAGCGCGGCAGTCTCGGGGGTGACGAATGCGCTGAAACCACAACCCCAAATCTTGGCCGCGCCGTCAAACGTGCGCTCTTCAAACACACAGGCAATGGCAAGGACATGCTCGTTCAGCAACTGCGTCAGCAATGCTTCATCCAGCAGGGCACCGCGCGCGCCACCTTGCTGGAAAAGTTCCACGCAACGCGCTATGTCGCTTGTCCTGGCGGGCCGGTATGAAAATTGGGACACGTTGACTTCCTCTCCGGGCTAAACCCCGGGGATTCCTCTAGCGAGCGCCTGAAGTCCCAGGCGGGCAATGTTCCGGGCCGCGGTCGTGTCGCGGTCGTGGACCGACCCGCACGAACAGCACGTCCACTGCCTTATTCCAAGGCCGGCGCTACCTTTCGGACTGCTCGCGGATATGACTCCGCAGCACGAGCACGTTTGGGTTGAAAACGCTTCGTTGACCTCTGCGAACACCACACATTGCCTGATGGCCTTGTACCTGAGTTGTGTCCGGAACGTGGTCCATGCGGCGTCGTGTACGGACTTCGCCATACTCGTTTTTGCCAGCGCTTTCGCGTTCACGTTGCCTACGAAGATGCCTGCATGTCTTTTGACCAGCGCCGATGTTTCCTTATGGATGGCGTCCTTGCGCTGGTTTGCGATCTTGGCGTGGATTGCCTTCACGCGGCGCTTCTTGTTCGCTCGTTGAGCGATGCCGAGCGCTTGCTCGGACTCGCGATAGAAGCGCTTAGGCTCGAATTTCTCACCGTCGCTGTACGTCGCCAAGGTCTTCAGACCAAGATCGATGCCGATCACGTCCGAGCCATCCGGCACGCGTTTTTCTTCGACCTCCACCTTGACAGCGATGTTGACGTACCAACGCCCGCGCGAGTCCTCGTTGAAGCTGCCCGCGCCAAGCTCATACATCGACAGGCCATACGAGTCCCACAGGCCGATCTGAAGACCATTGAAGTGCAGTTGCCCGTTCTTGTACTTGATGCCTTCGCCCTTGAACGGAACCCATCCGAGCGAATACTTCGGCGACTTGCGGTTGCTCACGCGCCAATTGAGTTTCTGGCGCTTGAACTGTTTGAGCCGCGTCGCGAATTCCTTGCACGTCTCTTGAACCGTTCGGGAATCGACGCGCACGCCTTCGCATTTGCTGAAGCCCGCTGTGAGTTTCTGAAGATCGAACCCTGACAGCCAGACCTTCGGGCGATTGCAGTAACGCTTCAGGCTGCGATACTGGGTTTCATTGCAGAAATTCCAAACCGTGTTCACGTCGCGCGCCATCGCAAGTATCGCCTTCGCGTGCTTGTCCTTGATGCGCAGCTTCAGTGTCTTTACGGTTTCCATTCCCATATAGTACGTCGACAAGAGAAGAAGATGGCGCGCCCACGTCCAATTTCTGGTGAACTACCCGCCGAAGGTCGCCCGATCAGCGCTCGTCGCATCGCTCAAGGGCGTGTCGAGCAGACTGCTGCGGCAGCAGTTCGGGGACTTCCATCCGTGGCGCAAGCGGCGGGGCGTGCTTTGGTCCCTGTCCTACTTCGCGGCGTCGTGCGGCGGGGCTCCACTGGATATCCTGCGCCAGTACATTGAGCAGCAGCAGACCCCTCACTAACTCCCAAATTCCCGGCTTACCCCGGACTGAACTCCGGGGCTTGCGCCGGTGCCTTGGTCACGGGCTACCTCGCCCAGCCGATCCGGGCCGTGTGGTTTACAGCCATCGATTCTGGCTCCTATTGGACCGCACAGGCCATGGCGATGGCCGGCAATTCCTGGATAAGCGGAAATCAATACTGGTGGATCGGTGGCACGCTTAGCGGGACGCTGACGACCGGCTGCGCCTATTGAGTGAGGGAGCAGAGCCGAAACAAAGCCCGCACACGCGGGCTTTTTTCTCAAGAGAGCCGCGCGTCGTAGAGCCAACGCCGCTGCTTTGCATAGGAGATTAGCGCGGCGTGCGGATGCTCCGGATTGATGAGGACGTTGAGTTCCTCCGGGACTACGATCGACGGCACGACGAGCACTGCCGATTCTTTCGATGCCACCCACGCCTCGCCAGCGTCCAAACTTGTTTTCCCCGCAGGGATAGCGTCCCAGCCGACGGGTGCGGTCGCGGCCGTCATCCGCAACGCAGCGGCCCAGACGTCATCGGGAATCTCGATCCGAACTAGGTACCGATTCAGGGGAAGACTCGCGGCGCCCAGATGCGCTAGTGTCTCGAGGCACGCTAAGGCAATACTGGATGCGCAGTACACCAGCGCGGTGCCCTGTCGGTTCCAGCGCCCGCCGGTTGCCTTGGCTCCAGCGCCACTGCGGTCGTCGGCCGTGTAGTCGGGCGTGTCCGTCGCGATTCGCCAGACGGTCCTCAAGCGTAGGCTCCGCTCTGCATCTTCGCGACCAGGTCGGAGACGACTTCCTGCCCGGCCACGGTATCCATCAACTCCGCCGGGCGTTGGCCGCCCAATGCTTGAGAGGGCTGATCGAGCCACTGAGCCACCCATTGGGCCGCGTTGAAGTCGGTAGGATCACCAGAGCGTTCAATCATGGCCTGGACTTGCCCAACCAGCTTCGCCATTCCAACCACTCGCTCACTCTGCTCGCTGGACAGGTTTTGATGCGCCTTAGCCTTCCGATCCACCGTCGCTCGAGGAAGATCGAGTGTCTTGATGAGATGTTCTTTGGTCGTGCCCATTAACTGCGCAAGGTGGGAAACGTCCGTAGCCGGCACACCAGCCCTAATGATTCGAATGACGTCTAAGGCACCTTGAGCGGTCTGGCTTGCCTCGTGGACTGCTGCAAAGTCACTGACGCGAATACCGAGGTGGGCTGCGCGGCTGGGTCGTTTGATTCTGGCTTGGACTGTGGCAACCATGACATGCTCCATTTGAGTAATTAGTATAGCTCAAATGAGTATCGTCAGGAGGCCTATGCCTGTCGAGGAAGGAGTTGCGGCCCGGTGCCTTGCGCAGGGATGCCTGACGGCCTCTCGCGGCCGTTCAGGCGGGCAAAGATGGTCGCCTGCTCGTCGGGAGGCGGCGGTACCGGTGCCTCCGGGATCGTCCAGACACTAGAGCACATGCACGTCATGCAGCGTGGCTAGGTATTTGTCGCCGGACAGCAGAAACTCGAACTGGGCAGTGATGTCGCTCCAAGCACCGTCGAGTGGCAAGTCGTAGTCGACCGCGTAACCTGTTCCGTCATCAAACGCGACTACCGAAGCGCGCGGTTCATGATCCATCGTCCGAGGGTCAGTAACCGTGGGCTCGACGCCCTTGCCATAGTCAGTGAGAGTTCGACGAACGTCCGAAGCGGTCCAACGCACCCCGTAGTGATTAGGTATCTCAATGAGCGCCGTCACGGCGTCCCAGTCTCCTCGCGCCAGGCGCCGTACCCATGACCCTACATACTTGATGAGCGCAGCTTCGACAGAGGATGAAGGTGGCACTGGCATGTGCGTTGGTGATAGTAAACAGAAGAAGGATATAGCACGTTTTGGGCTGGTGCTCAGATGCCGGAGGTTGGCGGACTCGATTCTATACCGGCTCGCCAAAGCACAGAGGCTAAGCCCGAGACAAGTTGCGTGCCCAGCTACCGCCGATCCTGCCGCCTCTTAATCGTCGCGCAGGATCGGGTCATTTTCTACGATCCAGCGGACCACGCCAACCAGGGCAATCAGAAGTACGAGTGTGCATGCGGTAGCAGCTGCGAATAGCATAGCCGGCTCCATTTGTGCGAGAGGTCCTCGCGGCACGTCTTGTCTGCTTAGTTGGGCCGCATGTGCAGCTCCAGCGCTTTCGCCTCCTGATTGCGGCGATGATCGTCTTGTTCGGCGATCACGCGCAACGTAGCCTGCTTGAGCAGAGAGCCGTCGGTTAGTACTGAGGCGAACGCCCTCAATTCCTCGAGCGAAATTCGAACCGGCTGGTTATCTGGCTGCATGTCGATCTTGCTGGGGAGCGAGCGGAAACTATCGTCCGCAGCGCAAGGCCTTGCAAGCGGCGCAGCTTTAAAATGCGCGCAGAAATCATAAATTCTGCGCAATCGAGATATGTCAGCGGTCAGTTCCGTGTCGGACGGTGCTTTCGCACGACCACGACAGGTGCCTTGGGATCGCTTTCGGATCTCTTGCGCGCCAGACCGCCAGGGTCGTCCAACTGGACGGACGTGATCGCGTGCTTGTAGATCGCGTGCATGACGCCATTTGTGTTAAGCAGCACGACAAAGTTGTCGAACGACTTGATCGTGCCAAGCAACCTGGCACCGGATACCAGATAGACCTGCACACGCCTTCGCTCCTTGCGCGCGGCATTGAGGAGCCAGTCCTGCGGACCGAGGGCGACACGTTGCATTTGAGGCTGGGATGACTGACGAAAAAAAGTCGCCGTCCTAGGATCGGCGACTTAACGAGAGCGTCGACCAAGACGGGGAGCCTGGCGACGAATCTAGCATAGGTGATCTGATGGGTCTTATATTCCCGCTTATTGGGGGATTAATACACCGCGTTTTCTGTATATTCCCAGCGTAAAAGAGATGTCCTCTGTTCGCGTTGGACAATGCAATCCCTTGGCGCACAAAAGAAAAGGCCCGCCGAAGCGGGCCTAGGGCCATGACGAAAGGCTTCACTGCGTCGCGAGTAACCAACCGCCCAGTTGTAATAACACGCTATGCATCCAAAGCTTAGACGGAATCCGAGACCGTCACCTTCGAACTGTATCCCAACGCTCGCGAAGCCGAACAGCTTGCGACGTGGGTGTGCTTGCACTGCAACTCTATAACGCGGCACTCGAAGAGCGCATCGACGCGTATCGCAAAGCCGGGAAGTCCATCGGCTATTACGACCAGCAGAACGTGCTTCCCGCGGTCACGGCGGATCGTCCCGAGTTCGTCGAGCTCGGTAGTCACGCCCTGCAGGAAACGCTTCGCAAGCTTGATCGTGCGTTTCAGGCTTTCTTTCGTCCGGTCAAAGCTGGGCAGACGCCAGGGTTCCCTCGCTTCAAAGCGAGCGCCCGATTCTCGGGCTTCTGCTATCCCGACCCGGCCGACTGGAAGCTGATGCAGTACAGGGGCCGAGGCGCCACGTTGCGCCTTGGAAGCGGCAAGGCCGCCATGTCGATACGCGCACGCGGCCAGCATCGATTCGGCGATGATGCCAAGCCAAACGATCTGACGACCACGCGCAAGAATGGAGCGTGGCATGCATCGGTTACGCTGCGCGTCCCCGACTGGCCTGTGCGCGTGCTCGCGTGAGCGACGAGCACCGCGGCGTGGACTTCGGCGTGAGTAACTGGTCCACGTTCGACAACGGCGAGACGGTTGCGAATCCGCGATTCCTGCACCGGGAGTTGCCACGCCTGGCGGCCCTGCAGCGGCAGCGGGCAAAGAAAAAGAAGGGCTCGGTGCGCTATAAGCGACTGAGCAGACAAGCGGCGAAGTTGCATGAGTGTATTGGCAACCTGCGCAAGGAATTTCTGCATCAGCAAACGTCCCGCATGGTGTCGACCTGCGCGACGCTCGCGACCGAGGAACTCAAGACCAAGAATATGGCCCGGTCGGCCAAAGGCACACAGGAACAGGCTGGCCGGCGGGTGAGGCAAAAGGCGGGCCTGAACCGGGAGATCCTCCCGGTTGGCGCATCAAATGCTCGCGTACAAAGCGGTAGAAGCTGGTACGCGCCTGCATGTGTCGAACACGCGCCAACTCAAACCGTCGCGGCATTGCCCGCATTGCTGGGAAATCGTTCCCAAGCCCCTCGCACAACGCATGCATCAATGCCCGCACTGTGGGCGCATGATGCAGCGCGACCAGAACAGCGCGTCGATTGTTCTCATCGATGCGCACACGCCTGGAACGGGCGTGGCCGCGAGACCGAAACCGCTGGCTCGGCAACGAGCCAAGTCAAAGTCTGTGACCCGCGAAACCCCCGCTACAACGCCGACAGACGTTCAGCGGCAGGAGAGTTCATCAACTATTCGGTTGGAATGTTGCCACAACACATCAGGAGCTTTTTCGACCAGAGGGCCGTGTCAGCTTTCGTGCCCGTGTCGGCTGCGTTCCTCTCGATTGCGATGGCCTTGGCTGTTTTGCTCCTCCTAAGCGTTACGGCCTGTAACAGGGGCGACGTCCCAATGGGATCCGCGACGATGTCGATGCCCGGATTGCTGGGCAACGCCTTTCCATATCGCAACGTCTTGCTGCACAGCAGCTCGCCCGCGCGCTGCTGGCAACGCTCCGGCTGGATCCGGGGATGCTCGCGCGGTGCGGGTTGCTGCCGAAAGCTAGGCGGGACGGTTTCCAGATCTCCAGAAGGAAGGCGACGGCTGCGCGGCCTAGTCGAAAGCCCGGTTAGTGACCTCAAGCCGCAATCGGTGAGCCGTGTCGCCAACGTGCCGCGCCACGCGATTCCGGCCTGCCTGCTTGGCTACGTAGCAGGCACGATCCGCGGCCTGAATCCACTGGTCCCAGTGCTTGTCGCCGGCGTCGACCCATGCGACGCCGATGCTCACCGTGACCCGGACCTGTGTTCCGGCCGCGTCGATGGCCATGGCTTCGACGCGCTTTCGCAACCGCTCCGCGATTTCCATGGCCTTGTCCGCGCTGACTTTGGGCAGATAGAGCGCAAACTCCTCGCCCCCGAAGCGGGCGAAGGCATCACTTGCGCGCAGACTGCCTTGAACGGTTCTGGCGAAGGCGGCCAACACCTGGTCCCCCGCAGGATGGCCGAAACCGTCGTTGATTGCCTTGAAGTGATCCAGGTCGAGGACAGCGATGGCGCTACCAGAGAGCGCCTTGGCCGGCAGGCGGGAGAGAAACCAACGCCGATTGCCGACGCCGGTCAGGCTGTCGGTTTGCGCGGCGAGCAGGAGTGCCGCCTCGGTGCGTTCATTGACCAGGCCTATCACGAGGAGTGCGATCAGGAAATTGCAGAAGATCTGCAGGAAGAGGGCCGTGGCCGGGTCAAAAAATGTGGCGATACCGCCAGCAAGGAAGATGAGGCGAGCCGCGTCGATTGCCGCACTGGTTGCCAGGCAGGCAATCAGCGGTAGCCGCGCGGGGAGCGGATCACTGAGCCGATCTCGCCAGAGCTCGACGGCCGCGGCAGCGAGGAAGTAGACGGCATTGAGATGGTAGGCGCCGGCTCGCAGGTTGTCGACGAGTGGAAACTGCGTGATGATCCCGGCAAGGAACCATCCCACGGGGACGGAGAGCATGAGCCAGCGATGGATTCTGCGCCGCCCACTCACGCAGCGCATGCCGCCCCAGACCAGCACGTAGCCCGCGGTGCCGAGCAGAAGACCAAGATGCGCCCACAGCCATGGAGGCAGGGCAGCCTGCTCCCCCAGGGAGGAGAGGGTGGCGCCAACGGCCAATGTGCAGAACGCAATGGCCAGCATGGCTAGCCCTCTCGGCTTAGCGGCTTTCCGGCGCGTGTTCAGGATGCCAATGGCGCCCGCCAAAGTCGAGGTATTGTGAAGCAGGAGGATCGTGGCGAGATCAATGGTGATGCGCATAGGTCCGACGACCAGAGCGTACGCCGCCGAAAGCCGTAATTAGGAAAAGGAGATGTGCCGAGCAAAAGGATGCGCCGGGCAGATCAGCGAGTACAACAACCTATTACCCCGCATAGGAGGGGGGTGATAGAAGGCGATGCGTTAATTTGTTATTGAATACGCTTTGCTGACATTAAGTCGATAGGTCCAGGCGGCTGTGGAGCGACGCCGAATTGTCGAAACTTGGAAATTACCTGAAGTCGTGTGCTCGCACCCAGCTGCCAAAGAATGGCTGAAACATGTTCCTTGACGGTGTTTTCCGTTAAACCAAGATGTCGCGCAATTACCTTGTTGGATAAACCATCGAGCAAATGGAGCAGCACGGTACCTTGACGGTCTGTGAGGCCGAGAGCTTTCGGCTCGATCGTGGTGCCGCTTTGTTCTGCGTCGACAGGTTGATCATGCACGTCGCTTATTGAGCAGACAGATGGGACGGTATCGCCTGCGCGGAATGGCTTCGTCTTCGATAAAAGCTGTGCGCGCGTCCGGGCGCCAAGGCGTCCCAGGATGGCGGAGATATGTTCCTTGACGGTGTTCACCGTCAATCCGAGGCGGCGAGCGATGAGCTTAGTGGGCAAGCCCTCCAGCAACAGGGCGAGCACGACCTGTTGGCGTTCCGTGAGACGTCGCACATCAGGCGTGACGGGAGCGTGATCCGGTGCCGGAGAGATGGACACGCTATTCGTCTCGCAGTCAGGCCGTGCCGCGGCAGGAGAGCGGCTGGCGTCGCGATGGACAGCGGTAGTATCGGCGACAGCCGAGGCAACGTCTTGGGCAGTCGTTTGGGCAACGATGGCACCAACCTTCCCGTGACGTAGCGCAAGGCGCCGCAGCGTGACGGGGTGAAAGATGCGAACTGGCGCCGAACCTTCGACGTGCGTGAACGTGCGGCCGGATTCTTCATGATCTACGCTCTCGAGCATTTGCAACGGTATGCTGAGATCGCATTGGGGAGTCTCGCTGGGCTGCGGTGCCTGCATCGCATGGATCGCCGTATGGAGCTCCTGGATCTGAGAAACCGAAAGCGTTGGTAATGTCGTAAGAATGTCCCTAATAAGCTGCCCCGTCACAGCTTCCCTCCCCCTTGCTATCCCGACGAGAATTCCTCCGCCGGAATTTCCAAAAAACGCGACATGAAGCACCAACGCGCGCATCGCGATCTTCGCCGCGAATTTGCGTCGGCATTGGTGTCGCTTGGAGTCTACATGGAAGCTTCCATCTGGAGAAGAATTGATCCGATGGCCTGCATGACTTAAATTAGAAGGAGTTATGTTTTTATGGACATAAATAGAAATGCAGATCGCTGCGTTTTGTGGAGTGTTATCGCTCCACATTTTTTGAATTAAGTGAGCAAATAGCCTCTTGATCTTCCATCCGCCTTAGCGGAAGTTCCAACACTTTGTTGACCGGGGCTTCTGCCGTCCCTTATTTGGACAATGAAGATACAATGTGAATGTCTTTAATTTACAACATCTGGCTTGTCTTAAGCAGAGTCCTGCAGGATCCTGTTTCAGGAAGAGGGGGGAGGGAATGATGAGAATCAAGCGCATCGTCCAAGTATGCGCAGTGCCTCTGCGACTCGCCTCAGCAGCACGAGCGATTGGCGAGCAAAGATGACGGAGAGAGCAGAGATCCATGCCGAGACGGTTA
>NZ_JBWKVH010000077.1:0-17315 GCF_059421605.1 Cupriavidus sp. GW821-FHT02F09
CGTCTCCGGCGTGGCGTCCTCGAAGCCGGGCAGCTTGCTGACTGCGTCAAGATCAGCCAGTTCGTTCATCACGAACAACATGTCCTTGAGCGGGGCACGGTAGGTCATTTTTTGGGGACTCCATTTTGGGGACAGGGCGCGGTGCATCTGACCGGATGCCGGCACCGCATGGTCCGGATACCGGATCGTAGCGCCCGCTGCGTCATGCGGGAATAACCAAACCTGCCCATTCATTGACAAAACCTGCCGCTTTGCGTCGCGCGCGGGTCGCCTGCCATGCACCCCAGTTCGATTGGCCGGATTTGTCACTAGTTCGGCCATTCCTGTCAGTGCCGGAGGTGGCGGGCACCTCTAGAATGCCTCGCAGCCGGCGTCGCCATGGCCGATGAATGCAACCGGCATAACGACAAACCGCCTGTCAGGAGACAAGACTATGGACCTGTTCGGTCAGATGATGTACGCGCCTTTGCAATTGTCCGCGCTGCTGGAGCAGGCGGCGCGGCACTCCCGCACGGTGGAAATCGTATCCCGGCGCGTCGAGGGCGACATTCACCGCTATACCTACGGGGACTGCCATGTCCGCGCCATGCAACTGGCCAATGCGCTGACGGGCCGCGGCATCGTGGCGGGAGACCGCGTCGGCACGCTGGCGTGGAACGGCTATCGCCATATGGAGCTGTACTATGGCGTGACCGGCATTGGCGCGGTTTGTCATACCATCAACCCCCGCCTGTTCCCCGAACAGATCGCATACATCATCAATCATGCCCGCGACCGCGTGGTCTGCTTCGATGCCTCCTTCCTGGGCCTGGTCGAGCAGATCGCGCCGCAATGTCCTCATGTCGAGTCATGGGTCATGCTGTGCGACGCCACCAGCCTGCCGCAAGCACCGGCGCTGCCGCTCGAAAGCTACGAGGCCCTGATCGGCGGGCAGCCCGGCCATTTCGACTGGCCCCGCCTGGATGAGCAGCTGGCGGCAGTGCTTTGCTACACATCCGGCACCACCGGCAACCCGAAGGGCGTCTTGTACTCGCACCGTTCGCTTTGCCTGATGGCCTATGCCTCGGCGCTGCCGGACGCGCTTTGCCTGCGTGCGTCGGACTCCGTGGTGCCTGTCGTGCCGATGTTCCACGTCAATGCCTGGGGGCTGCCGTTCTCCGCGGCGCTGGTTGGGGCGAAGCTGGTGCTGCCGGGCCCGGCGCTCGACGGCGCGTCCCTGTCGGCGTTGTTCGACCAGGAAGGCGTGACGGTGTCGGCCGGCGTGCCCACGGTCTGGCTCGGCCTGGCCGACCATATGCGCCGCACGGGCGAGCGCTGCAAGAGCCTGGAGCGTGTCATTGTGGGCGGCGCGGCATGCCCGCCGCAACTGGCCAAGGCGCTGGGCGAACTGGGCATCAAGTCAGTACACGCCTGGGGCATGACCGAGCTGTCGCCGGTTGGCACTGTGTTTTCGCCCTCGCAGGGCTTCGCGCAAAAGCCGGAGCAGGAGCGCGCGCAGCTCGAGGCCAAGCAAGGCAGAGTCGTGCCGGGTGTCGAGATGAAGGTCGTCGACGCCGATGGTGCCGAGTTGCCGTGGGACGGACGCTCGGCGGGCGACCTGATGGTGCGCGGCCATTGGGTCGTGGAGCGCTACTTCGGCATGGAGGAAACCTGCCTGGAGAATGATGGCTGGTTCGCCACCGGCGATGTCGCTACGATCGACGCCGACGGCTATATGCAGATCACGGATCGCAGCAAGGATGTGATCAAGTCCGGCGGCGAATGGATTTCCTCGATCGAACTGGAAGGCATCGCCGTTGCGCATCCGGAGATCGAACTGGCGGCCTGTATCGCCTGTGCCCATCCCAAGTGGGACGAACGCCCCCTGCTGGTCGCGGTAAGGCGCGCCGGCAGCACGCTCGATGCGCAACAACTACTGGCCTTCTATGAAGGCAAGGTGGCCAAGTGGTGGATCCCGGACGACGTGGTGTTCGTGCCGGAACTGCCGCTGACCGCGACCGGCAAGCTGCATAAGCTGGTGCTCAGGCAGCGCTTCGGCACCCGTTACAGCTGTGCCGCCGCCTAGCCGCGCCGCTCAGGCCATGCCGCGGTACGCCTTGGGCGTGCTGCCGGTCCAGTGCCGGAAGGCGCGGTGGAACGCGGTCGGGTTGTCAAAGCCGACGTCATAAGCGATTGCCGCGATGGCATCGGGCGAACGCGTGAGCCGCTGGATCGCGATATCGCGCCGGACGTCGTCCTTGATCGCTTGGAACGTCGTGCCTTCGTCCGCAAGCCGGCGGCAAAGCGTGCGCACGGAATAGTGCAGGTCCTGGGCAACCACTTCCAGCGTCGGCATGACGGGAAGGCAATCGGCAAGGAATTGCCTGACCCGGTGGCAAACCATCTGGTCGACGAAGGAGACGAAGATCCAGTCTTCCGGGGCGCGCGCCAGGAATCTCTGCAGGTCGGCCTTGCGTTGCCGCACGGCCATATCAAGGTAAGCCGCCTCGAAACGCATGCATGTCTGTGCGCTACCGAACTGAACCGGCCCCGGAAAGAGAAAGAGGTAGTCCGTTGCGTGCGCGGGACGCGCAAAATCGAACTCCGCCGCGATCAGCGGGATCCGCTTCCCAACCAGCCATGAGGCAATGCCGTGCACGAGCTTCATGATAAGTTCGCGGCCGAGTTCGGTCACGCTGGGGCCCGCCGGATCCGCCTCCATGGCAACCCAGCCGCCTTCGCCGTCGCGGCCCGAATCCAGGCGGAAATCATCCAGGATCAGGTGGAAGAACTGGCCGAACCGGTGCAGCGCGACTTCCAGCCGCGGGGCGTCGAGCAGGCTCAGGCACAGGTATTTCAGCGTGCCGTTGCGCAAGGGGCGGCTGAAGATGCCCGGCATTTCGTCGTCCAGTTCGGTCGCGAGCAGGCGGTAGAGCGTGGAGAACTGCTCCTCGGTCACGCGGGAGCCAGGGCGGCGCAGCAAGCCGTGGGGGATGCCAGAGCACTCCGCCAGCCGCTCAATGGCGGCGGGATCGGCGCCCGACAGGAAGCCGTTGACTAGCGAAATGGGAACCGTGCCAGAAATATGACTCAAGGGTACGTCGACGTCCGGACCGCAACGTCATTTCCGGTGTGACCAGGGGGCAATTATTTTGTCATAAGCTGGACTGGCTCGTCACTTTTTTTGGCTTTCCGGCGATGAGGGCGCTGCTTGCCTCGCTCCCTAACTGCGACAGAGCCTGCTATCGCGACAAATCCAGTGGAAGTACTTGTACTGGGCCGTGGACAACGCGGGCGACGCGGTCGATTTTCTGTTCCGAGCCAAACGGGATACGGCGGTGGCCCGGCGCGACTTCGAGAAGGCCATCGACCAGAATGGCGCGCCCGGAACAGTGACCATCGACAAAAGCAACGCCAATCTGGCCGGGGTGCACGCGATCAACGCACAGCGAAAGACACATCAGGATTCGCTAGGCCAAGTATCATCGTGGAACAGGACCATTGGGCAATCAAGTTCCGCATCCGACCCATGCTCGGTTTCAAGGTTTTTCGCTGCGCGCGGATTCTGCTGGGCGGCATCGAGGTAATGCATATGATCGTGAAAGGACGGATGAAGTACGGGGGTAGTCGGCAAGCGGACCGGCAGCACCTACCAAGCGGGTGTGCGGTCCCGGGACTGGGTGAAGATCAAGCGGCCTGGAGCGGTGCCGGTGCAGCGGTTCTACAGGAAGACTCAATAACAAAGGGCGCCCTCAGGCGCCCCCGGCGGCGGTCAATGACTGTTCCCGTCCGAGTCTCCACCCCAGCCACCTCCAGCGCGCGTTTGTAGTGTATCAAGGGCGCCTCAGCGCGCCTCCCTACTTAAGCAGGGATTGGATACGCCGTCAGGGAGTCGTAAGCCACGCTCGCAGCGTCGTACCTCGCTCTCCAGATACGCCATCCGTTTTCCCTGCTCCACTCCCTCCTCAGCGGGGTACTGAAATTACTGCAACACGACATACTCCAGCTTGGCGATTGATTTGACCCCGGTCGCTATTTACTGGGGGTGTAGGCGCAGGCCCCTGCTTTCTACACCCTTATTTCTCCTGGCCCGAGGCCATATGGCTACTTCGGCCACGCCTCCACCATCGCCCAGTGCCGCGCAGCGCAATCCCCCAGTGCACCCAGCACCGGTCCCATAGGCCACTCCTGCCACGCGTCATAGTCGGCCCCCGCCGGCGTGTCCAATACGACGCAAGGTGCGGCCAGCGCGCTATCGAGCGGCGGCGGCTTGCTTGGCTGCGTCGACGGCGTCGGACAGCTTGCGCACCCGGAAATCGTCAGGGCGGCAATCCACAGGTAAAGCCTTCGCATTCTTCAGTTCCTTCTGGATGGCGTTGAGCCGGCTGCCCAGCGTCGACTGGATGGCGCGGTACTCGTCGGCCCGCGCGCGGATGCCAGCGCCGGCCGTGCGCGGGTCAGCCAACGCCTGGTTGGCAGTCTCGACGTCAGCCGGGGCCCGGGCCGCGGTGAGCTCGGCCGACTCGGCATCCTTGCGCCAGCCGTTCACCGCCCAGCCGGCGGCGAAGATGACAGCAGCCAGTGCCCCCAACGCCAGCCCCCAGCAGCGCCCGGCCGAATGATCAGTCGGAATGTCAAGTATTCATCGCTCACGAGCTGCTTCCCCAGGGCGATCATCGCGCCCATTACGACCAGCATTGCCAGGCTCTTTTCGTGCTCTTGCATGTAACTCTCCCAGCTATCCCTTGACGAATTGCTTGGTGCGCCCCGCCCATTGGTGCCGCCGTTGATCTTGCGTGTCAACGCATTGAAGTTGCCTGCATCTGCCAGCGCGTTTAGGTTGCGGCTGGCCCAGAACCAGCAAGCCGAGCGCGCGGCCAGCGCATCCGCCTCAAGCATCGCCGGCGTGGCCTGCAAGTCGAAGCCGAGCGCGGCGCCGCATGCGGTAGTTCGCGCGCCCCGTGATCTGGATGAGCCCCCGACCCATGAAACGCTTGCCGTCCCCGGGCTGGCTGTTGCCGAGCTCATGGGGCTTCTGGTTGCGGCTGGTTCTGTCGGCCGGCGGCCACGCTGCCGACAGGTCGCGCTCGTAGCGCATTTGGGTCGGCGGTGGCCCCCACAATTCGCGTGTAAGCGAGAAGCCCAGCGACTCGTGACCGACCTGAGCGATCCATGCGGCTACGCGTGGCGGCGCGAGGATGCCGAACTCGAACAGCGCCGGTTCGACGTGCGGCCACCAGCGCGAAGCGAGCGTCGGCGACAGGTGCGGCCTGCTGGAAGGTTTGCTTGTCCATCAAGCCTCCGAAATGAAAAAGCCCGCACATTGCGGGCCTTGGCTCGGTTTATGGACGTGCGCAGATTTGTTGTGCTCCATTGCGTTACTGTCAAATATCACATGGAAAAATCTTCACACGAGAACTAGATTAAAAGTACTCGGCTCCTCCAACTCCCCGTAGGACTAATCGAGCGCCAGGTCGCCTCCGCCGGTGCCTGGCTTTTTTGTGGACGCTTTGCACAAGTTGATCCACCTCTATGCCAGGCGGGCCTTTTTGGGATGGGTGATCTGCCAATACCCATATCCAATTCGCCATCCCCGGATGCTGCCCCGATAAAGCGAATGCCGCCCGATGGCGGCTCATGGACCATGGTATGGCTGCTGACTCGGCTACTCGCCGGCTTCCGATTGAAACGCTACCTGCTGCGCGGCGGCATATCCAAGGATCGACACGCCGTCGTTATCTAGCTTCCCCGGCTGCACGGACAGTTCAACCATCGGCGTATCCGGATACATCTCGGAGAGAATCTCGTCCGCGTCATCTCTGGATTCGAATGGCCCGAAGTGAATCACTCGCGGCCAGGTGACTACGGCGAACACCCACTCTCCTGTGCCTAGCGGGTACATCACCGCCAGTGAGTGCTCATGTAGATACATATTGTCTTCAGGTCCTTTCACGACCTCCCACATCTCCATCGTAAGAAATCTGTTTGGAGCAGCAAGTATCGTCAAGCCCACACGGTATGGCGTCCCAGCGGGGGCAGGCGCACTCCAGCCACGCCTACATGGGCCATGTCCTCTTCGATCTCCCCGACCAGCACCTAGACCTCCTGCACGCTCTCGCACGCCGGCACCGCATCCCGCTTCTGCCGAAAGTGCCAGCGGTGCCCGCCTCCAACTGCGACAGGGCAGCGACCTTCGCCAGTACCTTGTCGACCAGCGCGCTCGGTGGGATACCGCGCACCTGCGTCTCCATGACCAAGGCCGGCGCGTCTGCGGCATCCTGGCTCGCGCTGAATGCCAGGGCCTCCGCGCTTCATGCTCCAAGCCGCCATCTCTGCCGGGCTGTAGTCGGCCACCGCGGCGTCGCGCTTGCTCTTGGCAAGGGCCTCAATCGCCGCGACGGTGATGGCCGGCGCGTCGTCCAGGAACGCCACACGATCGACAACCCAGGCTTGGTGGTAGGTGCCATCGATCAGCTTGTAGCCCTCGGGTCGGGCCGAATCCAGCAGGCCCACCGTAGGCGGCTGCATCTGCTTCACCGGCGCGAAGCCATACTCGGCCAGCATGTCGGCTGGGATCTCCAGCGGGAACGAGATATTGCGTGGTAGCTGCTGGCGCAGCACCGACCGGCTGAGCAGGTCACCCGCCGGCTGGCCGTCTTCGAGTTTCACGTATTGCATATCGACTCACACGTCCTGAGCGCTGTAGGGAAAGCTGCGGCCCGACCCCCAAATTATGCGAACACAGCCGACAGCTCCTGCGCCAGGGTGTTGGCCCATCGGCTGCCGCCACCGCCGCCGCCATACTTCGCGCCTGCACCTGATCCGCCGGTGGCCGCCGGGATCTCGACATTCCCGGCGGCGTCCGGCGCGACGCCGTTGCCGTTCAAGTGCAACCAAGCGAGCACTGTCACGGCGATGCACAGAATCCAACAAAGAGCGTTCAGCGCGGCCCACCTCCGAAAAGAAAAAACCGCCGGCATGACCCGAGCGGGGCGAATCGGGCGAGATGCCCGAGGAGACAACTGGAGCGAGTTGCCGGAATCGAGCCGGCGTATTTACCTTGGAAGGCCGGTGCCAGACCACTCGGCCAAGCCCGCGTTACCCTAAAAGCATGCTAGGCCGCTTACCCTTGGCCGTGAAACAATCGAGAACCTTAACCTTCTCGATCACCCACATAAGAGGAACACATGGCAAACGAACAACTGAAGCTCACAGCGACACTGACCGCTCTCGAGCAAGTCACCGCAATAGCGCTTGCAATTGCGCACCACAGCGCTGGTGGAACCTCGGATGCCCTCGACGATCTTCGCGATGCATGCATCATCCAATGGCAAGACACCACCAAGGGGGTCCACGGAGAGCACAGCACTTCAGCAGAAACAAGGGCGTCCCAAGCAGAATTCGACGTTCACTTCGAAGACGCCATTCTCCGGGCCTTCTCCATGGCTTCGGGGATGCTCAAGTCCATTCGCGACCAGCACGACGCTGCCAGGCCAGACAACGACTGACCTGGCGGCTCCTCTGAAAATCGCACCAATGAAAAAGCCCGCCTGGCATGCGCTCAGCGGGCTTGAAAAAATGAGCGTGCTGTGCCAGCCGTCACAATAGGCCAAGACGCCGCGCCGCAATCTCATGGTAGGCCTGCTCAATCTCGCAGCCGAACCACTGAAGCCTGGCCTCCTTCGCCACGGACAAGAACGTGCCGGGCACAGCCTGTCGTTTGCGAAGGTTTGTCAGCTGTTCGCGGTGCTTGAGCTGGATGTTGTTGCGCCCGGGGACGGCAACGTCGTTTGCGTGCCGCGCCCCGAGTACGAGGCGCTGCGCTGCCTGGCTAAGAACGGATTGGAGGGGGGTGATGGACGAGATAATCACGCTTGGCGCGGTGGCGTCGATGCTCGTACTAATCATTGGCTCCATCGTGCGGGGAATGCTGCCATGAGGTGCAAGCCTGGCGATCTTGCCTAAATCGCGCGCGACCCGTATCCCGAGAACGTCGGGCGTGTGGTGCGCGTCATCTGGCCAAATGCGCGGGCTGGGGGCTCAGAGTGGGATTGCGAGTCCTGCGGCGCTCCGCTGCGCGTGCTAGATCCCGCGCGCGCCTGGCTCTTTGCCGTTGACGTGCGGTTCGATTGCTATGATGCGGATCTGCGCCCGATCCGCGGCGTGCCGATGCACGACGAGGTGATGGCGCGATCCGCGATGTGGACCTAGTCGTAGGTTTCCCAGAAAAAACCTCGATCGAGGTCACGCTCGAACTCGACGGTCCACGACGTGCCGCTCCCAGCCGCGTAGCGCTGGTGGGCGCCTGTGAGGTTTGCCGCCACGGTCACCTGACGGGAAATGTGGCGTGCGCCTTCCTTGGGCGGGCAGCCTTCGTCAAAGGCGACCGTGAATTCTTCGCGGATCCGGCCATGCTTCTTGCAGGCCGCCTTGAAGTCCTCTTGCTCGTCCACCGGCAGTTCTTCGAAGAGCTTCTGATCCATGGCAGTACCTTCAGCACGTCACTCAATCCTAGCATGACCCTCGACACTTGCTACCAAGGTGACTGCCGCACTTATCGGCAGGGTCTGTTGCTGGAGGTTGCTGCATGAATTGGACCCACGACGCCCTGCGGGAAGACCTCGCGCAGTACGTGCGCGAGAAGACCCAGCGCATGGTCTGGACAAACATGCAAATGGGCCCGTCCGGTTCGCCGCGGCGGACGCCTACAGCGCGCCGTTCAACTCAGGACAGCCAATACCTGCGATTGCAAGAGCCGTATGAATTCCGAGAACCAACCGTTAACACAATCCGACTGCGACTTGCGAGATTTCCGGTTTATGCCGCTCGACGTGGTGCGCCGCGCGACAGCGACTTGGCTGCGCTCGCGGACCGAGCGGCGTGCTGGGCCGCCGTACTGCAGTCGTGCGCCGCGTGGCATCCGCTGCCAGCGGCGTCGTTACCTGACGATGACCGCATGCTGTCGCATGCTTGCCGGGTTCGGCCGCGTTGTGAAGGAATGGCTGAAAGTCCGTGAAGGGGCGCTGCGCGGCTGGGTCAAATGCGCTGACAGCCGTTTGTACCACCTTGTAGTCGCAGAGAAGGCCCGAGAGGCCCGGAAAAGCAACGTAGAGCAGCGCTGGAAGCCCAAGTGTGCCCGCATCAAGAAACACAACCAGCAGCATGGGACATCGGTGCCTTTCCCCACTTTGGAACAATTCATGTCCTCGGGATGCTCTCGTATTGTCCCTAGGGACAAGCCTGATATGTCCACCGGGACAGAGGATTATTGTCCCGGTTTTGTCCCTCGGGAAACGCCATCCAAGGGACAGGGACAGTTAACTAAAATCGATAGCGGCGGCGTAGGTAGTTCGAACGTGATGAACCCTGTGGATGACTCTGCATCGCCGCAGCTTTCTGCCGATGAGATCGGCAACCACCTGGTGCGGCTGGAAGCCGGGCGGGGCAAATCCGTCGCCCTGTCCTCGCGCACGCACGAGCCGTAGCTCCGGGCTGCAGCTCACCACATCGCCATGCCGGCGTTGCTCCGGGCTCATGCTCTCGCGTGCGCTGCTCAACGCCATCGAGATGTTGAGGGCATCGGGATGCTACCACGACGACGAGGGCGACGATACAGATGCCTTGGCTGCGTTGGCAGACGCAATTGCTGTCATAAAGCAGCCGGTGGCGATCAATGAGGGTGGCAAGGGCGAGGGGGTGGCGGCAGCAAGCTGGTTTGCTCTGGTTGACGGCGCCGCCGCTACACCGGAGCAAGCCGCCAACCGTTGCGGAGCGCTGGACAGCGAGGAAGCCGCCCTTGGTGCCGCCAAGCACTACCGCGAACGCGCACAGGATCTGTTCAGCACAGGCAAAGCAGCCACCGCGAGCGCCGCTGCGCAACCGAGCGCCAAGGCGCTGACAGGCGACGAGATTGCAGAAGTCGATGATCGACTGCGCGCATGCCATCGTTGGCACGCAGGCGACAGCTATGCAAAGGGTCGTGTCGAACACGCCAGCGCCCTCCTGGCCGACCATTCTCGTGACGTGACGAAATTGACCGCAGAACAGCCCAGCGCGGACAAACGCGAAGCGATGTTCTACGTGCAGGACACCCGCCAGTTCGTAGGCAACTGCGTGATGTGGTGGGGCAAGAATCGCAGCGGCTATGTGACGCGCATCAACGAGGCAGGCAAGTACACGCTAGACGAGGTATCGCGCATTTGCGAGCGCGATATCGACCGCATGTGGCCGTGCGAGCAAATCGACGCGCTGGCGCATCCGACGGTCGATATGCAGCACCTGCCGCGCAAGGCTGCACAAGGAGAGACGAAGTGACACCCCATGCAACTCAGCAGCGGCCCTTCTTCGCCTGACCGGGTGGGCAGAAGGATTCGTTCCCGTACTGGTCAACCCGGCAGTTCCCTTTCTTAGCTTGCCCCGGAGGGCAGCCTTTGCCTTGGCCCCCTCCGTATCCATCGTCGTAAGGAATCACGGCACAACCGCTAAGCAAAGCGCCACAGGCGATCAGCAACACAAGAATGGATTTCATGGCTCGTTCCTCAGTGGAATTTTTGATTTGTCGCCAGCATACCGGGCGCCATCCGGCGCATCTGTAAAAAATCGTGAACACGCGCAAAGCGTCTCAATCCCCAACGTGCGTGCATTCACCGTTATCGCCGCTATCGTGGCCCCATCCCGGGGTCACGTTGAATCCGTCCAGATCGCATCTGTCCAGCCCGAACGCCCCTTCGTAGGGAGACGCGACGCAGAGCCTGAGAAATGCGCCGCAGGCGACGGTAATGGCAAGAACGGTAGTCATTGGTCGGCAATCGGATGTGGGCGTCGGGGCCAAACAGACTACCAGCACCGTCCAATTTCGATTGCAAAGAATAGTCAACAAAAAACCGAGGTATTCGCATGATCCGCCGCGAATACAAGGCCTGGGCGGCGGCGCCAAGGGCTTCAAGAAGGCCGCTTCCCAGGTGGGCAACATGGTGGCGACCTGGAAGTGCATCGGCGGCATCGACGTCGACCCGGCCGCAGCGCGCGACTTCGAGCAGCTCGTGGGCGCGAAGTGCACGGTCATGGACCTGTTCACCCGGGCCATGTATACCGCCTTCCACGGCAAAGAGCCGCCGGCAGGCTGGCGAGGCCACGGCCGCCGACATCCGGCGCGCCGCAGGCGGCGAGCGCCCGAACTGCGTGTTCATCTCGTCGCCCTGCAAGGGCGCCTCCGGGCTGCTCGCCGAAGTACCAGGCGCTCAACGAGCTGACGCTGCGCTGCGTCTGGCTGATGTGCGAAGCCTGGAAGGACGACCCCGTCGAGCCGATCGTGTTCGAAAACGTGCCGCGGCTGGCCACGCGCGGCCGGCACCTGCTGGACCAGATCAACCAAATCCTGCGCCACTACGGCTATGCCGTGAACGAGACGACACATGACTGTGGCGAGATCGGCGGCCTGGCCAAGAGCCGCAAGCGCTTCCTGCTTGTTGCCCGCCACATGGAGAAGGTGCCGGCCTTCCTGTACGAGCCTGAGCTGCGACGCCTGCAAGGCGTTGGCACTGTGCTGGGCCGCATGCCGCTGCCCGGCGATCTCGCCGGTGGCCCGATGCACCGCGTGCCGTCGCTGCAGTGGAAGACCTGGGTACGGCTGGCGTTTGTTGAGGCCGGTAGCGACTGGCGCAGCTTGAACAAGCTGGCGGTGGAAGACGGCAAGCTGCGCGATTACCTCAGCATGCCCGAGCGCCGTAACGGCGCCCTCGGCGTCTTGGGCCGGGAAGAGCATGCCGGCGCGGTCGCGGGCGAATCGCTGCCCAGCAATGGGACGTTCTCGGTAGCGGATCCGCGCGGCCCGGCCGACGCGGCGCAGTATCAGCAGTATGGCGTGCTGCGCTGGGGCGAGACGTCTGGTGCCATCATCGGCGTCAAGTCGCCCGGCCAGGGCACGTTCAGCGTGGCCGACCCGCGCACCGGCATCAAGCACAACAACTGCTTCCGCGTAGTGCCGTTCGATCAGGCGGCCGGCGTGGTGACTGGCGGCACCGGCCCGAGCGCAGACGGTCAGGCGGTCGCGGACCCGCGCGCGTCGACCGGCTTCGAGGGCGCGGGCAAGTACCGCATCACCGGCTTTGACGAGCCGGCCGGCATGGTCATCGCGCGCAGCGACACCGGCCAGGGTGCCTATGCGGTGGCAGACCCACGCCCGGGCATGCGGCGTAAGCGCGGCGACCACTACCTGACCGGTGGCCACTATGGCGTGGTGGGCTGGGAGCAGCCGAGCGGTGCCGTGTCGGCAGCTGCTGGCCACGACAACGGCCGATGGTCGGTGGCTGATCCGCGCCTGCCCGCCGTGAACGACAAGCTGATCGCGATCATCCGCGCGCTGGACGGCACTTGGCACCGCCCTTTCACCACATTTGAACTGGCCTGCCTTCAGTCCCTCGTCGAGCCCGAGAAATATCTGGAACTGGACGGGCTGAGCGATCAGGCGTGGCGCGAGCGGATCGGCAACGCTGTGCCGCCGGACGCCGCGTGCGCGATCGCGGAGGTGATGGGGACCACCCTGATGCTGCCAGCGTCGCGCAGCGCCTGGGGCGCCGCTGGCTTGGCGCCGAACTCAATCCCGACTACATCGCCCTGCAAACGGCACGCACGCGGCAGGCCGGGCTCGTCTTGGAGAGTGCAGCATGAGCGAAAACACCAGTATCGAGTGGGCGACCACACCTTCAACCCCTGGAGGGTTGCCAGAAGGTCGGCCCCGGCTGCGACCACTGCTATGCAGAGACGCGAACCGCGCGCTTCGGTGGAGGCCAGTCCGTGAGCTGGGGACCGGGCGCGCCGCGCCGGCGCACGAGCGCCGCTCACTGGCGTAAGCCGCTCGCTTGGACCGCAACGCCGGCGTCTTCTATGCGCGGCACCGTCGGCGGCAACGCGTCTTCTGCGCCAGCTTGGCTGATGTGTTCGATAACGCCGTCAGTGCGCAATGGCGCTTTGACCTGCTCCGGCTAATCATCGAGACTCCCAACTTGGATTGGCTGCTGCTGACGAAGCGCATCGGCAACGCCGCGGAGATGCTGGAGCAGGCCATGCGCGCTCACGGTTGGCCGCGAGGGCTGGCGCGACAACTACCTGCCCAACGTCTGGATCGGCGCCACGATTTGCAACCAGGCGGAAACCGACCGCGACATCCCGAAGCTGCTAGCGATGCCGGCGCGCGTGCGCTTTCTGAGTATGGTGCCGCTGCTCGGGCCGGTCGATTTGCGCATGTGGATGCGTGCTGCTTGGCGGGGACCGCTGCCCATTGATGCGCGGCCGATGCATCCGGCTTGGGCTCGTGGCCTGCGTGACCAGTGCGCGGGAGCCGGCGTGCCGTTCTTGTTCAAGCAGTACGGCGAATGGAGTCCGGTCACATACACCTACGAGAGCAAGGACCTATCCACCTGGAAGGCCGACCCGGCGATCATTGCGCTGAACTGGCGCGAGGTGCACGAATTTGGCGATGGCATTGGCGCCGCCAGGGTGGGCAAGAAGGCCGTCGCCCGCCTGCTCGACGGCATGCAGCACGATGGATTCCCCTAGGGGGCAGCATGATCTCACTCAAGTGCCCAAAACGCATCGATAGCCGTCCGACCATGGTCCAATGCCGCCTGCTCTGCCGCCGCACGCGTGTAGTAGTCGCTGTGATCCTGGGCTGGTCCGTAGACCAAATCGTCGTCCGGTTCGGGTGTAGTGCGAATACCTACGAGAAAGCCCCACTTGTGCCCAGGTTGCTCTCGGCTCCGGCCAAGTTCCTCAACCTCGAAGGCAGCGACGTGGATGTACATCGCACGGTACTCCTCAATGATCCTGTACAGCTTCTCACTCATCGCCGTCTCCCGCTACACGAGGGAATCCTAGCATGACCAAAGAACGCGCCATCCTCTTCGGCGCCCCCATGGTGCGCGCCATCCTGGACGGCCGGAAGACGCAGACGCGGCGGGGGATGAGCGAGCGTCACCGCTACCACTTCATCGAAGCCAGCGGCGATCTGACGCTATGTCCCTATGGAAAACCCGGCGACCGCCTGTACGTGCGCGAGATCTGGGCGCAGCCGACCACGCTCGATCCGGGCCCGACGTTCTACCGCGCCGACTATCCAGACAACGTCCTCGGCAAGTACGACAACACCCCCGCATTGCACGTGCATTAAGTGCCTATTTATCCATTTCTCTATTATGCCCCCCGCATTCCGCTGGCTGACACTAGGTGGGCAATTCTGAGCCGCGTCCTACTGGCGGTAAGGGGTCTAGCCGCATTTTTCCGATCGCATGTTCACCCGCACGGCTCGGTACGATGTCGTAGACAACACCGCGCACGGATTCATAACTTGTGGGACTGTACGCACACAGATAGGCACGATGCGTTCTCTTCTCGCCCGGATCGAGCATCTGCACCGGGGGCCTCGTCAGCGTGCAGCACGCCGTGCTTGAGCAACGCTTCATGCAATGTGTCGACCAAGCGCTGCAGCGGTACGCCGCACACGCCGACCCATTGCCGCAAGGTCGAGCGCGGCAAGGCCAAGCCTGCGCGTGCAAAGGTCCTTTCTTGACGGTACAGCGGCAAGTGATCTGCGTACTTGGCCACCAGCACCTGAGCGAGCAGCCCGGCCGTCGGGATACCCTTGTCGAGCACGTGGGCCGGCACCAGCGCCTGGACCAGCGTCTCGCACTCAGCCCAGTTTCATTTGCGGGGACGTGATGCCCCAAGAGAGCGGAAAAAGTGAACCTAGCTATTCGCTGCGAGAGCATCCGCTTGCGCCCGGCAAACGCCGACAAGCTTACTCGGCCGTGGTACCGGAATGCTTCTCGCGTTGCACCGTTCACTGGTTCGCGAGTATCAGAACATCCTCGCTCGCTAGGGCGACCTTCTTTGCATGCTCGAGATTCGGATCGCTGCCGGAGAGCAACTCTTTGTAGGAAAGCCACGCCTCCCCCAGCTTGGTGCAACCAGCGCAATCACCCTCGCTCTCACCTTACCCACGCACGCCACTGCGCCGCAGAGGCACCTCTGATCGGTCTGCTCATCGTCGCCCGCCAACTTATCGGAGACGAAGGATTCACGACACTTCGCGATAGGCACGCAGGCGTACAGTAGGCTCTGCCTTTCGTAGTTTTCGCATCGCCTGAGCTTCCAACTGGCGAATACGTTCACGGGTTACGCCAAATTGCCGGCCAATCTCGTCCAGCGTGTACTCGGTCGCCGTGCCAATACCGAAGCGCATTCGCAGAACTTTCGCTTCCCGCGCGCTCAGCGATGCCAACACCGCTTCCAGATCCCGCTTCAGACCCGCTTGCACTGCTGCATCAAGAGGCGAGGCGGTGATCTCATCCGCCAATGTATCTCCCAGCAACGCATCCCCGCTCTCCCCAACCGGCATATCAAGCGAAACCGGCTGCTTGACAACATTCAAGATGGATTTGATCTTCTTCTCGCTCATTCCCATCTTGGCCGCCAAGACATCCGGCGTCGGCATTGATCCGGTTTCATTGAAGCACTCGCGCGAGGCTCTATTGATTTTTCCAACGACCTCCACGAGGTGCATCGGAATGCGGATGGTGGGTGCCTTGTCAGCAATAGAGCGAGTCACCGCCTGGCGGATCCACCAGGTCGCGTAGGTCGAAAATCGATAGCCACGGCGGTGGTCGAATTTATCCGCCGCCCGCATCAGCCCGATGTTGCCCTCTTGAATGAGATCCAACAGTGGCAAGCCACGATTGATGTATTTCTTGGCGATAGAGACAACCAGGCGAAGGTTAGCCTCGATCATCTCGGCTCTTGCTTGGCGAGCCTTGACCTGCGCTCTCGTCACCAGCCGGCCGACTTCCCTCAGAGCCTCAAGGGAAATTGCCGCGCGAGATTCTATGGCAAGCAGCTGCTGCTGCAGCGCTTGGATTTCCAGGATCTGCCGCGGCAGCAAACCGTTGGTGGTATGCCAGTCAGCCTCGAGCGCTTGCGACCAGTCAAGCTGGGTCTCACGCCCCCTGAAACGCTGCACAAACTCGTCGCGTGCCATGCCGCATTGGTCAATCATGAATCCAGCAATTCGGCGCTCCGTTTGACGAACGTCCTCAAGATGCATATTGAGGACCCCGATGAGCCGCTCAATCGCCATAGGATTGAATCGTAGTTTGGTAAGCACACATCGAATCGCGGCCATCGCCGGCTCATCGCGGAGCGTGCCAGATTCATGAAGCCTGTGGGACGCAGTCAACTCCATATACCGTTCTCGCACGATGGCAAGCCACTCAAGTACATCACGCTTCAAGGTGGTAGCTGACGTCGCCTCCCAAGCGGCGTTCGGACTCTGGGCGCAATCCTCGGGCTCTGCATCCGCCTCGCCTACGCTGGCGTCGAACTGTAAGCCTGTATCCGCTCCCGCATTGTCAGCGGGCACGGTTTGGGCATCGACGACGTGATCAACTAGATCGTCCACGGTCAACTCGCCGCGCTCGACTTGCTCGGCCATGGCTAAGAGCTCGGAAACGACGGTTGGGCACCTCACCATTGCGTCAACCATTTCCATGATTGCCTCTTCATGGCGAGTTGCGATCTCTACCTCGTTCTCGCGCGTGAGCAACTGGACGGCGCCAATTTCCCGCAGATACATTTGCACGGGATCGGTGGTACGACCGAATCGGCTATCGCTCTGCGTGATGGCTGCGGTAGCTTCCTCCACTGTGACGTCATCGGAGCTTGAGGCCGGCGCGTCCTCGTTTAACAGCATTGTGTCGGCAGGCGCTCTATCCACGACCTCAATGCCAAGCTCCGGCAGCATCGCCAGGATTCTATCGGTAATGCCGGCCTGGTCCTTGCCGTCAGGAAGATGGTCGCTGATTTCACCGTGAGTCAGGAATCCGCGCTCCTTGCCGATCGCGATCAGGGTAAGCAGGTTCGTTTGCTGGTTATCGTTCATCTAACACACAAAAGTCGGGCACGGGAGGTGCGTCGTCCATTCGCAGCACTCCCAAAGCACGTTATGGATGGCTCCCGGCCATCACGCCGTTCCCAATTTGGCACCAAGTTGGCCGAACCGTGGGCACATCACCTCTACTTCGGGCGTTCGAGTCAAACACGCAGGCGAGCCAGCCAGACCACCACCATCGCGGCCGCGCCAAGCCAGAGCGCAACTATCACGACGACCGCAATGCGACTGACGGGGCGCTCCGCAGCGAGCGCAGCGGCGGCGCGATGCTGTTCCATTACCTCCGCCGGGATCAACCGGACCACCAGCAACACGCCGAGCGGCACCAGCACCACATCATCCAGATAGCCCAGGATCGGGATGAAATCCGGAATCAGGTCGATGGGAGATAAGGCAT
>NZ_JBWKVH010000078.1:0-16923 GCF_059421605.1 Cupriavidus sp. GW821-FHT02F09
CCCATCCGGGTCGCTTCTTTGCCTACTTTCTTGGCGAGACAAGAAAGTAGGTCGCCTCCCCGCAGGGGAGGTGAAACGGCAGTTGAAGTTGACCTTGACGTTAAGCCGTTGCAGTTGCAGTTGCAGTTGCAGTTGCAGTTGCAGTTGCAGTTGCCATTAACCTACAACCCCCAACAATTCAACCTCAAAACCTAAAAGTCCCCAACGCCTCGCGCACTTCATCCAACGTAGCCTGCGTCACCAACCGTGCCTGCTCCGTCCCCTGCTTCAAAATGTCAAACACAGAGGCCGGATCCTTGGCCAGCTCCTCGCGCCGCTCACGAATCGGCGCCAGCAGCCCTTGCAGCACGCCATCGAGCCTGCGCTTGAGGACCATGTCACCCAAGCCGCCGCGCCGATAGTGCTCCTTCAACTCGGCCACTTCATCGACCGCCTCGTCGAACGCGTCGAGGTAGGTGAACACTACATTGCCCTCCACCTGGCCCGGATCGGACACCTTGAGGTGGTTGGCGTCGGTGTACATGCGCATGACCGCTTCCTTGACCTGCTCGGGCGTGGCCGCCAGCGAGATGGCGTTGCCTTGCGACTTGCTCATCTTGGCCTTGCCGTCGACGCCGGGCAGCCGGCCAAAGCGCGGGATCAGCGCGGCGGCTTCCGGCAGCACTTCGCGGCCAACCTGGTGGTTGATTCGGCGCGCGATCTCGTTGGTCTGCTCGATCAGGGGGGCCTGGTCCTCGCCGACCGGCACCACGGTGGCCTTGAAGCCGGTGATGTCGGCAGCTTGCGAAGCCGGGTAGCACAGGAAGCCCGCCGGGATATCGCGGCCGAAGCCGCGCGCCTGGATCTCTTCCTTGATGGTCGGGTTGCGTTCGAGCCGGGCGACCGTGACGAAGTTCAGGTACATCAGGGTCAGCTCGGCCAGCGCGGGCAGGTGCGACTGCACCGTGATGGTGGTCTTGGCCGGGTCGATGCCGACCGCGAGGTAGTCGAGCGCCACTTCCAGCACGTTGCGCCTCACCTTGTCCGGATCGTGCGCGTTGTCGGTCATGGCCTGGGTGTCGGCCAGCAGCAGATATTGCTTGTGGGTATCCTGCAGCGCCACGCGGCTCTTGAGCGAGCCAACGTAGTGGCCCAGGTGAAGCTGGCCGGTGGGACGGTCGCCGGTGAGGATGACCTTGCGCTGGGGCGCCTGCGTTTCGCTAGTCATGGCATTTCCTTGGGTAAGAGAAGCGCCGCGGTGCCGGTCAGCGCAGGCAGAGTGCTGCCAACCGGGCTGCGGCGGCTGGAGTCGGGATCAGGGGATGACGACGTGCCGCTGCGTTCAGCAGCGCCGCCAATGGGAACGAGAGCCGGTCGCGCGCATCATGTAGCCGGGGTTTCAAGCTGGCGCGCCAGGCCGACGTACTCGGCCACGGGGACTTCCTCGGCGCGCCGCGCCAGGTCGAAGCCAAGGGCTTCAAAATCGACCTGGTCGCGCAGCATCGACAGTGTATTTCGCAGGACCTTGCGCCGCTGCGAGAACGCCGCGGCCACCACGTCGCCCAGCACCGTCAGGTTGCACGCGGGATACGGCGAGCGCAACTGGCCATCGGGCTGGCGCGGCCAGGGGATCATGCGCACCACGGCGGAGTCAACCTTGGGCGGCGGGTTGAACGAGGCCGGCGGCACGTCGAGCACATGCTCCATGTGATAGCGCACCTGCAGCATGATCGACAGCCGCCCGAAGGCTTTGCTGCCTGGCTCGGCCACCATGCGCTCGACCACCTCCTTTTGCAGCATGAAGTGCTGGTCGCGCACCTGGTCGGCAAACTCGGCCAGGTGGAACAGCAGCGGGCTGGAGATGTTGTAGGGCAGGTTGCCGACGATGCGCAGCGGCTTGCCGGCTTCGCACAGCTTGCCGAAATCGAAGGCCAGCGCGTCGCCGGCGTGGATCACCAGCCGTTCGCCGTAGCGGCGGCGCAGGCGCTCCACCAGGTCGCGGTCAAGCTCGACCACCTGCATCTGCGGCAAGCGCTCCAGCAGCGGCTGGGTCAGCGCGCCGAGGCCGGGGCCGATTTCGACCAGGGTATCGCCGTGCTGCGGGTCGATGGCACTGACGATGCCGTGGATGATGCCGTCATCGACCAGGAAGTTCTGTCCGAATCGTTTGCGGGCCACATGGCCCTGGTGTACGTTGGAACGCATAGTTAGGTCTCGCTCGGGCGTCAGCGTGTTGCCACCAGCGGCGCGGCGCGCGGCCGGCCGTTGGCGTGGCCGGCCATGACGATGGCGTTGCGGATCGCCTCGATCATGCTGCCGTGCTCGGCCTGGCCACTTGCGGCCAGGTCGAGCGCAGTGCCATGGTCGACCGAGGTGCGGATAAAAGGCAGCCCCAGCGTGATGTTCACGCCGTGGCCAAATGTGCCGTACTTGAGCGGGGCCAGGCCCTGGTCGTGGTACATCGCCAGCACGCAGTCAGCCCCATCTAGATGGCGGGGCTGGAACAGCGTGTCGGCCGGGTACGGGCCGCGGGCATCGATGCCCGCGTCCACGGCATGGGCCAGCGCGGGAATGATCACATCGATCTCCTCGCGGCCCATATGGCCGCTTTCGCCGGCATGCGGGTTCAGGCCGGTCACCAGGATACGCGGCCGGGCGATGCCGAAATGCCGGCGCAGGTCGTGGTCGACGATGGCCAGCGTTTCTTCCAGCATGGACACGGTCAGCGCGTCGGGCACCGCGCGCAATGGCAGGTGGGTGGTGGCCAGCGCCACGCGCAGCATGGCGTTGCCATGCGCGGGCTGCGGGCCGGCCAGCATCATCACGACGCGCGGCACGCCGGCGCGCTCGGCCAGGTATTCGGTGTGCCCGGTGAAGGGCACGCCGGCATCGTTGATGGTGCTCTTCTGCACGGGCGCGGTCACCATGCCGGCAAAACGCCGCGTGCCACTGGTCCCGCCCATGCAGCCATCGATGGCTGCATCGAGCAAGGCGAGCACATAGCCGCCGTTGCGCGCATCCAGCCGGCCAGCATCGCAAGGCACGGCCAGAGGGATGTCGTCGCACACCACGCTGCCATCCGCAAGCCGGTGCGCCCAGGCTTGCGCGACACCCAGCGCGGCGGCGCGCGCCGCCAGCAGGCCCGCGTCGCCAAGCACGTGAAAACGCACCTGCGGATGCTCGCCGGCAAGTTGCAGCAAGGCGCCGACGGTAATGTCGGGGCCAATGCCGGCGGGTTCCCCGGTGGTGATGGCTAGCGCGAGCGGCTCGGACATGGTGGCGATGCGTTCTGGTTAGCGCTGGCGGTTGACGCGGTATTCCACGTAGGCGGCCTGGCGCAACTGGCGCTGCCAGTCTTCATACGCCGCGCGCACCTTCTGCTCGCGAATCTCCGCGCGGGCGAAGTCGCGCTGCTTCTCCGGCGTGATCTCGGTCTCGCGGCGATTGAGCACCTGGATCAGATGCACGCCGAACTGCGTGACGATGGGCTCGGACACCTCGCCCGGGCGCAGGCGGCTCATGGCCTGCTCGAACTCCGGCACCAGCTCGCCCGGCGATACCCAGCCGAGATCGCCGCCGTTCTGCGCCGACCCATCCTGGGAGAAGCGCTTGGCCGCGTCGGCAAAGTCGCCGCCGTGGGTGATCCGGTCGCGCAGCGTGGCAAGCTGGCGGCGTGCCTCGGCCTCCGGCATGTTGGGGCCGGTGCGGATCAGGATATGGCGCACCTGGGTCTGCGTGATGCGATCGCTGGCCGCCGGGTTCGACGCTGCCGGCGGCGCGGTGCGCTTGGCCACCAGCTTGAGCACATGGAAACCGTTGGCGCTCTCGATGACCTGGGGCGCCACGCCACCAGGCTGCAGGTCAAGCACGGCATTGGCAAACAGCGCCGGCAGCCGGCCGATTTCACGGAAGCCGAGCGAGCCTCCCTGAGCGGCCTCAGGGCCGTCGGAGCCCTGCGCCAGCTGGGCGAAATCCGCACCGCCCTGAGCCTGCTTGAGCACCCCTTCGGCCTTGGCGCGCAAGGCTGCCTTCTGCGCCTCGGAGGCATCTTCCGGCACGCGCACCAGGATCTGGGCCACGTTGTATTCGGTGGGGCCGGTGGCGGTGGCGGCCGCGCCCGGTGCGCCATTCGCCGCGAGATAGTTGTCGATCTCGCCGTCGTAGACCTGGATCTTGGAATCCACCTCGCGCTCGCGCAGGCGGATCACCTGGACCTGCTTGCGCAGCTCGTCACGATACTTGGTCCAGGTCATGCCGCTGCGCTCGACCTGGCTGCGCAGGTCGGTCGCATTGATGTGGTTTTGCTGCGCGACCGACTCAATGGCGCGATCGACTTCCTGATCGGTCACCTTGATGCCGGCATCCTGCGCCGCTTGCGTCTGGACCCGCTCCATCACCAGCCGCTCGAGCACTTCGCCCAGCAGGTCGGCGCGCGCCGGCACCGGGCGGTTGGCCTGGCGCAGCTGCGATTCGATCTCGTCGGCGCGGTCCAGCAATTCGCGCCGCGTGATCACGCTGTTGTTGACGATCGCCACCACCTCGTCCACCAGTTGCGAGCGCTGCGCGCTCGTGCCCGGCTGCGTCACGCCCAGGCGCGGCTGGCTGGGCGAGGCGGCAGCGCTGTCGCCGGCCTGGGGCATGAAGATGCCGGTGGCCTTCTGCCCGGGCGCCTTCAGCTGTGCCGAAGCCGGCAGTGCGAAGGCGGCCAGCAGTGCGGTCAGCAGCAGGCTTTGCCAGCCGGTCAGGCGGGAAGACATCGAGGAGAGCGCGTTGAATTCTTGACGTTTCATCATGGTCCGTCATTCATAGTGGTCGAGCTGGGATGGGATAACAGGCTTGGCGAGGACGGGCTCATAACCCGGCACGTTCAGCCGCAGCACATCCAGCGGATTGGAACCGATCTTGGACAACCCGCGGAACTCCACCTGGAAGAAGATGCGTCCGGTGTAGCCCTGCGTGGTATTGCGGAAGCGCTGGTAGACCACACGGCCAACCCAGCAATCCGCTGCGTATTCGAAGCCGGCCAGCGCGTCCACCAGTTGGCTAGCATTCATGTCGAACGCGACCCGGCCGATGCCGTAGGTGCGCTGTGTCAGCGGCCACTGGCTCGAAACCTCGAACTGGTCGATGGCGGAATTGTCCGTCACCGAGGTCGGGCGCCGGTAGCGATAGCCGATATTGAACGTCTTGCGCGCCTCGGGCCGCCATGCGAAGGCGATATTCGAATAGATCACCCGCTCGGTGTCGGGGTTGTACTGCAACCCAGCATCGAGGTAGTAACCCTTGAACATCTGGATCGTGGTTGCCGCCAGCAGGTCAGAATATCCCGCCTTGCCCACCGGCTCGGTGCCGTTGATCTGCACGCGCTGGCCGGTGAAGTCAATGCGCTGCGCAATCGTGCCGCGGAAACGCTCAATGCCGCTGCTTGCCTCGATCAGGCGCGTGGTCACGCCTGCCGTCAGCTTGTTGTTGTCAGCGATGCGATCGTAGCCGGTGAACGGGTTCTCGCTGAAAATCTGCCCGTAACCAAAGTCCGACTGCACCGTATCGAATAGCGGGAACTGGCTCTGGTCGCGGAACGGCGTGTAGACATAGAACAGGCGTGGTTCCAACGTCTGCACATAGTTGACGCCAAAAAGCCGGCTCACGGTCGGCGCATCGCGCTCAAAGGTCATGCCCGAATCCAGGCTCATGGTCGGCAGAGCGCGGTTGAGCGTGGTGGGCGATCCCGCTGTGACGGAGGCCGGCTCCATCTGGTACTGAGTGGCGTTGAACATCACCTTTGGCGTGACGAACCAGCCCGGACGCACGATCGGATAACTGATCGACGGCTGGATGAAGACTCGCTCGCCCTGCGGTTGCTGCACGCCTGTAGAGGTCAGAGGGATTCGGAAGCGCGTGTAGTCGGCCTCCACCTGCACGTCGAAGCCGCCGAAATCGTAGCGCGTATACCTGCCGTTCAACTGCGGCACGCGCTCGTACGAGGGGCCACTGGGCGCCAGCGTCTGGAATTTTTGCACTCGCGCAAGCACCAGGAAGTCCTGCCAGCCATAGCTGATGCCTCCTTCCTGCGTGTACTGCAGTTGCGTTGCCTGGGTCACCGAGCGGCCCAGGTCGTTGGGGTACTGCGCGTCCGATACCTTGTTCAGGTTGACGTAGGCATTCAGGCCAGGAGCAAGATTCTGGTTGTGCTGGACCGAATAGGACCAGCGATTGCCTTTCGTCTTCTGGTCATCGGGTAGAAAGTCCCCGCGAATACGTCCTGAATATCTGGCATCCACATAGCGGAAATCGCTACCGAGCTGGGCGCCGCGCGAGGACATATAGCGCGGGAACAACGTCAGATCCCGGTTGGGCGCGATATTGAAGTAGTACGGCACCGTCAGGTCCGCACCCGAGCGCGAGCTATAGCCGAACAGCGGCGGCAGCACGCCGCTGCGGCGCTCGCTGTTCAAGGGGAAGCTGAACACCGGCGCGGCCATGATCGGCACGTCGAAAAAGCGCAGCACGCCGCCATAGGCAGTGCCGACCTGGCGGTCGCTGTCGATATCGAGCTCGCGCGCGCTGAAATACCAGTCCGCGTTGTCCGGCGAACAGGTCGTATAGGTGGCGCGCTTGATCGTGCTGAGGTTCTTGTCGATAAAATCGATGCGCTCGGCCTTGCCCGAGCCGCCGGTTTCCTGGAAATAGTAGTCCGGAGACAGCATGTAGCCTTCGTTGGCCTCGACCCGCAGCCGGGCTTCCGGCCCGACCGAGAGCGAGCCGTCGCGGGCAATGCGGGCATTGCCGTGGACAAAAGCCTCGTCGCTGTCCTGGTCGTAGGTGAGCTTGTCGCCCTTGACCACGCCGCCATTGCGGCGCAGCTCGGCGTTGCCCTCGAGCTCCACGCCACGCTGGTTATAGCCGGTCATGCGATCGCCCGAGACAAAGGTGGGCGGGTTGTCGTCCGGCTCGGCCGTCTTGGTCTTGGCCGTGCCCGGCTCGGCCAGACGCGGCACCAGTTCGCCGGCTACCGGCGGGGCCTCGGGTGCCGCTTCGACGGTCGGCTCGGCCACCGGCAGGTCGGGAATGGCGGAGCTCACGGCCTGCGCGTGCGCACCCACCGACCAGCCGGCCATGGCCAACACGAGCGGGCGCAACGCGCTGCCGGGGAGTCGTGCCGGTGTCTTGCTAGCCTTCTGGTTCGGTGATCGTCGTTGTTCGGTCATGCGAGCGGGTCATGAGTCAGAGCGGCGGCGGCGGCCCAGCAACCGCCAGCCACCGCCGAAGCAGGCTGTCGGGCTGTAGGAGGCCCGCCTGGGAGCCGCCCCGGGGCCCGGGTCTGGTCGGGTATTATACGGGGCATCCTATTCTCCCTTTCCGGCATGGCAGCACATCCTCTCGACCCGCGTCTCGACCAGCTCAAAGTCTGGGTGTCCGGACTCGGTCCGGCCTGGCCCATTAACCCCGACTCCTGTACCCCCGCATCGGCTGACGCCAGCTTCCGGCGGTACTTCCGGGCCAGCACCAGCCACCCCGACCATCCGAGCGTGATCGTGATGGATGCGCCTCCCGCGCAGGAGGACTGCCGCCCCTTCATCCATGTCGCGGAACTGTTCGGCGCTGCCGGCGTGAGCGTGCCCAAGGTACTGGCGCAGAACCTCGAGCAAGGCTTCCTGCTGCTCAGCGACCTGGGCAACACCACGTATCTGTCGCGGCTGGACGCGGCCAGCGCGCGCGGCCTTTATGGCGATGCCGCCGCCGCGCTTGTGAAGATCCAGCTCGCGACCCGCCCCGGCACCTTGCCCGCCTACGACCGCGTGCTGCTGCAGCGCGAAGTCGACCTGTTCCCGCAGTGGTACGTGGCCCGGCACCTGGGCGTGACACTGACGCCCGACCAGGAATCCGGGCTGGCCGAAGTGATGCAGACGCTGCTGGCCAACAACCTGGCACAGCCGCAGGTGTATGTGCATCGCGACTATCACTCACGCAACCTGATGGTGCTTGAGGGCGAGGCCAATCCCGGCATCCTGGATTTCCAGGACGCGGTGATCGGCCCCATTACCTATGATGCGGTGTCGCTGTGGCGCGATGCCTATATTGAATGGGACGAGCAGGAGCAGCTCGACTGGCTGATCCGCTACTGGGAGCGCGCGCGCAAGGCCGGGCTGCCGGTGGCGCCCGATTTTGGTGACTTCTACCGGGATTTCGAGTGGATGGGCCTGCAGCGCCACCTCAAGGTACTCGGCATCTTTGCCCGCCTGTACCATCGCGACGGCAAGGATGGCTACCTGGCCAACCTGCCGCTGGTGCTCAAGTACGCGCGCCAGGTGGCGGGCCGCTACATCGAGCTGCGCAGGCTGGTACGGCTGTTCGACGCCCTCGACGGCGTCGAACGCCCGGTCGGCTACACGTTCTGATGCCGGCGCAAGCCATGACGGACGCACAGCCATGACATCCGGTGGCGATCCCACGGCCACGCTCACCCGCGGCGGCGAGTGGTGGGCTGGCGTGCGGGCGCTGGCGCCGATGCTGCTTGGCGTGGCGCCGTTCGGCCTGATCTACGGCGTGCTGGCGGTCAACGCCGGCATGCCCGCGTGGCTGGCCTGCGCCATGAGCGCAATCGTGTTCGGCGGCGCCTCGCAGATGATCCTGACGCAACTGTGGGCGGCGGGCACGCCGGCGGTGCTGATCGCCGTGACGGTCGCCATGGTCAACCTGCGCCATGCGCTGTACTCGGCCACCATGGCCCCGGCGCTGGCGCACCTGCCGGGCCGCTGGAAGGCACTCATCTCCTACTTGCTGACCGACGAGGCCTTCGCCGCCATGACGCGGCGCCTCAGCGACGACGACGAACACAAGCGCTACCGCCACTGGTTCTTCTTTGGCGCCGGCTTCGCGCTGTGGGCCAGCTGGCAGGTCTCGACGCTGGCGGGTGTGCTGGTGGGCGCCCAGGTCCCGCGCGACTGGCCGCTTGATTTCTTCCTGCCGCTCACCTTCATCGCCATCATCGTGCCCGGCATCAAGCACCGCTCGCACGCCGCGGCGGCGCTGGCGGCCACGGCGCTGGCGGTGGCCTGCTACGGCATGCCGCACAAGCTTGGCCTGATGGTCGCGGCGCTGGGCGGGATTGCCGCGGGCATGCTGCTGCTTGGCAAGGACCGCAGGCAGCGCAAGCCGGCCGCGACGGAGCCCGCCGCATGAGCCAGCTCACCCTGCTGCTGGTGTTTATCGGCGCCGGCCTCGCCACCTTCCTGATCCGCCTGTCCTTCATTGCCGTGGAAGGCCGGGTGCGGCTGCCGTCGTGGTTCCGCACCGCGCTGCAATTCGTGCCGGCCGCCATGCTGTCGGCGTTGATCGCGCCCGACCTGCTGATGCGTGATGGCCACGTCGACATCGGCCCCGGCAATGCGCGCCTGGTAGCCGGGCTGGTGGCCATTGTCATCGCCGCCAGGACGCGCAGCATTGGCTGGACCATCGCTGGCGGCATGGGCACCCTGATCGCGCTGACATACCTGCTGAACCACGCGCTGAAATAAGCGCCGGAGACCCTGCATTGAAAGCCATGATTTTTGCAGCCGGGCGCGGCGAACGCATGCGCCCGCTGACCGATGCCCATCCCAAGCCGCTGCTGCAGGTGGGCGGCAAGCCGCTGATCGTCTGGAAGATCGAGGCGCTGGCGCGCGCCGGCTTCAAGGACATCGTGATCAACCACGCCTGGCTCGGCGAGCAGATCGAGCAGGCGCTCGGTGATGGCAACCGCTTCGGCGTTCGCCTGGCGTACTCAGCCGAGCCCAGCGCGCTGGAAACCGCCGGCGGCATCGCCCAGGCGCTGCCGCTGTTGTCGGCCGCACCCGAGCGCGGCGAGATCTTCCTGGCGGTATCCGGCGACATCTTCACCGATTACGACTTCCGCGCCCTGCTGCCCCGCGCGCGCGCCATGGCCGGTGCGCCCGAGCCGCGCATGCACCTGGTGATGGTGCCCAATCCGCCGTTCCATCCGGGCGGCGATTTTGCGCTCGGCGCCAACGGCCTGTTGTCGCTCACGCCCACGGCGACGGCGCCGAGCCTGACCTTCGGCAATATCGGCCTGTACGACACCCGGCTGTTCACCGCCATCGAGCCCGGCCAGAAAGTTGCCATGACGCCCTACTATCGCGCCGCCGTGGCGGCCGGGCTGGCCAGCGGCGAGCGCTTCGACGGCGCCTGGGAGAACGTCGGCACGCCGGCCCAGCTGGCGGCCCTCGATGCCCTGGTGCTAGCGCGAGCCGGCACCGCTTGCGCACCCTTGCCCTGAGCGGGTCCGGCCAGTCCAGCCCCGCGCCGGCAATCCGACGGCGTTAGAATCGTCCTATTCCCCATCCACGTGGCCCAACACATGTCCGCACCCGACTCCGCCCTCCTTCTCGCCTGTCGCGACCGGCGCGCCCGCGTGCTGCAGCAATTACGCGCCGCCGGCGGCGGCGTGGCGATCCTGCCCACCGCGCCGGAAGCCATGCGCAACCGCGATAGCGACTATCCCTATCGCCATGACAGCTATTTCTATTACCTGACCGGCTTCACCGAGCCGGAGGCCGTGCTGGTCCTGGTGGCGCAGGCGGGCGGCGCCGAGCGCAGCATCCTGTTCTGCCGCCCCAAGCACGAGGAGCGCGAGATCTGGGATGGCTTCCGCTATGGCCCGGAAGGCGCGCAGGCGGCCTTCGGCTTCGACGAGGCACATTCGGTCGAGGAAATCGACGCCCTGCTGCCCTCGCTGCTGGCCGACCACGCTGTGGTGGCCTACCCGCTGGCCGCCAACACCCGCACCGATATGCAGGTGCGGCGCTGGCTCGAAACGGTGCGCATGCAGGGCCGTGCCGGCGTGACCGCGCCATCGACGGCGATCGACATCCGCACCATCCTCGACGAGATGCGCTTGTTCAAGGACGCCGGCGAGATCGCCACCATGCGCCGCGCCGCCGAGATCTCGGCCCAGGCCCATGTGCGCGCCATGCGTGCTTCGCGCGAGGGCCTGCGCGAATACCACCTGGAAGCCGAGCTGCTCTACGAATTCCGCCGCCACGGTGCGCAGAGCGTCGCCTACAACTCGATCGTCGCCACCGGCCCCAATGCCTGCGTGCTGCACTACCGCGCCGGCCCCGCCGAGCTGCGCGATGGCGACCTGTGCCTGATCGACGCCGGCTGCGAGCTCGATGGCTACGCGTCCGACATCACCCGCACCTTCCCCGTCTCCGGCCGCTTTTCGCCAGCCCAGCGCGAGCTGTACGACCTGGTGGTGGCGGCGCAGGAAGCCGCCATCGCCGAGACCCGCCCCGGCGTGCCCTACAACGTGCCGCACGACGCCGCCACGCGAGTGCTGGCGCAGGGCATGCTTGATACCGGCCTGCTCGACGCGAACCGTTGCGGCGGCCTGGACGAGGTACTCGCCAGCGGCAGCTACCGCCAGTTCTACATGCACCGCACCGGCCACTGGCTGGGCATGGACGTGCATGACGTGGGCGAGTACCGCGTGCCCGGCGCCGCGCCGGCCGAGGGCGAACGCGCCTGGCGTCCCCTCGCGCCCGGCATGGTGCTGACGGTGGAGCCCGGCATCTACGTGCGCCCGGCACCGGAAGTGCCGGAGCGCTTCTGGCATATCGGCATCCGCATCGAGGACGATGCGGTTGTCACCGGGGGCGGCTGCGAGCTGATGACGCGCGGCGTGCCGGTCAAGGCGGACGAAATCGAGGCGCTGATGCGCGACGCGGGAGGTACACGATGATCAGTTGGCTACGCAAGATACTTCCGAGCGGCGAGCGCCCACAGACCAGCCGCGCACGCGCCGTTGATCCCGCGCAACCGTTCGTGGTCAACCTCTATGATGACCGCCTGGTCGTGCATCGCCCCGATGGTCAGCGCGAAGAACTCGAATGGGACGTGATCGAACGCGTGGTGGTGCGGGTCTCGAACCGCGAGCCATGGGCCGGGAAGGCCTGGCTGATCCTGGTGGGAGACCCCAAGGCCGACGGCACGCCCCGGGGCTGCGTGGTACCGCTCGACGCGGCCAACCATGCGGCGCTGGTGGAACGCCTGCAGGCATTTCCCGGCTTCAACCAGCAGAAGCTGGACAACGCCCTGAGCGACGCGGCGGCGGGCAAGCACCGCACCGACGCCAACTGCTGGAAGCGCGGCATACAGCCGGCGGAGTCCGGCGCCATGGGCAATGCGAGCAACGACAGCAACCTCGTCGCCCAGCCAGGCAGCGCGCATGAGCCCGGCAAGCACTGAAGCCTGCGCGGACACGGATATCGCCATCGTCGGCGCAGGGCCGGTAGGCCTCGCGCTGGCCTGCCTGTTGCTGCGCAAGAGCCCGTGGCGCCTGACCTTGATCGACGCCGCCACGCCGGCGCGCGCGTCCCGCGATCCGCGCGCCATCGCGCTGTCGTACGGCAGCCGCCAGCTGCTTGAGCAGATCGGCGCGTGGCCCCGCGCTGTCACCCCGATCGAGCATATCCATGTGTCGCAACGCGGGCGGTTCGGCCACGTCAAGCTCCACAGCCACGACTACGACGTACCTGCGCTGGGCTATGTGGTGCGCTACGGCGAATTGTGCGAGGCACTCGAGCGTGCGCTGGCCCAGGCCGTCCAGGCCAGCCCCGCCCCCGCTGGCGAACGCCTGCGACGGGTCTACGAGACGCGCATCGATCAGCTGGAGCAATCTGGTCCCGATACGGCTGCAGCCAGCCTGGTGCGCCTCTGCGGCCATGGGCATGACCAGCAGCCCGCCGCCTTCGGCGCGCGCCTGGTGGTGCAGGCCGAAGGCGGCCTGTTCCACCAGCAGTCCACCCGCGCGGAGCGTGGCGTGCAGGGGCGGAAATACCGGCGCGACTATGGGCAGACCGCCATCGTGGCCCACGTGGCCTGCTCGCGCCCGCAGCCCGGCTGGGCCTGGGAGCGCTTTACGGAGGAAGGCCCGCTGGCACTGCTGCCGCATGAAGAGCACGGCACACCCGGCTACGCCCTGGTCTGGTGCTGCCCGCCGGAACAAGCGGCGCGCCGGCTCGCGCTGCCCGAAGGGGAGTTCCTGGCTGAACTGGAACAAGCCTTCGGCCCGCGCATGGGCCGCTTCACCGGCATTGGCAAGCGCCATGCCTTCCCGCTTGGGCTGAACGCGGCGCCCGTCACCGTGCAGGGCCGCGTGGTAGCGGTCGGCAATGCGGCGCAGACGCTACATCCGGTAGCCGGCCAGGGTCTCAACCTCGGCCTGCGCGACGCCTTTGCCCTGGCGCTCGCGCTGCGCGCCGACTGCAGCCCGCAGGCCTTGCAGGCGTTTGCGGCGCAACAAAAGCTGGATCGGGCCGTCACCATCGGCGTGACCGACCTGCTGCCGCGCGTGTTTGGCGTTTCCTACCCGCTCGCTGCCCACGCGCGTGGGGCGTCCCTGGCGGCGCTCGCTTGCCTGGGACCGCTCAAGGACACGCTGGCGCACCAGATGATGTACGGCATGCGCCGCTAAAGGCTGCCAAGGGCCGCCGGCGGCCCTGTTGTCAACATTGTTTGCAATCCGGCCCGGTGCAATATTTGCTCAAATCTTGAGCAACCCGGGGCGTTTGGCGGTAAAATCCTGCCCTCACACATGCCCACTGAATGACGCCGAGCACTGTTTCGGCAGGGCATGCCATTTTCATTTTTGTCTAGTTGCGGGCCGCCTTGCGGCCCCTCGTCAGTCGCTACAGTCGCTACCAGTCTCTATCGTGCAAATCGGACCGCACCAACTCCGCAACAACCTGTTCGTCGCGCCCATGGCCGGTGTGACGGACCGGCCATTCCGCCAGCTGTGCAAACGGCTGGGGGCGGGCTATGCGGTGTCCGAAATGGTCGCCTCCAACGCACAGTTGTGGAAGAGCGAAAAGACCATGCGGCGCGCCAACCACACGGGCGAAGTCGAGCCCATCGCGGTGCAGATCGCCGGCGCCGAGCCGGCCATGATGGCGCAGGCCGCGCGCCACAACGTGGAGCGCGGCGCGCAGATCATCGACATCAACATGGGCTGCCCGGCCAAGAAGGTGTGCAATGTGGCCGCCGGCTCGGCGCTGCTGCAAAACGAGCCGCTGGTGGTGCGCATCGTCCAGGCGGTGGTCGCCGCCGTGGCCGAGGTCGATCCGCGCGTGCCCGTCACGCTCAAGATCCGTACCGGCTGGGACCGCCAGAACCGCAATGCGCTTCGCATCGCGCGCATGGTGGAAGACGCCGGCATCAGCATGCTCACCGTGCACGGGCGCACGCGCGCCGACCTGTACAAGGGCGAAGCCGAGTACGAGACCATTGCCGCGGTCAAGGCAGCGCTCTCCATCCCCGTGGTCGCCAATGGCGACGTCACCACGCCGCAAAAAGCCAAGCATGTGCTGGCCGTGACCGGCGCCGACGCCATCATGATCGGCCGCGCGGCGCAGGGCCGGCCCTGGCTGTTCCGCGAGATCGAGCACTACCTGGCCACCGGTGAGCTGCTGCCGTCACCGGAAGTGGCCGAGATCCGCGCCATCATGAACGCGCACCTGGAAGACCACTACGACTTCTACGGCGAGTTCACCGGCGTGCGCACCGCGCGCAAGCACATTGCCTGGTACACGCGCGGCCTGGCCGGCGCCAACCTGTTCCGCCACCGCATGAACACGCTGGACAGCACCACGGCCCAGCTCGCCGCGGTCAACGAATTCTTCGATGAGCAGGCGCTGCTGTCCGAGCGCCTGGTCTATGTGGAAGACGGCGCGGACGGCACGGATGATGCCGACGACGAGAAACGCAACAAGTCGAACAACAACAATAACGGGGAGTTGCTTGCCGCATGAGCCGCAACGCTATCGACCAGTGCATCCGGGACAGCCTGGGTGCCTACTTTCGCGACCTGGACGGTGAAGAGCCGTCGAATATGTACAACATGGTGCTCGAAGCCGTGGAACGGCCGCTGCTGGAAGCAGTGATGGCGCGCGCCGAGCGCAACCAGTCGCTCGCGGCCGCCTACCTGGGCATCAATCGCAATACGCTGCGCAAGAAGTTGCAGCAGCACGGTTTACTTTGAAGCGTCTCCCCATAGCCATGATCAAGCAAGCCCTCCTCTCCGTATCCGACAAGACCGGCATCGTCGAATTTGCCCGCGAGCTCAACTCGCTCGGCGTCGCGCTGCTCTCCACCGGCGGCACCGCCAAGCTGCTGGCCGACGCCGGCCTGCCCGTCACGGAGGTGGCCGACTACACCGGTTTCCCCGAAATGCTCGATGGCCGCGTCAAGACCCTGCACCCGAAAGTGCACGGCGGCATCCTGGCCCGCCGCGACCTGCCCGAGCACATGGCGGCTCTCGCCGAGCACAACATCCCCACCATCGACCTGCTGGTCGTGAACCTGTACCCGTTCCAGCAAACCGTGGCCAAGGATGACTGCTCCCTGCCGGACGCCATCGAGAACATCGACATCGGCGGCCCCACCATGCTGCGCTCGGCCGCCAAGAACCACCGCGACGTCACCGTCATCGTGGACCCGGCCGACTACGCGCCGGTGCTGGAAGAAATGCGCGCCAACGCCAACAGCGTCGGCTACGACACCAACTTCCGCCTGGCCACCAAGGTGTTCGCCCACACCGCGCAGTACGACGGCGCCATCACCAACTACCTGACCAGCCTCGGCGCGGACAAGGCGCACCAGACCCGCAGCGCCTACCCGCAGACGCTGAACCTGGCCTTCGAGAAGGTGCAGGAAATGCGCTATGGCGAGAACCCGCACCAGTCAGCCGCCTTCTACCGCGACCTGAAAGCCTCCGACGGCGCGCTGGCCAACTACACGCAGTTGCAAGGCAAGGAACTGTCGTACAACAACATCGCCGACGCCGATGCGGCATGGGAATGCGTCAAGACCTTCGGCGCTGCCACCGGCGCGGCCTGCGTGATCATCAAGCACGCCAACCCGTGCGGCGTGGCAATCGGCGCCAATGCGCTGGAAGCCTACGAAAAAGCCCTCAAGACCGACTCGACCTCGGCCTTCGGCGGCATCATCGCCTTCAACGTCGAGCTGGACGAAGCCGCCGCCCAAGCCGTGGCCAAGCAGTTCGTCGAAGTGCTGATCGCCCCGTCGTTCAGCGCCGGCGCGCGCGCCGTGTTTGCTGCCAAGCAGAACGTGCGCCTGCTGGAAATCCCGCTGGGCAACGGCCTCAACCCGTATGACTTCAAGCGCGTCGGCGGCGGCCTGCTGGTGCAAGGCCCCGACGCCAGGAACGTCCAGCGGGACGAACTGCGCGTGGTGACCAAGCGCCAGCCCACGCCCAAGGAAATGGACGACCTGATGTTCGCCTGGCGCGTGGCCAAGTTCGTCAAGTCGAACGCCATCGTGTTCTGTGGCGGCGGCATGACGCTAGGCGTCGGCGCCGGCCAGATGAGCCGCGTGGACTCGGCCCGCATCGCCAGCATCAAGGCGCAGAACGCCGGCCTCACGCTGGCGGGCTCGGCCGTGGCATCGGACGCCTTCTTCCCGTTCCGCGACGGCCTGGACGTCGTGGTGGACGCAGGTGCCACCTGCGTCATCCAGCCGGGCGGCTCGATGCGCGACGACGAAGTGATCGCCGCAGCCGACGAGCGCAATATCGCAATGGTGTTGACCGGCGTGCGCCACTTCCGCCATTGAGGTCCGGGCCTGGTCCGTGCGGTTGCAGCGGGCTTGGCAAACGAACTCATCGCGGCATCGCGAGCGCCCGCCCTCTCCCCCGGCCCCTCTCCCGCAGGCGGGAGAGGGGAGCCAACCAGCGGGCAAGGTGAAGGATTCGGTGTAGCCGTGATTCCCGCCCGAGGGGCGGAAATCACCCAAGCGCGATGCGAAGCGAGCCGTGAAGGTGTGCCAAGGCCGTATGGGGCGCCTCGGGATTCGACGAAAAGAGCGGAAAAGAGGGACCCATGTCTGAGTATCGCCTTAAGGCGATGCGAGTTTGGGTCCCGGCCGCTC
>NZ_JBWKVH010000079.1:0-16310 GCF_059421605.1 Cupriavidus sp. GW821-FHT02F09
GCTGGCCCAGCCCATGCTCGGCGGAGATCGAGCCGCGGTGGGCGTGCACGCTGTCATGCACGATCAGGTTGATGGCTTCCGAGTTGCCGAGGAAGGCATCGTGGCTTTCGCCAACGGGCGGCGACAAATGGGGCGACGTCTAGGACGAGCTGCATACGTGCTCGCGAAAAAGGCACATCCAAAGACATCAGTTACGCTCAATCAGAGGATTCGCCTGGTGGCCTCTCCACGTGGATTCCTTGGGCGTAAGAGTGATGGCGAACCCTGCGCCAAAACGATCTGGATCGGCATGCAGCGAACAACGTATGTCGCCTTCCTGATTCAGGCGCTGCGGAAGGGCTCATGAGTTCCGTATAACGAGATGCGTAAAAGGAAGGCAGTAATTGAGTGCTAGTGGGGTTCGCTTGGGCGGCCATACCTATGAAAATACAATAGTAAAACTGTAAAAAATAAATTTTAGCGATCTTAAATGATAATTAAATCACGAATCTTTATATTATCTGCACTACTAATTTCAGGAAACTCCTTATCGGCGGAAATTGACGCCAATACTGCCAGAACAATACTCAAAGACTATGGATTAGCCAGTTGCATATCCAGCCAGTTCAAAGAAGAGTCCGAGATAAAGTCTGATATAGGCATTGCTATAGGCGCCTACTCGAAGATGGGAAATTGTCAACATTTTATCATCCAAAACGAGGACACTCTCTCAGTTATATATGACCCCTACGCGGCAACCAAAAAATACATGCTTGATGCCTATCAAAATACGTCTTCGATCAGCAAATACACTCATAAAAAAATGGCATTTTATGGCTGCATAGAAATTTATAAATCCAACGAATTTGATATATTCATAAAATCTCAAGATCAGTACTTACCAAAGTAGTACTGCAATCGCCAATTAAACCGGCGTGAGTGTGATTTACGAACGCTCGTCCTGGATGGACCACTGAGAGTTAAGCCCATGCGGTTATACACATCCTTGACCGATCAAGGTGCCCCGGGCAGCGACCGAATTTGCTCAATTGGATCTCGGTGATGCGCGCCTGGACAAGCGAGCGAGGATATTGATGGTGCGATTGACGGCCGATCCTCTGGCCAGTGTACCGAAGGCGTGCCACGGCTGGGGCGAAACCATGGGAGCCTATCGCTTCTTTGGTAATGACAGCGTTGACTGGCGCGATGTTCTTGCGCCGCATTGGCAGCAGACCCAGCAGAGAATGCGAGATCAGCCGGTCGTGCGGTGTCTTCAGGACACGACGGAACTTGATTTCAACAGGCAAGGGGTGGTCAGTCTGGGGCCGTTGAGCTATGAAGCGCAGCGCGGCATGTATCTGCACCCAACCTACGCCGTCACGCCGCAACGCAAGCCACTTGGCGTGCTTGACGCATGGATGTGGGCACGCGAGAAGCGGGGCAAGCGCGGCGGGCCCAAGGAGAGCCTGCGTTGGATCGAAGGTTACGAGCACATCGCTGAAATGGCTGGGGGGCTGCCCGGCACACGCCTAGTCTACGTCGCCGACCGCGAAGCGGACTTAGTGGCGTCGATGCTTCGCGGCTCAAGAACTCGGCACGCCCGCAGACTGGCTCATGCTTGCTGCCCACAATCGCTGCTTGCCGGACGGCGAGAAGCAGTGGCAGCGCGCCGCCAGCGGCGAGCCCGTTGGCGAGATTGCCTTCACGAGGGGATCACGGCACGGCGTCAAGGCGCGCACCGTGCGCCAGCAACTGTGGATGCGGCGGGTTGATCTGCCGGTGGCCAAGGCAAGACCGTCGCGGCAACAAGCATCGTCGCGCGCGAGTTCGATGCGCCGGACGGCGTCAAGCCAGTCGAGTGGCGTCTGCTGACAAATCGTGTTGCGGCCGATCTGGACGATGCGATCGAACTGATCGACTGGTAGCCGCAGGAGCGATGGCGAGCCTGGCGTGAAGACGATTTGGCTCGGACTGAAAGAGGTTTATGTCGCTGCGAAGACCGTGCGCAGGTTACGAACTGCGGACGATGGGGATGGTTGTGTATAAGCGCATGCATCTATGCGGGATGACCCAGGTCGAGCTCATGCCATCAGCGTCCAAACTTGCAGTGCAAATGCCTGCTGATATGGGCGAGGGGCACTTCTACTACGCACACGTTACGCCGGAGCGCCCCAGGCCATGATGCTCACCACCGGCTTTGGCACTGGCGGCAAAGGAGGGACATTGCATTTCGGGCCCGTACAGACGCCCGTGCTGGCCCTCGTGGTGCGCCGTGAGCGGGCGATCCGCACCTTCGTGCCGAAGACCTACTATGAGCTGCAGGCGAGCTTCGAGCTCGCCGGCGTAGTGGTGCCGATGGCCTGGCGCCCGGCGTCGACGCTGCTCGACCCGGATGGCCACGTGGTGCAGGCGGCGACCGCCAAGTCCGTCGCGGACAAGGTTAGAGGTCAAATCGGTCGAGTCGATCATGTCGAGGCCGGGCCGGAGCGCGAAGCACCGCCCCGGCTATTCAGCCTCGCCAGCCTGCAGCGTGAGGCTTCTGCCCGCTATGGCATCAAAGCACAGACTGTCCTGGACGCCTGCCAGGCGCTGTACGAGAAACACAAAGCGACCACTTACCCACGCACGGACTGCGAGTACCTTCCAAGTTCCATGCTCGCAGAAACGGCTACGGTTCTGCAGGGCATCCGGGCCGCACGGCCTGACCTAGCCAGCCTGCTGGCTTGCGCCGATCCGAGCAGCACCTCACAAGCCTTCAATGACCGCAAGATCACCGCCCACCACGCAATCATCCCGTCTCTCAATCCTCGGGTTTCGGTCGACAATATGTCGAAATCCGAGCAGACGATCTACGACATGATCGTGCGGCGCTACCTGGCGCAGTTCCTCGGGGACTTTCATTTCCACAAGACGGTGATCGAGGTAGTCTGCGCCGGCGAGCGGTTTCGTGTTTCCGGCAAGACGCCACAAGTGCCAGGCTGGAAGCGCGCCTATCCCGAGAAACAGGACAGGCCGAATACCAAGGACGCTCCGCCGGCGGAGGATGTCGCAGCCCTCCCGCCAGCGCAAACGGGCGATGCCGCCCGCAACCTTAACTGCGACGCCGTCGCCAGGAAGACCAAGCCGCCCCGGCGTTACACCGAAGGCACCTTGATCGCCGCCATGGAATCGATCGACAAGGAGATCGAGGATGAACGGTTGCGCAAGATCATGCGCAACAAGGAGAAGGCAGGGATCGGTACCGACGCCACTCGTGCGGCCATCATCGAAAACCTGTTCAAGCGCGACTACCTGGCCACGGAGAAGAAACAGGTCTTGCCCACGCCACGAGGCGAGGCCTTGATCACGCTCATTGAGGCCAACGCACCGCAGTTGGCCGATCCGGTGCTCACAGCCGAGTGGGAAGACCGCCTGATGCAGGTGGAAGCAGGAACCCTGGCGCTTGAGGTCTTTGAGAGGGAGCTTAGCGCCTGGTTGTCCGAGCTCATCGCTCGCTTGAAGTCGGGCGCACGTAGGACGCCACAACGACCGGGCACGCCTCACGCCAGGCCGGACAGCACTGTGCCGTGCCCAACATGCGGTAAGCCCATGCGACAGCGCACCAGCTCCCGAGGACCCTTCTGGCGCTGCAGCGGCTTTCCAGCTTGCAACTACACCCAACCGGATGAAGGCGGCAAGCCGGGGGTGCGGCCAGCAGACGTGCAGGGAAAGACCGCTCGTCAGGACCTACCTGGGCCAGCCCGCCAGGCTGCAAAGCCCCCGCCAGCAACCGCGGCGGCGCCGGTGCCTGCCGTCGCCGGCTCGCCTTGCCCCAGCTGTGCCGGCGGCCGACTGATCGGCCGGGTCATGAAGGACTCCGGTCGCCGCTTCCTCGGATGTACCGGATTCCCGGCTTGCCGGCATTTCCAATGGCTGCCACAGCAGCAATCAATCCCACCATGACAAATCCGGATCGCCAGTTACGCGATGCGCAACGCCGTCGCGCAACGCACCGCTACCCGGATTTCGTCGCACGGCGCCTGCGCGAGTACTACGTGGACCGCTTGCAGAACGCATGGGGTGGATCGCATCCACTCCGCGACATGACACCCCCACCGGATGCCCTGCATTTTTCGAGCAACGACTATCTCAGCTTGCTAGACGAGTCCGCCTTGCGGCAACACCAAGCCCAAGTCTTGCTCAACAACAAGCGCGAGCTGCTCATGTCATCGGCCTTCCTGCATCGCGACTCGCCTCAGCACGCCTTCGAGCGCCGCCTTGCCCACTTCATCGGCGCCGAAGACGGTGTGATCTGCCAATCCGGCTGGGCGGCCAACGTTGGTTTGCTCCAATCCCTGGCAGCCCCCGACATCCCCGTGTATCTGGACATGCACGCGCACGCCTCGCTGCGCGAAGGCGCGCTAGCAGCTGGGGCTCGATTCGTTCCCTTCCTGCACAACAACGTTCAGCACGCGCGATCGCGAATTGCCAAACACGGTGCCGGAGTCATCGCCGTCGACTCGGTCTACAGCACCAGCGGCAGTGTTGCGCCGCTTCCAGCGCTAGTCGAGTTGGCCGAAGCAACGGGCTTGATCCTCGTGGTCGACGAATCCCACGCCCTCGGTACGCACGGCCCCGGCGGCCGCGGACTGGTTTGCGAACTGGGCCTCGCCGAACGAGTGCACTTCCGTACCGCATCGCTTGCGAAAGCCTTTGCCGGCAGGGCCGGCTTCATCTCGTGCTCGAGCGAGTTCAAAGAGTATTTCGCATGCGAGTCTCGGCCCGCCATCTTCAGTTCGGGCCTGCTTGCGCACGAGATCGCCTGGTTTGACGCCGTGTTGCCCTTCATTTCCACGGCGCATGGGCGGCGTGCGCGGCTTCACCAGATGGCCCGTTATGTCCGCCGTGAACTAACTCGCCTCGGATACGCGCTATCCGAAGGCACCGAGCAGATCATCGCGCTGGAGAGTGGCACCGAGCGCAATACGCTGCGACTACGCGACGGGCTGCAGCGCCGCGGGGTATTCGGCGCGGTCTTTTGTGCCCCGGCCACGCCAAAGCGCCACTCCCTGGTCCGGTTGACGCTAAACGCCGGACACACCGATCACGATATCGAGCGGCTCTTGCGGGCTTGCGCAGACTTGCGCAGTGAGGTGAACCCATAATGGAGCAGGACGCAACGCAGGCCGTCTCGATGACCGGGCGATGACGCATAGCGTCGCGCCGACGACGCTCACTCGCGTCCACTATGCGGCCTTGCGGGCCTGGCTACAGGGCTTGCCACTTGACGTCATCGCGGCCCGCTGGCTGGCAACGGACCCCGGCGACGTGCCCGGCCCTCGCGCAACATTGGTGATCAAAGTGGTAAATAGACCCTGGGAACCGCCCCCCGAGCCTCTCGCAGAAGCGTACGTGACACTCTCGCGTCATACGGCTCCCGTTATCCAGCCGGTTGCGCAATGACACGCCAGTGAGCGAACAGCATCGGGTTGGTACGGCGCATCCTGTCCAGCCAGGCAGCACTTCGTCGCTTGCGCCTGTGCAGACCCTTGTACTTCAGTTGGGCCCAACGCTCAAGAGCGCAGTCGGTGTGCTGGAAGGCGCGCTCGCAGCGGCGAGGAAGACCGAAGATGACGTCGGCATCGAGAATCTCGGTCGCTGGGACGATTTCGAGTGGGACAAGCTCTCGCGGCACTGCGGTGGGTACGCGGCGACGATTGGGACATGCCCGATACCTGGCCGGGCCGTTTCCCCGCAGCACGCGTCGAGCCCCATCGAACTGACGATCGCCAGATTGACCCGTTCGGCCGCACGCTCGAGAACATGCGAGCCTGACGAGGACGGCGATCCAACACCTGCGCGGCGACGCCGCTCGACTCGGCAGTTGAAATGATGTGGAGCGAGGTCGGAAACTCGTCGATAGCCTTGAAAAACTCAAGCTATCCACTGAGCGGATGGCGCCTGTCGGTTTCCGACCTCGCTTATTGGCCTGTGTGTAACGATCATCGATAAGCTGGGGTTCGAGTACCACTGATATCTCGTCAGAAGCGGGCTCGTCCGCGGTAGATCGCATTTGCAGCGACTATCGGTCGCCCCTCTATCAGTTCACTTTTTGCAACGGGCGGCATCTTGCTCAGCGCTGCCACCGCTAGGCTGGCTCAACGCTGGAGGCATCCCCTCGCTTCAGGGCTCAGCAGCTCGCGCCCGCCCGGCATTTTCCCTAGTCGCACTTTCACAAAAGCGGCGGTATCATCCGTGCGTGTTCATATATGGGCGTAACGTTCAAATATGAACATGTGAGTTTCGAGGTTGGCGAACCCGAGGCGCCGCAAGATACGCATTGGTCACTCAGGTGCGCTAGCAACAAATAAGTGAGAACTGCCGAACATTGGCACTGAGGGGAGTCGGAGATGAAGGTAAGAAGTCTTGCAGTCGGCATGCTAGCCGCGGCGCCGTTTGTCGCGGCGGCACAGTCAGTCACCCTCTATGGCGTGATGGACTCGGGTATTGAGTATCTAAACAATGTTGGCGCAGCGAAAAGCGATCTCGCACGTGTGCCTTCGCTGACAGGTACGGTACCTTCCCGCTGGGGTCTGCGCGGTACGGAGGATCTTGGTAGCGGCCTGAAGAGCGTATTCGTGCTGGAATCCGGCTTTGCCCCTGATGCTGGTGTATCCAATCAGGGCGGACGCCTGTTTGGTCGCCAGGCGTTCGTCGGGCTCAGCGGCCCGTGGGGCCAGTTAAGCTTTGGGCGCCAGTACACCATGCTGTTCTGGGCCCGACTCGACACCGACATCCTGGGCGCAAACATTTATGGCGCAGGTTCGATTGACAGCTATATCCCAAATACGCGTGCCGATAACGCCATCGCCTACAAGGGGACGTTCGGGGGACTCACAGTCGGTGGCACTTACAGCCTTGGTCGCGATACCGTAAATGCAGGTCCCAGCCCAGTCGGCACAAATTGCGCCGGCGAAAACCCAGCAGACAGCAAGGCGTGTACGGAATGGTCAGCCCTTCTGATGTATGAAACTAACTGGTGGGGTGTAAGTGCCGCCTACGACTTGCTGCGCGGCGGTCCGGGAGCATTTGCGGGCCTGACCAATAGCACGCTGAAAGATGGCAGGCTGGCGCTTGGTGGTTACATGCTGCTCTCGAAAGCCAAACTTGGCATAGGCCTGCTGCAACGAAACAATGAGGGCAGCAGCACGCCACGTAGCAACCTGTGGTTCGGTGGTGCGTCTTACGATGTCACGCCAACATTCAATCTGGCCGGGGAAGTCTTCTACCTAAAGTACCGTCATAGTGTCAGCAATGCCTGGCTTGGCGCGCTGCGCGGTACCTATAGTTTCTCAAAGCGTACATCTCTATACGCTACGGCCGGTTACATCGCCAACGGCGGCCAGTCCGCACTCTCCGTCAGCGGCGGAGCTGCTGGTAGTAACCCGGCAATCGGCGGGAACCAGCTCGGCGCGATGCTGGGTCTCAAACACAGCTTTTGAATGAGAATTTGAGATGCAAACCTGCAATGTTCGAGGCTTTTCTTTTTTGTGGAGTGAATTGATGAGACTAACTAAATTGGCGGCTACGCTAGCTGGCGTAGCATTCGTCATTTCTGCGGGCCTGAACTTCGCCGTGGGTCAAGCGGAGGCCGCTACGGCGGTGCCGGCAAGCTCCGCACCAACTGCGGCCCCGGACGAGGCGGACCACTTCCGCATAACGCTACTGGGCACAGGCACGCCCGTGCCATCCCCAGCGAGAGCCGGCTATAGCACCCTGGTGGAGGCCGGCGATCAGAAACTCGTCTTCGATTTTGGTCGTGATGCGGCTGTGCGCCTGTGGCAATTGCACATCCCACTTGGAAGGATCGACGCTCACTTTCTGACGCACTTTCACTCAGACCATCTGGTTGGCCTGCCCGACTTGTGGCTGACTGGCTGGCTGCGGCCGCCGTATGGCCGGCGTGACAAGCCAATGGAACTATATGGTCCCACAGGCACACGTGCACTGGCGGACGGCCTGCAGAAGGCTTTCGCGACGGATATCGCTACCCGCCACAAGGACGAAGGGAGCTCACTAGTAGGAGTGGAGATCAACGCCCATGATGTAACACCAGGTGTTGTCTATGAAAAGAATGGCGTACGCGTTACCGCGTTCGACAATGATCATGGCAAGAACATTAAGCCATCATTCGGCTATCGGATTGAATATCGTGGCCATGTAGCTGTGTTGTCCGGCGATACGCGCTTCAGCGCCGCTGTCGCCGACCAGGCGAGGGGCGTCGATGTGCTCGTGCACTGCGTCACATTGATTCCAGACGCATTGCTCGCATCGAACCCTGCGTATCGAGCCATCTATGATCACCTCTCCTCTCCTGAGGATGCGGCGCGCGTATTCCAAATGGCGCAGCCCAAGCTGGCGGTATTCAGTCACATTGGATTGAACGGCGACGCTTCTCTGAGCGAAATCGTGGACCGCGTGCGCAAGACATACGCCGGCCCGTTCGTTGTCGGTGAGGATCTGACCCGCATTGATATCGGACTGGACAGTAACGGCCAGAAGGGCGGTATTGCCGTGTGGCAGGAATAGCAATGGTAGCCTCTATCGGTCAGGTTGCCACAGGGAAGCGGTGATCGCGCCCAGTAGGATTGACGTCGCCAGGCATGGCACTTCGCCCCGGCGGACCGGTAGATTGCCAACCACACTGGAGCGCGGCTTACGCGCGTTCCTGTGCTTCAACGCCAATGCGCAAGGCATGAAAATGGCGAGTTTGCCACGACTTCATACGCCTCAGCTAGCAGAGGCGGCCCCTTCCAGTTGCTTGCCGGCTAGGTTCCTGAGATGGCGCCGCAGGTAGACTACGCCCATGTCATGCTGTTAAAGGTGCTCGCGCCGGTTCGCATCAGGCTCCATGTTTTCCACAGCTACGCGGTGTTGCTCCAGCACTTGCCAATGGCGCTCACTAGCCGGTCCTTGTACAGGAAACGGTAGGCATCGCGCTGCCAACCGGAGAGCTTGCGGCAGCGCCAGTGGAAGACACCCGCAGCCCGGTCAATGATCAGCGTGTGGCTGCCGACGATGGTGAACTTGCCGCCAGGCCCGCCGGACTGGGGATAGAGGATCTCGAGCTGCGTCAGGTGGATGCCGGTGTCGATCCACTCTTTCCAGTCGGAGTTGACGTCGCGCTGTCCTTTCTTCTCGAAGATAAACCCGGTGTCGTTGTCCGGGATCTGATATTCGGCACTGATTTCACCTTCGGACATTGAGTACGATAGCTTGTGCAGCTAGACGCCATTTTGGAGCTATGAGCCGCTTCCGATATCGAATTCGGAAGTGTCCGTATTTCCGAACTCCTCCGTATCGAGACCTTGACCATCGCCCAGCAACACGCCGCGCAGCAACTCTCCGAACTTTCTGCTGGCCTGTTGGAGATCAGGCAGTACCGGCAATGACCAGGTAACCCGACCGGCGGCGTTCCCGCAACGGCTGGCCAACCGAACCTAGCCTAAACACAAGCCGTTGATTTCGCTGGAATTCGGTCCGGCCCAATCTTGAACCGACCAATTTTGCATTCCGAATCCTCATGCTGATAAGAATAGTTATCGGCATGGACATGGGTGGCAAGAAAAGGCGCCCGGGTGCGGGGGGTGCCGGTGTCTGGGCTCCGTGCTGTCCGTCCCTACCCCTTGCGCCGCGCCTCGACGATGACGGCGCGGGTCTGCATATCCATGTCGACGGCCTTGTCGAACGGCAAGTCTGCGAGGTCTTAGCGCATCTGCCGTTCACATTCTTCCGCGCGTGCGAGACGCGTTGCCGCTTACTGCCGGGCGGCCAGTTCGGCCGCGCGCTGTGCCTCTGCGAGCCAAAACGCGTCAACGCGGATCATCACAGCCGGTCCCTGGGCGGTCCGGCGTATTGCTGCGCCGCGCGGTGGCCGAGGCGTCCGTGTGCTCCGCATGCCGCTTATACCCCCAAGGAGCGGTAACGATGCAACAAAAGCATCACATTTTACCGCGATGATCGCATTTCCCGAATAGCGCGAGTCCCTTGTCAACTCGACCCGTTCTTCTGCATGTGTCCTGCGGCGCCGCTGTGGGTCCGACGATTTCTTTGAAGTGCGGAACACGGGGATCTATCTGGGCGACGCCCGTATATATGCTCAGACGTTCGCCTAGCAGCCGCATAAGAACTCGAGGGGTCGACCGGATAGGGCTGTATGAATCTTCCGTGACAATCATCAATCCCCCTCGACGAATTACGTCTTTCAACCAACATCTTTGCCTTCTTCAGACCCACCTTGCACGGATCGGAGCAGGAGTCCAGAAGTCATAAATCAGGAATTCGCGACATGCCGATGCGGGAGATACATTGAATACAGATCGACAGTCTTCGCTGGTTTCGGCCAAGGATCCCTTTGCGGCCGGGCGCGGAGATTCCACACCTGCGATTCATCCGGCGCTAGTCGCACTGTGCACCCTCTCTCGCATCCATCAGGTTGCAGCCGATGCTTCCTTGCTGGCTCATCAACTAGGCCTTGCTCCGTCAGACGCTGTCGATACAGCGACCGTACTGCGCGCGGCCAAGCACCTTGGCCTCAAAGCCAAATCCTCGCGCTCCACACTCGACAGGCTGAGCCTGACGCCCTTGCCGGCACTGGCTGTGCTCCGTGGCGAAGACGGCGCAGAGCGCTTCGTGATCCTTGCGCAGTGCGATGCCCAGCGTGTTCTTCTGCAAGACCCCACCGCCGAAACGTCGCGTCCAGTCATCGAACCCAAGGAAGCCTTCGCTGCGCGCTGGACCGGCGAGCTCATCCTCATCACCAGCCGCGCCAGCCTCGCGGGCGAACTTGCCAAGTTCGACTTCTCCTGGTTCATCCCCAGCCTCGTCAAGCACAGGAAGCTGCTGGGCGAAGTGCTCTTCATCTCCTTCATCCTCCAACTCTTCGCGCTGGTCAGTCCCCTCTTCTTCCAGGTCGTTATGGATAAGGTGCTGGTTCATCGCGGCGTCACCACGCTGGACGTGCTCGTCATCGGCTTGCTGGTCGTCGTCGTCTTCGAATCCCTGCTTAACGGCCTACGCAGCTACATTTTCAGCCACACCACCAACCGCATCGACGTTGAGCTTGGCGCACGGCTGTTCCGTCATCTGGTCCAATTGCCACTCGCCTACTTCCAGGCGAGGCGCGTTGGCGATTCGGTCGCCCGCGTACGTGAACTCGAGAACATCCGCAGCTTCCTCACCGGGAACGCGCTGACGGTGCTGCTCGACGTCGCATTCTCGATCGTCTTCGTCACTGTCATGCTGTTCTACAGCGCGCCCTTGACGCTGATCGTACTCGCGAGCATGCCGCTGTATTTCGGACTCAGCCTGGCAGTGGTGCCCATCCTGCGCAGGCGCCTGGACGAGAAATTCGCACGCGGCGCTGAGAACCAGGCCATGCTGGTGGAGACCGTTAGCGCCATCCAGACGGTCAAGGCCACTGCGCTGGAGCCTGTCTTCGGATGCCGCTGGGACAACCAACTGGCCGCCTACGTCTCCGCTAGCTTCAGAACCCAGAACCTTGCGAGTTGGGCGCACGAAGGCGTCAACCTCATCGGAAAGCTCGTGAATGCCGTCACCCTCTGGTACGGCGCGCACCTGGTGATGAACAACGAGCTCACGGTCGGCCAGTTCGTCGCCTTCAATATGTTCGCGCAGCGCGTGTCACAGCCCATCATGCGCATGGCCCAGCTGTGGACCGACTTCCAGCAGACCGGCATTTCCATGGCTCGGCTCGGTGATATCCTCAACACCCGCACGGAAGTCCCACCGAGCGCAGCCGCCCAACTGCCGGCACTCAAGGGGCGCGTAACGCTGGACAACCTGACCTTCCGATACCGACCTGAGGCAACGCCAGTGCTTAACGGTGTCAGCCTGGATGTGCGTCCCGGCGAAGTCATTGGTATCGTTGGACGCTCGGGCTCCGGCAAAAGCACGCTGACCAAGCTGATCCAGCGCCTCTATTCCCCCGAGCAGGGACGCCTGCTGGTCGACGGCATCGATATCAGCCTGATCGACGCAGCCCAGCTCAGAAGACAGGTCGGGGTCGTGCTTCAGGAGAACCTGCTATTCAACCGCAGCGTACGCGAGAACATCGCGATCGTCGACCCGGCCGCGCCGTTCCAAGGCGTCATCCATGCAGCCCAGTTGGCGGGTGCGCATGAATTCATCAGCGAGCTGCCCGAGGGCTACGACACCATCGTCGGCGAACAAGGAGCGAGTCTCTCGGGCGGACAGCGCCAACGCATCGCCATTGCCCGTGCACTCTTCTCTCATCCGCGCATCCTGATCTTCGACGAGGCCACCAGTGCGCTCGACTACGAGAGTGAGGCCATCGTGCAGCGCAACATGACGCATATATGCAAGGGACGCACGGTTTTCATCATTGCCCACCGACTTAGCGCAGTGCGGCATGCCAACCGCATCATTGTGATGGACAAGGGACGGATCGTCGAAGGTGGCACCCATGAGGCCCTGATCAACCGGCCCAATGGCATATATGCGCACCTGTGGGCGATACAGGACGGCGGCCATCCGACCGAAGGCAGGGACGTTGGGGTGGCAGACAGAGGGGCTACGGCATGAACACGAACTCCTCGGACGTCTCAACTAGCACACCCACAGCCAACTCGCCGAGCGTGCGTCACCCTGTTCTCGAACTCTTCGCCCGTTATCGCGCCATTTTCAACGTAGCCTGGCAGCACCGCCATGAGTTGGCAGGGCCAAGACGCCTGGCCGATGAAGCGGCCTTCCTGCCTGCGGCCCTGAGTCTTCAGGACACACCCGTGCATCCGGCGCCCCGGCGCCTGGCCTATGCGCTGATCGTTCTGTTTCTCATCGCGCTGACATGGTCCATTTTCGGACAGATCGACATTGTCGCGGCGGCGCCCGGCAAGATCATCGTGAGTGAGCGCACCAAGACCATCCAGCCGTTGGAGGTGAGCGTGGTCAAGCGCGTATTGGTGAGGGACGGAGATCACGTCGAGGCCGGGCAGGCATTGGTCGAGCTTGACCCCACCAGCGCCCAGGCCGACAGGACCAGCATCGACGAGCAGCTGAAGTCGATGCAATCGGAAGTGCTCCGCACCCGCGCTCTGCTGCAGGCGCTCAATGTGTTGGGCACTTCCCGCGCGCCTGAACTCGGTAAAGCGATTCCGCCCGACTGGACGGATGTCGACGCGAGTGCCTCACAAGCCCAGCTGAGCGATGAATGGAGCGATATCACGGCCAAGCTCGCCAAGGCGGCCGCCGAGATCAATCGCCGCCAGGCCGAGATCGCCACGGTGCGCGAGATGGTTGCCAAACTTGAGACGACGGTTCCCATTGCGAAACAAAGAGAAGCCGATTTCCATCAACTGGCGAACCAGGGATTCATCTCGCATCACGCGAACCAAGATCGCACGAGGGAACGTATTGAGCTGGAACGCGATTTGGCGACACAACGCGCAAGGCTAGCTGAAGCCAACGCCACCTTGAGAGAGAGCGAAAACACCCGAGCAGCCTTCATCGCCGAGACCAAGCACAGCCTCAGAACGCGGGAAGCCGCGGCGGAACTCAAGCGGCAGCAAGGCACACAGGATTTGGCCAAGGCTGGTCAGCGCGAGCGGCTGACGACGTTGACCGCACCCGTGGCCGGCACGGTGCAGCAATTGTCCATGCATACGGAAGGCGGCGTGGTCACGGAGGCGCAACCCATCATGGTGATCGTGCCCAATGGGGCCCAAGTGACGGCCGAGGTAATGCTGGAGAACAAGGATATTGGCTTCGTCAATACCAACCAGGAAGCCACGATCAAGCTGGAGACCTTCCCGTACACGCGCTACGGCACGGTCAGCGCCATGGTCAAGACGGTGACCGCGGATGCGGTCACCGACGAGAAGCGCGGGGCGATTTTCCCGGTAACGCTCAGCATGGGCACCACGACCATTGATGTGGATGGCCGGCAGATCAGACTGTCCCCGGGGATGAATCTCACGGCGGAGATCAAAACTGGTAAGCGGCGAATCATCGAATTCCTGCTCAGCCCGGTACAGAGAGCGACCAGCGAGAGTTTGAGAGAGCGATGAAGCGCTCGAGCATGAGATGGTCATTGAAAACAGAGTGATCTATGTACGGTACGGATATCGAGGCGCCGCTGTACTTGCCGTGCAATCGGTGTTCCAAGCCCACATTCATCGTCGAAGAATCGCCGCAGAAGGCTTGAACTGAAAGATAAATTGAGATGAAACAAATCTGTCTTGCTGGCAAGCGCATCGCCCTGGCGGCGGTGATGCTGACGCTAGCTTCATGTACTGCCTCACGGACGGCGATGGTTGCTCGCGGTGAGGTCGCGACAACACCACCGCCAAGTGCGGGTATGCCCGCCCCACCCGTTGCCGCCGCGCAGGCGCCTCATTTGCCGATGCCGCCCACGCGACTGGTCGCGCGGCCCGAAGGCACGCCGCTGCCGCCGCGCGATCCGAGCATTGCCCACGGATGGCCGTCCGATCTCAAGCAGCTGATCGACAACATGATCGCGCTCTACCCTAAGGACCCGTACGACAAAGCTCCAAATGTCGAGGAGGTTGAGCAGAAGATGGGAATCACGCTGACGGAGCGACCGCTGGAGCCTGGAGAACGCTCCTTTTTGAGCAGACGTTACGTGGTCAGCGGGACGCGCTACGTGGACCCCACCACACCAGAGTTGTTCCGAGCCTTCTACTGGATCAGCAAAGGAGACAACTCGCTCGCGCAGAAGACTCAGACCCTTCAACTTGAGGTCGCTCCCAAACAGAGCGGGTTCTGCCTGAACCCCTATGAACTGGCTGTCTACACCGGTTGGAGTTTCGAAAACTTCGACACTTCGCCGCATGCGAACGTGCGTTACTGGCCGCCCGCCTATGTCTGGGGGATGTTCTCGTGGAGCAATATCGGTCGGTATGGCGGCCCAGGTTATAGCGTCGTCGTCGGAATCGAAAAGGATGTCGAAACTCTCAGAATTGTTCGCATTGGTTGTGTTCAATCTATTACCGTCACTGGTCGCTACCCCAAGGAGTATTGAGTCATGACTGTTATCGATAAGAGCGTGTTTTCCGCACTGACGACGGAGGTGGATCCATCTCTCATCGACCAGGGTGTTTAACTCAAATAGACATTGAAATGAAGCAGATTCCTATTGTCAGCAAGCGCATTGCCCTGGCAGGGGTGATTGCGATGCTGACTACGTGTACTGCGTCGCTGGCGGCGCCTGTTGCACGCGACGATGCGGAGGCAACACCTTCGCCAAGTGCGGCAATGCCTGCCTCGGCCGCTGCTGCACCGGCGCCCCCTTTGCCGATGCCGCCCACGCGACTGGTCGCGCAGCCCGAAGGCACGCCGCTGCCGCCGCGCGATCTGAGCATTGCCGATGGATGGCCGTCCGATCTGAAGCAACTGATCGACAGCATGATCACGCTCTTTCCCAAGAACCTGGAAGATCGGGCTCCGAATGTCGAAGAGGTCAAGCAGAGGATGGGAATTACGCTCACCGAACGGGAGCTGGATGCGATGGACCGGCGGACCTGGAGAAAATGGTATGAGGTTAGCGGCACGCGCTACGCCGATCCATCGACGTGGGAGGTTTTTCGGGCCTTCTATTCGATCAGCAGCTATCAGAACTCTCGCGGGGAGAGGTCTCAAACGCTACAACTAGAGATTGCCCCCAAGCAAAGCGGATTCTGCCTGAACCCCTACGAACTGGCTGTCTACACCGGTTGGAGTTTCGAAAACTTCGACAGTTCGCCGCATGCGAACGTGCGTTACTGGCCGCCCGCCTATGTTTGGGGGATGTTCTCGTGGAGCAACACGGGTCGATATGGCGGCCCAGGTTATAGCATCGTCGTCAGCATTCTTGAGGACGTGAGTACCCAAAAGATTGTTGGAGTCGGCTGTGTCCATTCCATCACCGTCACCGGTCGCTATCCCAAGGAGTAATGAGTCATGACTGTTATCGATAAGAGCGTGTTTTCCGGACTGACGGGGGCTGATCCAGCTGTCATCAACCAGGCCCTTCAGATCCTGAACGATCCCCGGTTGACGCTCGCAGAGCCGCTACGACAAGCGCTTGCACAGCGAGAAATCGTCGTCCGGTGGCCTAAAGATGAGGATGCGATCAAGCCGAGTGACCACGCAATTTTCATTGATCCTAAAACAATCTCGGGAGTTACGACTCCCGGTCAGATCGTGCTCAAGCCGCCATACCTTCAATCGGACGGTCCACTTAGAAGCTGTTGCGAAATTAGTTCATGCAGGGTTTTAGCCTGCTCCAACAAATCAATGAACAGGCAAGTGACAGA
>NZ_JBWKVH010000080.1:0-12414 GCF_059421605.1 Cupriavidus sp. GW821-FHT02F09
TGACTGCCTGCCGCCACGGCTCTTTTCTTTGGATCCCCATGACTTTCCAGCCTGACCTCTTCAAGGGCAAGCATGCCCTCGTCACTGGTGCGACCCAGGGCATTGGCGCCGCGGTGGCCAACGCCCTTGCCGCACTCGGCGCCAGCGTGACAGCAGTCGGTATCGATCAGGGCGACGGCTCGCTCGACACCCGCGTCGACGTCTGCCTGGCAGACGTGAGTAACGAAGCCGATGTGGCTACGCTATTCGGGAAACTGTCCACGCTGGACATCCTGGTGAACTGTGCCGGCATCATTCGTCGCGGCGCGGAGCATGATGTGGCGGTGTTCGAGCAGGTGATTGCGGTGAACCTGACGGGCACGATGCGCATCTGCAGCGCCGCCCGTCCCCTGCTGGCGACGCGGCGCGGCGTGATCGTGAATACGGCTTCGATGCTCAGTTTTTTTGGAGGCGCATTGGTCCCGGGATATGCCGCCAGCAAGGGGGGCATCGCGCAGCTGACGAAGTCGCTTGCACTGGCCTATGCCTCCGACGGCATCCGTGTGAACGCCGTCGCGCCGGGATGGATCGCCACGCCGCTCACGCAGGCGCTGCAGGAGGACCAAGCGCGCAGCGGCGCCATCTTGCAGCGCACGCCGCTGGGTCGCTGGGGCAAGCCCGAGGACATCGCGGATGCCGTGGCCTTCCTCTGCGCTCCAGCAGCTGCCTTCATTACCGGGGTCATTCTGCCGGTCGACGGTGGTTATCTGGTCGCCTGAAAAACCCCGGCGCGCCTCACGCGCCCTAACTCAAGGAATTTCGATGTCAAGCCAACCCCCAGCCACCACACGCCATGACGCCGCCGCACTGCGCACGATGGCGCAGGCCATGCTCGAGCGCGTAGGCATGCCTGTCGACCGGGCCGCCGACGTTGCGGAGATCCTGGTCGAAGGCGATCTGATGGGCCATGACACGCACGGCCTGCAACTGCTGCCCACCTACCTAGCCGAGATCGAAAGCGGCAGCATGGCGGTCAAGGAGGACTACGACGTGCTGGCCAACCGCGCCGCCGTGTCGACCTGGGACGGCAAGCGCCTGCCCGGCCCGTGGCTGACGCTGCGCGCGATGGAATGCGCGATGGCGCGGGCACGCAACTACGGCACCGGCACGGTGACCATCCGGCGCGCCCACCATATCGCCTGCTTGGCCGCTTACCTGGAGCGGGCCGCGCGAGCGGGCTTCGTGATGCTGCTGTACTCTTCGGCGCCGGCGGCCAATTCGGTGGCGCCATTCGGCGGCACCCGTCCGGTGTTCTCGCCCAGCCCGATGGCCGTGGGCTTTCCCACGCCGCAGGGACCGGTGCTGATCGATGTTTCGACCTCCATCACCACGGTCGGGATGACCACCCGGCTGTACAAGCAGGGCAAGCGCCTGCCACACCAGTGGCTGATCGACGAGCACGGCAATGCCAGCGATGACCCTGCCGTCCTGTTCCCGCCGCATGCGGGCTCGATCCTGCCGCTGGGCGGCCTGGACGCCGGCCACAAGGGCTATGCGCTGTCGCTGATGGTAGAGGCGCTGACGGCCGGCCTCTCTGGCCATGGCCGCGACGATCCGGGCAAGAACTGGGGCAATACCGTGTTCCTGCAGATACTGGATCCATCGGCCTTTGCCGGCGAGGAGGCCTTTGCGGCACAAATGGGCTGGATCGCGCGGGCCTGCACCGACAACCCGCCACGGCCGGGCGTGGATCGCGTGCGCCTGCCGGGGCAGGGCGCGCTGGAACGCAAGGCGCGCCAGCTGCGCGATGGCGTGGCGCTGAACCCGGCCATCCTGCCGCTCCTCCAGCCCTGGCTGGAGAAGTTCGGCATGTCCGCCCCGGTGCCACTGGCCTGAGCATCAGCACATGAATTACGAATTCGACTTCAGCTTTCTCGCGACGCATTGGCGCGCACTGGTCGACGGCATGCTGCTAACCCTGCGCATGGCCTTCACCACCATTGTGCTTGGCTTCGTCGTCGGCGTGGCGCTAGCCGTGGCCCGCACGCAGGGCGGCCCCCTGCTGCGCAAGGCGGTGGGTTTCTATGTGGAGGCGCTTCGCAACACGCCGCTGGTTGTCCAGGCCTTCTGGCTGTTCTTCGGCCTTGCCGCGATTCAGGTTCGGGTGCCGGCGCTCGCGGCGGCGGTCATTGCGCTGGTGATCAATGTGTCGGCCTACACCGCCGAGATCGTACGGGCCGGCATCGAGTCCGTTCCGCGCGGCCAGTTGGAAGCGGCATCCTGCCTGGGAATGTCACGCTGGAAGATGCTGTGCCTTGTCATCCTGCCGCAGGCGGTGGAGCGGATGTACCCAGCGCTCATCAGCCAGTTTGTTCTGATGATGCTGGCCACTTCCATCATGTCGCAAATCTCCGCAGAAGAGCTGACGGCAGTAGGTTACGTCATCCAGTCCGAGACCTTCCGCGGCTTCGAGATCTATCTCGTCATCGCCGTCGTCTACCTCGCCATGTCCTGGCTGCTGCGGTTGACCATGGCCGGCCTAGCCAACGTTGTGTTCCCCCGCCGTCGTCGCCTCAAGACACCGCTCTGAGTCCACAGCCCACACAAGGAAAACAGAATGCTGTTCGGAATCTCGCTCGACCAGATCGGCTTTATCTTTAAGGGGGCTGGCTGGACGCTGGTGCTGGCGCTCATGGGCTTTGTCGGCGGATTGCTGGCGGGCCTACCGATCGCGCTAGCGCTCAGCCGCGGCCGCTGGCTGTTGCGCGGCGTGGCCGGTGCCTATGTGAAGCTGATCCAGGGCATCCCCCTGCCAGTGATCATGTTCCTGTGCTACTTCGGTATCAGCATCGCAGGCTTCGAACTGCCCTCGCTGGTGGCAGCGGGACTCGCCATGACGGCCTATGCCAGCGCCTACCTCGGCGAGATCTGGAAGGGCTGCCTCCAAGCCGTCCCGCGCACGCAGTGGGAGGCCGCTGAATGCCTGGCACTGCGGCCGCTGCAGCGAGTGGTCCATGTGATCTTGCCGCAGGCAGTGCGCATCGCTATCGCGCCGACAGTGGGATTTTTGGTGCAGATCGTCAAGAACTCCTCCTATGCCGTTGTCATCGGTTTCTTCGACCTAACCTACTCCGCACGGGTGGTGAACAACTCCACCTTCAAGCCCTTCGTGGTCTTCACACTGGCTGCGCTGCTGTACTTCGCGATTTGCTACCCGCTCTCTTCGCTGGCATACCGCCTCGAAAAGCGCCTGGCCCGGCGCTGAGCATGGCCAGTGTACAGAATAAGGATATTTCCCATGGATGACATCGTCCGCTTTCACAAAGTCTGCAAATCGTTCGGGGACGTGCAGATCCTCAAGGATGTGAACTTCTCGGTCGAGCGCGGCCAGGTGGTCGCGCTGATTGGCCGCAGTGGCTCGGGCAAGACCACGGCGCTGCGCTGCATCAACGGCCTGGAGACCATCCAGGGTGGCGAGCTGCATGTTTGCGGCCGGGCCATGCATTCGGGTACGGTCGACCTGCTGGCGCTGCGCCAAGAAGTCGGCATCGTGTTCCAGAGCTACAACCTTTTCCCCCACCTGACAGTGCTGCAGAACGTGACCCTGGCGCCGCGCAAGGTCAAACGCATGCCGCGCAAGCAAGCCGATGACCTGGGTATGCAGATGCTGCAGAAGGTGGGGCTGGAAGAGCGCGCCCACTACTACCCGGAACAACTCTCCGGCGGCCAGCAGCAGCGCGCGGCCATCGCGCGCTCGCTGGCCATGGAGCCCAAGCTGATGCTGTTCGACGAAGTGACATCCGCCCTTGACCCTCAGCTCACCGGCGAAGTACTGCGCGTCATCGAGCGGCTGGCTCAGGACGGCATGACGATGGTGCTGGTCACCCACGAGATGGCTTTTGCCCGCTCGGTAGCTGACCAGATCATGTTCATGCACCAAGGCATCGTCTGGGAGCGTGGCAGCGACGACCTGCTAAGCCACCCCTCGACTCCAGAGCTGCAGCAGTTCGTGGCCAATGGCTTGTGAGCCGGGCAGCCATTTCACTTTTCACTACAATCAGGAGACACGCCCCATGAAGCTCACCCGACGCCTTTACTTCGCCCTGGCCGCGCTTTCGCTCGCCGCAGGCGCTACAGCGGCACACGCTGCCAACTCGCTGGACACCATCAAGCAGCGCAAGACGATCCTGGTTGCGGTAGATATTGGCGCGCCGCCCTATGGCATGATTGACGACCAGGCCCAGCAGGTGGGTTCCGACGTCGAGGCGGCAAAGCTGCTGGCGAAAGATCTGGGCGTGGCGCTGCAGATCGTTCCGGTCACTGGTCCGAACCGCGTGCCGTTTCTGCTCAGCCGCAAGGCCGACGTGGTGATGGCCTCCTTCTCCATTACCGAGGACCGCAAGAAAGTGATCGACTTCTCCGAGCCCTACGGCGTGGTGCCGATCGTGGTCGGCGGGCCGGCGTCCGCCAAGGTCACGTCCTTCGCTGACCTATCTGGCAAGACCATCGCAGTCACCCGCGGCACCACGAGCGACCAGGAACTGACCCGCGGCAGCAAGGGGGTCCCAGGCGTCGGCATCGTGCGCTACGAGGACGATGCCACCACGAACACCGCCGTGGCCACCGGACAGCAGGATTTCATCGCCACCCCGCCCAGCGTGATCTCGGCCGTGAAGAAAGCCAACCCGTCGCGCGACATCGTCCCGAAGTTCGCCGTGAAGGCCTACCCGTACGGCGTCGGGCTGCGCAAGAACGAGCCCGAGCTAAAAGCCTGGCTCGACGGCTGGGTCAAGACCAACCTCAATAACGGCAAGTTGAACGAGATCTACAAGCGCTACTTCGGCATGCCACTACCGTCGGAAGTGCTCCAGTAAACCGCGCAGAGGCCACACTTCTTCACTACCACCATGCAGACACCCACCCCAGGATTCTCCACGCTTTCTTCCTCCATGCTCGGGGTTGCGCGCGCCATCCGGCTGCACCGCTGGGACGACGTCGTCATGTCGCTGGGCCAACTGGTGGCCGGCACGCCTGTCCCTTCGTAATGGACCACCGTGGCCGGGCGGATTCCGCCCGGCCACAAGATGGCCATGCGCGCCATCGCGGCGGGAACGCCGGTCCGGAGCTACGGGCAGATCATCGGCTTCGCGAGCCGAGCGATCAGGCCAGCACGTGCATACACACAACCTGTGCTATGGGCGATTTCGCCCGCGACTACGCTTTCGGCAGGGAGCCGTCGTGGAACCAGTCCGCAATCTCAGAAGTGTGACGCGGTCTCTCTATGGCGAATCGATGCAGCAAAGGATGGGTAAGCGGAACGTGGGCGGTGACAACATGCTTGTATTGTGCGCTTGCATGTCCGATTTAGGATCTGAGTTGGACCCACCGAGCTCGTAGGTTTTGAGCCAAAATCAGGCTACCCTGGTATGGCTCATGGCACCAGACCAGCGGTCCCTGGGTAACGCGCAACACCGGGGGGGGGCGGTTGCATACCAGTTTCGAGATGCTCTACGATCCAGAACGGCGCCATTCGGCACTCAGCCACGCTAGACCCCGGTACAATTCGAGACAGTTCAAAAAATGTAGGTCGGTGCAAACCGGCAGCCGTCCCTTCGAGCGGATGTGATTCCCCGAAGAGTTTGTCCTATCTCAGATTCGCTATGACCAAATCGTCGTCGCCCGCACCACGGGCATCCTCGCAGATTGCCGGAACGGCCGCATTCTCCAAGTTCATGCACTTACTGCAGCTTGTGGCCGATACGCCTGAGCCATTGACCATCGCGGAACTCAGCAAGCTGAGCGGCTATCCGCGCCCGACTGTTTATCGTACTGTGGCCGCTCTGGTCGCGGAGCGACTACTGGAGGAGAGCCCTCAATCAGGCCGACTGGCACTCGGGCCGCGTCTGATTCAATTGGCTAACCGGAGTTGGGGGCGGTCGGAGTTGCGGCTGGCGTCGGTAGAGGATCTCAAACAGCTGCGCGACATCACAGGCGAAACAGTCCATTTGGCGGTGCTGAATGGTCACCACATGGTTTATGTGGAAAAGCTGGAGAGCCCGAGTGCGGTGCGCATGACTTCGCGTATCGGAACAAACGTCTCTCTCCACTCCACGGCGGTAGGGAAGGCCTATCTCGCCGCGCTCGACGACATCGCCTGCGATAAGTTGCTGCAGGAGTTGCCACGTCCCTTCACTCGCTACACACCCAATACCATCACCACACTAGCTGGCCTGCGCGCCCAACTGGTTAATATACGCAGTCGCGGCTGGTCAGTTGACGAGGAAGAACAAGAAGCTGGTATCTATTGTTTTGGTGCAGCCATCTTTGGACGTCAAGGGCAGCCCATTGCCGCAATCAGCGTCAGCACTTTGCGTTTCCGCCAAAAGGAAGATCCTTTGCAAGCCTATGTGCAACCGTTACTGGAAACCTGCAGAGTCATCTCTCAGCGCATCGCCGAGACACCAGCCTTTTCCGAGACGGACTCTTTCTGAGAGGCGCGCTGTTATTGTCACTGAGATCTATTTCATCGCAGATTGACCATTTGGGCTCGTCTTACCAAGTGCGTGCAGTTTGACCTCCGCCCTATGATGTCCACAGGCGCTCGAAATCGTTAACACGGAAGTGCTCGGTTAACGCCTCGAGAAACAGACGAGCCTTTGCTGGCAGGTTGAGACGAGTGCACCAAACCTGCTAGCTCGGACAACCCCGACATCGTCGAAGCCACCCAGCTTCGCTGAAAACGGACTACTCGTCATGCCTTAACAATTCAGACGCACGTCATGCAAGCTGGGGCAGCGCAGCGAAGTCCATCTGCCCCAGTCGCAATCTGCGGCTCAACCGACAGAGCGTACGCTGCCACCGATTACAGGCTGGACCTCCTGCGTCGGGAAGGGCTCGATCTTTCCGACAATGACCAAGTAGCTAAACGCGCCGAGCAAGCACGCACCACCTGCTAGCATCAACGGAATCGCGAACGAACCCTTCGTCATCTCAACCATCACCCCCGTGAACGTAGTGATAACAATCCCAGCGAGATTCGACGCAAAGTTTTGAATACCGGCGATCGAGGCAACATGGCGGGAACTCGGCGCGACGTCGCCTGGTAGCGACCAGATGCTGGCGCCTGTAAATGCGAGACTGCCGTAGGAGATCGCGAGGAAGGTAAGCACCAGGTGGATTTCCGACGTGAACGCGGACAGTGTGATTGTGGAGGACATGAGCAATCCGGCAACCATGCAGGTCTTCCGTGCGGCAGTGAGGCTCCAGCCACGGCGGTAGAGCGCGTCCGATACGTAACCACCGAGCCAGCCGGCAGGAATTGCAGCAAGCGCCGGAATCATGCCGAGCGTGCCAAGAGACTTCAGGGAAAGGCCATGTGTCTCGACGAGATAGCTCGGAAACCAGGTAATGAAGAAGTAGTTTGCCACGTTAAAGCAGAAGAACCCCAGCATCATCCCCCACATCGTCCGATGGCGGAAGAGGGATCCCCACGTAACTTCCTCACCCGAACCCGCCTGCACATTGGCTGCTGCATTTGGCGTAGCGGATTCGAAGTCCTCCGGGTTCCGATAGATGATGAACCAGCCAACCACCCAGACAACGCCCAGCAAGCCGGTCAGAAAGAACGCCGCTTTCCAACCCAGCGTACTTACGATGAGAGCAACCAGCGGGATGGACAGTGCCGATCCAACACGTGCGCCACTGTCGAAGATGCTTGTTGCGAAGGCTCGCTGTTCCGGACGGAACCATTGGCTGACAAGTTTGGAGCACGAAGGATATGCACCTGCCTCACCAATCCCCAGCAGCAAGCGACAGCCAAACATAGTGCTGAGGCTCGACACACCTGCGGTAACCGCTGTCGCCACCGACCACCAACCAACGGCGAGTGGCAGAGCGACGCGCGAGCCGATTTTGTCGACGAGCCAGCCTGCCGGCATCTGCATAAACGCATAGGTCCAGAAGAAGCCGCTCAGGAGCAGCCCCATTTGGGATGGCGTGATATGAAGATCCCTTTGGATGTCGTGCGCTGCCACGGCCAGATTCGCGCGGTCGACGTAGCTGATCGCGATCGCCAGAAAGCATAGGGAAACTACTACCCAACGCATGTTTCGTTTCATGGATGTCTCCTTGGGAGCGAGGGCCCGCTCACGCGAACGCGGCCCTTGTCGCGTGACTTGCGGCCACGCGATCTCTGCTCTTGCCTAAATCGATTGGAATACGAAGGTGTGCCTGAAGGGGGCGCAGTCGCAACGCAACCTTTGCCTTCGTGATAAAAATGTGGGAAGTACAGTGCTAACCCACCTAATATTTAAGGGGTCTGAACGCTATTCCTGCGCCACTTATTGGAAGGGAATATCAGGAGTGCACGCGCTTTTTCTAAACGCGTGTCTTCATCGCCATTATTAAATTAGCCGGACGTCAGACGGTCGCGCCGATATTCCAGGGGACGAATTCCTGCTGACCATATCCGTGACATTCGCTACGCGAACGCTCTCCAGACGCGAGGTCGAGCAGTCGCTGGAACAATTCCGCGCCCTTGTCGGCAATGGTTCGGCGGCCTTCCAGGATTTCGCCGCAGTTCAAGTCCATGTCGTCCGCCTGCTTTTCCCACAACGCGGTGTTCGTGGCCAATTTGAAGGAGGGCGACGGAGCGCAACCATATGCCGATCCGCGGCCCGTGGTGAAACAGATGAGGTTGGCGCCGCCGGCCACCTGGCCCGTGGCAGAGACGGGATCGAAGCCTGGGGTATCCATGAAAACTAGGCCACGCGCACGCACCGGCTGGGCGTACTCATAGACGTCCATCAGCGCAGTCGAGCCGCCTTTGGCAATTCCACCGAGCGACTTTTCCAGGACGGTGGTCAGGCCGCCAGCCTTATTTCCAGAGGAAGGATTGTTGTTCATTGCCGCGCCATGGCGCTCGCAATAGCTCTCCCACCAACGAATGCGTTCCACGAGCTTGTGGCCGACTTCAGGCGTTATTGCCCGGCGAGTAAGAAGATGCTCGGCACCATAGATCTCGGGCGTCTCCGAGAGAATGGCTGTGCCCCCATGTTGAACCAACAGATCAACGGCAGCGCCGAGCACGGGGTTAGCCGAGATTCCGGAATAGCCGTCCGAGCCACCGCACTGCAATCCAACAATCAGGTGGCTTGCGGGAACCGGTTCGCGGCGCACTGCATTGGCGGCCGGCAGCATCTCGCGGATCAACTCGATGCCACGCGAGATCGTCTTCGTAGTACCACCCGTGTCCTGAATAGTGAAGGCGCGCAGGCGATCACCGTTCTCCAAGCCTTGGGTCTCCAGTAACCGCGGAATCTGATTCGTCTCACATCCGAGGCCAACAACTAGCAAGCTTGCGAAATTCGGATGACACGCGTACCCGCCCAGCGTTCGCTGCAGGATGGACAACGCCTCCCCTTCGGAATCCATCGCGCAACCGCTGCCATGGGTCAATGCAACCACACCATCTACGTTGGGATAATCTGCAAGGGCAGCCGGGTTGATGTCGCGACGGAAATGGTCAGCAATGGCACGTGCCACGGTCGCCGAACAGTTCACGGACGTCAGGATACCGATGTAGTTTCGCGTGGCTACGCGCCCATCGGCGCGAACGATACCTTGAAACGTAGCGGGCACTTGCACTGGCGCGGTAGGTCGAGCATCCTCGCCGAACGCGTAGTCGCGCGTGAATTCGCCCATGACCAGGTTGTGCGTATGCACGTGCTGACCGGGTTCGATTGCCTTGCTGGCAAAACCGATGATTTGCCCGTAGCGGCGTACGGCGGCGCCTGGCGCAATGGCTCGCGTCGCCATCTTGTGGCCAGGCGGAATCAGTCCTGCCACAGTGACGCCTTCTGTCGCGATATGCGTGCCGGTGACCAACTGATCGAGCGAGATCACGACATCATCGAGTGCGTGAAGGCGGATGACGCGCGGGGTCCGGGTGGAAGCGGAGGGGGGTTCGAAGGAGGTCAGCATGGGGACTCAGGATCAACCTTTCGTGTTACTGGGGCAATCCGCCGGCAAAGAATGCCGCGGGGGCGCTTTCTGATGTTGTGACAGGCCTTTTCCAAAACCTGTGTATGCAATCGCTAAACCAGCTGTTGCGTTCTGCATCTGCTTCTTCGAAGTTCACCGCGTCTCTGCATACGGCAAACCACTAGGCTTTCACCGGCAATCGCTTATCTTCCTTAGTAGGTCGCACGACCGCCGGACAAGTCAAAGACGGCACCGGTATTGAAGGTGCATGATCCCGAGCATAGCCATGTGACGAGTTCGGCTACCTCGTCGGATTCACCCAACCTGCGCATCGGACTCTTGTCGATCATGGTTTGCACATGCGCCGGGGACATTTGTTCCAATAACGTGGTCCGGACGGCGGCGGGTGCTATGGCATTGACGCGAATGTCGGTCTCGGCCAACTCCTTTCCGAGCGCTTTGGTCATCGCGATGACACCTGCCTTGGCCGCACTGTAGGCTGACGCATTTGGCGTGCCTTCCTTGCCGGCGAGCGACGCAACATTGACAATGCGACCGATTCCCGCACGCCGCATGGCCGGCACGACCGCTCTGCAGACGTTGAAGGTTCCCACTAGGTTGACGTTGACGATCCGCTCCCAGACAGCCGGGTCGTAGCTATCCAGCGGTTGCGTGGGACCCGCAAAGCCCGCGTTGTTCACGAGGATGTCAATCTTTCCGAATTCAGCGAGAGTTTGCTCGCAGGCCTGAAAAACGCTGTCGGCATCCGCTACATCTACCTTCCATTCGTTCCCGGCGCCGCGTGGTGCGAGGTCCCATACGGCAACCTTGGCGCCGTGACCAGCCAATTGCTGGACGATGGCGGCGCCGATGCCCGATCCACCCCCTGTTACGACAGCCACGAGACCGGAAAAATCGTAAGTTGCGGTTGTCATAGCTTAGCGAATGAATTGGTTGACATAGCCTTCACCGAGTCCAACCTCGGTGAAGTGCTTTTTGCACATTTCGATCTTCGTGAAGACGTCCTCGTAACCGTTTCCTTTGCCCCAAGGGTCCGTGTAATACATGATCCCATTGACCTGAAAGAACGTGATCATTTCCTCAACATCGGGAGGCACGTACAGCGTATGGGTTTCACCAGGGGGCTCGAAGACATAGCTGCCCTCCGTCGCTTCCCAGTCGTGCTCGAGATATTTCCAGCGGCCCTTGAGGACAAAGCCATGAACGGCTTGCGGATGGCGGTGGCGGCTTAGCACGCCGGATTTCCGGACACGCAACAGGTTCATCCAGTAGCCTTGGCTCGCGTTCAGACACAGAGGGCGGAACCAGACGTTTTCGGCTTGGGGCACCCAGAGCCGCTCGTCCGTCGGAATCGCGTTCGGGATGACGATTTCCGGCAGCGCTTCCTTGGGGTTGGGATACTGATAGGGAACCATGGGCTGGTCATCAGGCTGATCGATTGGCATGGTGTAAATCCATAATGTGGACGAAAGGTTCAGAATATGGACTAAAGTTTAGACGCGAGGAGGGGCAATGGCCTACTAGGGTTTTCGCTAGGGGGCCAGCCAATGCTGTGCGAAATGCACCCGAAAGCGCTTTTGCCGGCGTGTGGTCGGACATGCCAACTCGGCGCGCTGGCGGCGGGGAGGGCGCCGGTTGGCATCTCGCCCTGTACCGGTTACAGACACCGCTGTGATAACAATTGGCTGGACAAGCGCGGGCGCTGCGAAGCTTGCGCCGCACAAGGCGAGTGGGACGAATGGGATGCCGAATTGCGCGCCGTACGCGCACACATGGCTGGCCTGATCGCACAGGCGCCTCTGTCCCACGTACTGGACTGGCCTGGACGCGAACGCCGAGATCATCGAGATCGCCATTCCTGACGGCGCCGGCGTTGCTCTGCTGGACATGCTGGTGAGGCCGTCCCAGCTCGTCTCGTCGCAGGCCTGGGACGTGCTTGGCATCACGGGCCTCAACGTGGCGTCTGTACTGCCCTGGACTGCAATCGGCGAGCAGGTTGCTCGCGAGCCGCTTCGTGGTGGCGCATCACGCTGAATTCGACCACGCATGCTGCAATAAACCTGCATGCGCTACGGTATCCCGCTGATACCCGTCAAGGTCGAGTGCACATGGAACTGCTGAGCGTACTGAACCCAGCGCACGCCACAATCTCGTCGAGCGTGGGCGTGTCCCGCCCCTCAGGTTCCTTCGTTTCATACGCCAGCGCGATCAGTTGTAGTCGCGCTTCGCGGGTGATGCGTGGCGGACGGCCGTTGCGCTCGCCCTCGCAATGCCGACCGCCGTGTCCAGATCGGCGCCGACAATGCCTGCAGCCTGGCTTCGGCGCTTGGAGTCAATCGCATTCACGGTAGAGGTAATCTCGGGCCCGCTCAGCGATGCATTCGAACCTAGATGGGCCATCTCTTGTGCTCAAAGAGAGCAAAGGCGCGACGC
>NZ_JBWKVH010000081.1:0-10815 GCF_059421605.1 Cupriavidus sp. GW821-FHT02F09
GCGCCTTCTTTGCCTACTTTCTTGGCAAGACAAGAAAGTAGGTCGCCGCCCCGCAGGGGTGGTGAAACCGCAGTTGCAGTTAAGCGGTTGCAGTTGCAGTTGCCCTTGACGTCAATCCAGCTGAAGCCAATTTTCCTGTCGCAGTTGCCATTCCAAACCCCACCAAACCTCCCCTATCACTGCCCCCAAACCCTTTTAGTGTATCCTTCAACCGATATCCACCCCGCGCTCGTCGCGCCATGAACGACCCTTATCCCAGTTCGAAGTCAGCCGACCGTCCCCGATCCCTGCTCGAACGGCTCTCGGATTTCATCTCTCCGGAGCCAGACTCCCGTGCCGAATTGCTCGAGGTGCTCCAGGATGCGCATGCGCGCAACCTGATCGACGCCGACTCGCTTTCCATGATCGAAGGCGTGTTCCAGGTATCCGAACTCACCGCGCGCGACATCATGGTCCCCCGCGGCCAGATGGACACCGTCAATATCGCCGATGCGCCGGAGAGCTTCATTCCCTTCATGCGGCAGACAGCGCACTCGCGCTTTCCGGTCTATGAAGGCAGCCGCGACAACATCATCGGCATCCTGCTCGCCAAGGACCTCTTGCGGTATTACACCGATGAAGAGTTCGACCTGCGCGAGACCTTGCGCCCGGCGGTGTTCATTCCCGAGTCCAAGCGCCTCAATATCCTGTTGCGCGACTTCCGCATCAACCGCAACCACATCGCCATGGTGGTGGACGAGTACGGCGGCGTCGCCGGCCTGGTCACCATTGAGGACGTGCTGGAGCAGATCGTGGGCGACATCGAGGATGAGTTCGACCTCGACGAAGACCATGACAATATCGTGCAGCTGCCCGATGGCAGCTGGCGCGTGCATGGACTGACCGAAATCGAGCAGTTCAACGAAACCTTCGGCACGCAATTCTCGGATCACGACGTCGATACCGTGGGCGGCTTGCTGAGCAACCACCTGGGTCACGTGCCGCATCGTGGCGAAGTGGTGGTGTTGCCGCCGATGCGCTTTGAAGTCCTGCGTGCCGACGCCCGCCAGGCGCACCTGATGCTGGTGCGCCGCGAGGCCCCGCCCGACGTGGACGGCGCATGAAGCGCGTTGTCCAGGCATGGTCCGGCGCCGCTAGCGCCGGACGCGACGACGCGCGCGGCGTGAGCCTGCCCCGCCTGCTGCTGGCCGCCGTGCTGGGCGTGGCCCATACCCAGGCCTACGCGCCGCACACCTGGTGGTGGCTGCAACTGCTGTCGCTGGCGGGGCTGGTGGCACTGGTCGCCGATGCGCCGCGCACCCGTGGCGCGGCCGCCACCGGCTACGCCTTCGGCCTCGGCTGGTTCCTCTCCGGCATCTGGTGGCTCTATATCAGCATGCACGTCTATGGCGAGATGCCGGCGTGGATGGCGATGCTTGCCGTGCTGCTGTTCGGCGCCTTCCTCTCGCTCTATCCGGCACTGGCCGCCGCCACGTGGCACTGGCTGGCTGCCCGCCGTACGCGGACAACCTCATTGGCACTGCTTGCGCCACTCGCCTTTGGGGCGGCCTGGGGGCTGTCGGAATGGCTGCGCGGCGTGGTCTTCACCGGCTTTCCGTGGCTGTCGAGCGGCTACGCCCATACCGATGGCCCACTGGCCGGCTTTGCGCCGCTGGTGGGCGTCTATGGCATCGGCGCGCTGGCCGCGACCGTGGCCGCCTTGCTGGTGGCCGCCGCGCGTGGCTTTGGCCGTGGTCGCAATGAGCACGCCAACCCGCATGGCATGCGTGCCGGCGCGATCGCCCTGGCGGCCGCCGTGGCGCTGCCGCTGGCCGGCGCCGCGCTGGTGCCGATCGCCTGGACCACGCCTGCCGGCAAGCCCATTTCGGTGCGGCTGCTGCAGGGCAACGTAGCGCAGGACATCAAGTTCGAGCCGGTCGGCGTGCAGCGCTCGCTCGAGCTTTATCGTGACCTGATCACCGCCGCTCCGGCCGATCTGGTCGTGACGCCGGAGACGGCGTTCCCGGTGATCTTGCAGGACCTGCCTGTGGACATCGCCATCGCGGTGCGCGATTTCACCGTGGCCAGCGGTACCACCGTGCTGTTCGGCGCCGCCGGCGCGGATTCGCCGGTCGATTTCACCAACAGCGTCTTTGGCCTGGGCCCGTTGACCGAACGGCTGTACCGCTACAACAAGCACCACCTGGTGCCGTTCGGCGAGTTCATTCCCTTCGGCTTCCATTGGTTCGTGGACATGATGAAGATGCCGCTGGGGGATTTCCGCCGCGGCGGGCTGGACCAGGCGCCGCTGCCCGTGCGCGGCATCCTGGTGGCGCCCAATATCTGCTACGAGGATCTGTTCGGCGAGGAAATCGCCGAGACCCTGCGCAGCCAGAAGGTGCCGGCCAATATCCTGGCCAACGTGACCAACCTGGCGTGGTTCGGCGACACCATCGCGCTGGACCAGCATCTGCAGATCTCGCGCATGCGCGCGCTGGAAACGCGCCGGCCGATGTTGCGCTCGACCAATACCGGCATGACGGCCGTGGTGACGCCGGACGGCGTGGTGGCGGGACAGCTGCCGACCTTCACCGTCGGCACGCTCACCGCCAATGTGCAGGGCACGCAGGGTTTCACCCCCTACGTGCGTTGGGGCAATGTACCGGCGCTGGCGGCATGCCTGCTGGTGCTGGCACTGGCGGCCTGGCGCCGCCGCCGGCAGGGCTGACGGCGGGCGGGCGGGCCTGCGCCGGGCCAGTCGTCAGGCAGACGCCCCCGCTGCTACCGATAGCAAGGCGGCGGCAATCATCACTGCAATGGCGACGAGATAAGGCTTGCGAGAAAGTAGCGACATGACCGGTGTCCCCGTAACTGGATTGATTCAAACGGTTGCGGCTGTTATGCACAGCTCTGCCTAATACTGTATACAAAAACACTAACGGCCAGTATCCGGCAGGCCTTTAGCACCCTTCGGTGTTTACCCGATTCGTTGCAAAACGCCGACACCACATGCCAGCCCCGCGGGCGGGATTGGACGCCCTGACGTATGCAAGGGCCGTGCCGATGGCTGGCGGCGGCAAAAAAACCGATAGAATTCAGGGTTTGGCACGATCTTCGTGAGGCGCCGCGGCAACTTTGCCGCCACGCCGTCCGCCCTTGCTTGCTGGCCTGCGTGCAGGCCCTTACTAGTCTTCGCCTATGCTGACCTTCCAACAAATGATCCTCACCCTGCAGGCCTACTGGGACCGGCAGGGTTGTGCACTCTTGCAACCTATCGATCTGGAGGTCGGCGCCGGCACCTCGCACGTGCACACCTTCCTGCGCGCGATCGGCCCGGAACCGTGGCGAGCCGCCTATGTGCAGCCGTCGCGCCGCCCCAAGGACGGGCGCTATGGCGAGAACCCCAACCGCCTGCAGCACTACTACCAGTACCAGGTGGTGCTCAAGCCGGCCCCCGAGAACATCCTGGAGCTGTACCTCGGCTCGCTGGAAGCGCTGGGCCTGGACCTGAAGCAAAACGACATCCGCTTCGTCGAGGACGACTGGGAGAACCCCACCCTCGGCGCCTGGGGCCTGGGCTGGGAAGTCTGGCTCAACGGCATGGAAGTCACTCAATTCACCTACTTCCAGCAGGTTGGCGGCATCGACTGCAAGCCCATCACCGGCGAGATCACCTACGGCATCGAGCGCCTGGCGATGTACCTGCAGAAGGTCGAGAACATCTATGACCTGGTGTGGACCGAGTGGGAAGAAAACGGCAAGACGCGCCGCCTGACCTATGGCGACGTCTATCACCAGAACGAAGTGGAGCAATCCACCTACAACTTCGAGCAGAGCAACACCGAGATCCTGTTCCGCCACTTCGCCGAGTACGAGTCCGAGGCCAAGCGCCTGATGGGTGCCGCCGAAGCCACGCAGCAGGACGCATCGGCCGAAGTCACCAAGCGCCTGGCGCTGCCGGCCTACGAGCAACTGCTCAAGGCCGCTCACACATTCAACCTGCTGGATGCGCGCGGCGCGATCTCGGTCACCGAGCGCGCGGCCTACATCGGCCGCATCCGCAACCTGTCGCGGCTGGTGGCCCAGGCCTACTACGACTCGCGCGAGTCGCTCGGCTTCCCGATGTGCGAGCGCGAGGCCACCGCATGACCCGCACAGCGCGCAGCGCGCTATGCCGAGGCGCTGCCCTGGCACTGCTGGCCTTGGGAGCGCATGGCGCCGCCCAGGCCACCGCGCCGATGCCGAGCCCGCAAGTGCTGTACCTGCCGGCCGACCTGTCCAATGTATGCGAGGCCAATCCGCAGGCCCTGCAGCAGGCGATCGACCGGCACTGGCATGGCGCTTTCGGCCCGAACAACTCGCTGGACCAATGGACCCAGCTGGTGCGCACGTTCTCGTGCGATCTCTCGGGCTCCAAGGACCTTGGCTGGCACCGCGTGCCGCTGCGCGCCTATGAAAGCGCAATCCGCTACCCGCTCTCGTGGATTGAGACCGAGACGGTCAACGGGCGGGTGCGCAGGCAGATCAGGACATACTACTCGGCCGCGCAGCTGCCACCCAGGATCGACTTCTGGGTGAGCGGCCGCATCGACGAGATCCGCTACGACAAGCGGCTGCGCCGCCTCGATGCCCGCTTCTTCGCGCCTCGTCCCGCCCCCGGCGGCCGTGGCAGCAGCGCAAGCAACGGCACCAATGGCACCAGCGCAGACACGCAGTGCGTAGCAACCACGCTGCAATTCCGCCAGCAAAACGGCCTGTGGCTGTTGTCCGGCGTAGAACCTACTATTGCACCGCGCTGCTAAAGCGCAGCGCGTGCCACAACTTGTTGGAAACGATTCATGTCGCAACTCCTGACCGATTCGAACGATACGCTGCTGATCGAACTGCTCACCGAAGAGCTGCCGCCCAAGGCGCTGGCACGCTTGGGCGACGCCTTCGCGCAGGGCCTCTTCGCCGGCCTCTCCGAGCGTGGCTTGGTAGGTGACGGCGCCGCCGTGACCGCGTTCGCCACGCCGCGCCGGCTGGCTGCGCTGGTCACCAAAGTGCGCCGTAACGCGCCCGACCGCGAGCAGCGCGAGAAAGTGCTGCCACTGACCGTGGCGCTGGACGCCACCGGCCAGCCCACCGCCCCGCTGGCCAAGAAACTGGTCGCCCTGGCTAAATCGGTAGGCGTCGAGGCGATCGACTGGCAAACCCTGGAGCGCGCCTCCGACGGCAAGGCCGACGCCTTCTTCTACCGCTACACCGCGCGCGGCGCCGAACTGGGCGCCGGGCTGCAGGCAGCGCTGGACGACACCATCGCCAAGCTGCCCATCCCCAAGGTGATGAGCTACCAGCGCCCGGACGGCAGCACGGTGCATTTCGTGCGCCCCGCGCACAGTTTGATCGCACTACTTGGCACCGAGGTGGTGCCGCTCAGCGTGCTGGGGCTGCAGGCGGGCCGCACCACGCGCGGCCATCGCTTCCTCTCCAGCGGCGAGATCGAGATCGCGCATGCAGGCGAATACGCCGCCGTGCTGGCGTCGCAAGGCCACGTGCTGGCCAGCTACGCGGATCGCCGCGAACGCATCCGCACCGCACTGCTGGAGCAGGCGGGCGCCGACCAGGTCGTGATGCCCGATGCGCTGCTCGATGAAGTCAACTCGCTGGTGGAATGGCCGGTGGTCTATCCTTGCCACTTCGAGGAGGCCTTCCTCGAAGTGCCGCAGGAATGCCTGATCCTGACCATGCAGACCAACCAGAAGTACTTCGCGCTGACCGATGCCGCCGGCCACCTGCGCAACCGCTTCCTGGTGGTTTCCAACCTGGCCACCGATACGCCGGAGTCCATCATCAGCGGCAATGAGCGCGTGGTGCGCCCGCGCCTGGCGGACGCCAAATTCTTCTTCGACCAGGATCGCAAGAAGACCCTCGCCTCGCGCGTGCCGCAACTGGCCAACGTGGTCTATCACAACAAGATCGGCACGCAGCTCGACCGCGTGCAGCGCCTGCAGCAGATCGCCGGCCACATCGCCGACGCATTGGCCGCAGCCGGCATTGCCGTGGAAAAGGCGGCCGCCATGCGTGGCGCCGAACTCGCCAAGGCCGACCTGCTGACCGACATGGTGGGCGAATTCCCGGAACTGCAAGGCACCATGGGCACGTACTACGCGCGCCACGACGACGAAGCGCAGAGCGTGGCGCTGGCCTGCTCAGAGCACTACCGCCCGCGCTTTGCCGGCGACGCCCTGCCGGGCAGCCCGGTGAGCCTGGCCGTGGCGCTGGCCGACAAGCTGGAAACGCTGGTGGGCATCTGGGGCATCGGCCTGTCGCCCACCGGCGAGAAGGACCCGTTCGCGCTGCGCCGCCACGCGCTGGGCATCCTGCGCATGCTGGTCGAAACCCCGCTGCCGCTGTCGATCGACGCGCTGCTGGAACTCACCCAGCAAGCCTTCGCCGGCATTGCCGCGGTCAAGCCCGCGCAAGCCGCGATTGCCGATTTCCTGTACGACCGCCTGCGCGGCTACCTGAAGGACAAGGGCTACACCACCCATGAGGTCGAAGCGGTGGTGAGCCTGCGCCCGCAGCGCCTGGACGATATCCTGGCCCGCCTGGAAGCGGTGCGCACCTTTGCCGCCCTGCCCCAGGCCGAAGCGCTGGCCGCGGCCAACAAGCGTATCACCAACATCCTGCGCAAGAACACCGACCCCGTAGGCACGGTGCAGCCGGCCCTGCTCCAGGAAGCCGCCGAAAGCGCGCTGCACAAGGCGGTGGAAAGCGTGCGTCCGCAAGTGGATGCCGCCTTCGCCAACGGCGACTTCGCCACCGCGCTGCGCGACCTGGCACAACTGCGCGAAGCGGTCGACCAGTTCTTCAACGATGTCATGGTGATGGCCGAAGACCCGCAACTGCGCGCCAACCGGCTCGCGCTGCTGGCCTCGCTGCACGTGCTGGCCAATCGCGTGGCCGACATCTCCAAGCTGGCCGCGTAAGCGGGCCGGCACCACAACGGGAAGCCATCATGCCGCAGACACCGCCCAAGCTTGTCGTGCTCGATCGCGATGGGGTCGTCAACCTCGACAGCGACCAGTTCATCAAGACGCCGGACGAATGGATCCCCATCGATGGCAGCCTGGAAGCGATCGCAGCGCTCAACCAGGCCGGCTATCGCGTGGTGATCGTCAGCAACCAGTCCGGCATCGGACGCGGCCTGTTCGAGATGAGCGCGCTCAACGCCATGCACGAGAAGATGCACAAGGCGCTGGCCAACCTTGGCGGGCGCGTCGACGCGGTCTTCTTCTGCCCGCATACGGCGGCGGACGGCTGCGATTGCCGCAAACCCAAGCCCGGCATGCTTGAGCAGCTGGCGGAGCGCTTCGGCGTCGAGCTCAAGGGCGTGCCGCTGGTGGGCGACTCCCTGCGCGACCTCGAAGCCGGGCTGGCGGTAGGCTGCGCCCCGCACCTGGTACTGACCGGCAAAGGCCCCAAGACCGAGAAAAAGGGCGGCCTGCCGACCGGCACGCTGATCCACGACGACCTGCGCGCCTTTGCGCGCTGGCTGCTCACCGGCGATGGCGCCCCGCGCCAGGCCGGCTCCTGAACCCAACTCCCGTACCGATGATTTTTCTCCGCTCCTTGCTGTTCGCGTTGTTCCTCCTGGTACTGACGCCGCCCTATGCCTGCGCGTGCTTCATCGTCTTTCCGTTCATGAACGCCGACCGCCGCTACCGCTTCGTGCGCGGCTGGCCGCGGCTGGTGACCGGTGCGGCCGCGCTGATCTGCGGCATCCGCTACCGCTATGAAGGCCGTGAGCATTTCGATGCCATGCTCGACAAGCCGGTGGTGGTGCTGTCCAAGCACCAGTCGGCGTGGGAAACCGTGGCCTACCTGGCCACCATGCCCAAGCCGATGTGCTTCGTGTTCAAGCGCGAACTACTGATGGTGCCCTTCTTCGGCTGGGCGCTGGGCATGCTCAAGATGGTGCACATCAACCGCAAGGAAGGCACCCGTGCCTTCGCCTCGGCGGTGCGCCAGGGCCGCGAGCGGCTGGCCGAAGGCGCCTGGATCATCATGTTCCCGGAAGGCACGCGCACCCCGTCGGGCCTGGAGAAAACGCGCTACAAGAGCGGCGGCGCCCGCCTTGCGGTGGAGACCGGCGCATGGGTGATCCCGATGGCGGTCAACTCCGGCCGCCTGTGGCCGCGCAACTCGTTCCTCAAGTACCCGGGCCTGATCACGGTCTCCGTCGGCGCGCCGATCTCGTCGGCCAACAAGACGGCCGACCAGGTCAATCAAGAGGTTGAGGCGTGGATCGAACAAGATATGCGTAGAATCGACGCCGAGAGCTACCGGAGCAGAACGCCCGCATGAAATTGCTGCGCCCGCCCCCCGACTCCCCCGGTTCCCAGATGGAGCTGCCGCTGTCCGACGCCCTCACAGGCGAAGACAGGGCGCCCGGCATGGTGCCAGGCGGGTTGACGCCGGCGCAGCCCAACTCCCCAACGGCGCAGCCCTGGCCCCAGCCGCAGCCCAATGCACGACGGCTGCTGGTGGGCGAGCGCGCCGTGCACTACACGCTCAAGCGCTCGTCGCGCCGTACCATCGGCTTCACCGTGGACGACCGCGGCCTGTCCATCACGGCGCCGCGCTGGGTCACGCTGGCCGACATCGAGTCGGCCATTCTGGAAAAGCAGCGCTGGATCTTCAACAAGCTGGGGGAATGGCAGCACCGTGAAGCCCGCCGCGTGCTGCCCACCGTGCAATGGCGCGACGGCGCCAGCCTGCCCTTCCTGGGCAAGCCCATCACGCTGCAGCTGGAGTCTCCGGCCGGCGTGCTGCTGTTCGATGCCCAGACCTGCATCCTTCATCTCGCGCTGCCCGTGCATGCCGACGAGCAGCAGATCAAGGATCGCGTGCAAGGCTGGCTGCAACACCAGGCGCGACGCCTGCTGGCACAGCGGCTCGATATCTACGCGGAAAAGCTCGGCGTGCGGCATAGCGCGTTTGCGCTGACCTCCGCCGCCACGCGCTGGGGCAGTTGCACCGCCGACGGCAAGATCCGCCTGAACTGGCGTTTGATGCATTTTCCGCTGTCGATGATCGACTACGTGGCCGCCCATGAGTTGGCGCATCTCAAGGAGATGAACCACAGCCCGAGGTTCTGGGATACGGTGGCATCGATCTTTCCGGAGTTCCGTGATGCCCGCGCGCAATTGCGGGCCCACCCGCCCGAGTTGCTGCCCACGTTCTAGGCTGGGCCTTTGATTTGAAACGGGGAAATGGCACACCTGGGCCAAGGCAAACCGATTGCTTCCATCCCGTTTAGAATAATCGACCTATCCCAAAACAAGATCAGGCCTCTCCCAAAATGCGACTCCTCCACACCATGCTCCGCGTCGGCGACCTGCAACGCTCGATCGACTTCTACACCCGCATCCTCGGCATGCAGCTGCTGCGCGAGAGCGACAACACCGAATACAAGTACCGCCTCGCCTTCGTCGGCTACGGCCCGGAATCCGAAACCGCCGTGCTAGAGCTGACCTATAACTACGGCGTGGAAAAGTACGAGATGGGCACCGCCTACGGCCATATCGCGCTGGAAACCGATAACGCGGCAGCCACCTGCGAGCGCATCCGCGCCGCCGGCGGCAACGTCGTGCGCGAGGCCGGCCCGGTCAAGGGCGGCACCACGGTGATCGCTTTCGTCGAAGATCCGGACGGCTACAAGATCGAGCTGATCGAGCGCAATTCCACGCGCGACGCCAGCCGTCCTTGAGGTGAGCGCGTCGCTGCCAAGCCGGCGCCCGCTCGACGGCACAGCCGTCACGTTGATGGTGGTCCTGTGCGTGGCCTGGGGACTGCAGCAAGTGGTCATCAAGGCGACGGCGCCACTGATGGGCGCCGTGCTCCAGGCTGGCGTGCGCTCGGCGGTGGCAGCCGTGCTGGTGTTCGGCTTTGCCGCCTGGCGCCGCACGCCGCTGTGGCAACACGACGGCACGCTGGGCGCCGGGCTGCTGGCTGGCCTGCTGTTCGGCGCCGAGTTCTTCTGCATCTTCGTCGGGCTCGGCCACACCACGGCTTCGCGCATGGCGGTGTTCCTCTACACCGCGCCCATCTTTACCGCACTCGGCCTGCATCTGAGCGTCGCCGGCGAACGCCTGCGGCGCGGGCAATGGCTGGGCGTCGGGCTAGCCTTCTGCGGCATGGCCCTGGCCTTTGCCGATGGCATCGCCACGCCGGCCGTGCATGGCGGCAGCACGTTACTGGGCGATGCGCTGGGGATCCTGGCCGGCTTCCTCTGGGCCGCTACCACGGTGGTGGTGCGCGCCAGCCGGCTGGCTTCGGCAGCGCCCAGCAAGACGCTGCTCTATCAACTCGCAGTGTCCGCGGTGATGCTGCTGTCCATGGCGCTTGCAGCCGGGCAGCATCTGCATGCGCGCGTCGACGGCATGGTGGTCGCCAGCCTGTTCTATCAGTCGGTGCTGATTGCATTCGCCAGCTACCTGACGTGGTTCTGGCTACTGCGCCAGTACCTGGCTTCGCGCTTGTCGGTGTTTTCGTTTTTGACGCCGCTGTTCGGGGTGGCGTTTGGCGTGGTGCTGATGCATGACGCCGTGGGCATGCGGTTTGCGATTGCCGCGGTGCTGGTGTTGGGGGGGATTGGGTTGGTGAATCGGCGGGAGTAAAGGGGCTGGGTGTAGTGGCTGCAACTGCAACTGCAACTGCACCTGCACCTGCAAAATCAGCTTCAGATTCAAGGGCTTAACTGCAAATTCAACGACAGTTTCACCACCCCTGCGGGGCGGCGACCTACTTTCTTGTCTTGCCAAGAAAGTAGGCAAAGAAGGCGCGCCGGAT
>NZ_JBWKVH010000082.1:0-10778 GCF_059421605.1 Cupriavidus sp. GW821-FHT02F09
CGACAGCGAGTTGATGCCCGTCGACGTCGAAGTCGACAGGCTCGTCACATTGCTGTTCGTCGTGCTCAGACCCGTCGCCAGCAAGCTGATCCCGGTCGAGGCCGACGTGGACAGCGAACTGACGCCAGTCGACAACGAGCTGGCCGTCGTCGAAGTGGAAGTCGACAGGCTGTCCAGATTGCTGTTTGTCGTGCTCAAGCCCGTCGACAGCAAGCTGATCCCGGTCGAGGCCGACGTGGACAACGAACTAACGCCGGTCGACAGCGAACTGGCCGTCGTCGAGGTGGACGCCGACAAGCTAGCGACGTTGCTGTTCGTCGTACTCAGGCCCGTCGACAGCGAGTTGATGCCCGTCGACGTCGAAGTCGACAGGCTCGTCACATTGCTGTTCGTCGTGCTCAGACCCGTCGACAGCAAGCTGATCCCGGTCGAGGCCGACGTGGACAGCGAACTAACGCCGGTCGACAGCGAACTGGCCGTCGTCGAGGTGGACGCCGACAAGCTAGCGACGTTGCTGTTCGTCGTACTCAAGCCCGTCGACAGCGAGCTGATGCCGGTCGAGGCCGACGTGGACAGCGAACTGACGCCGGTCGACAACGAGCTGGCCGTCGTCGAAGTGGAAGTCGACAGGCTGGCAACGTTGCTGTTCGTCGTGCTCAAGCCAGTCGACAGCGAGCTGACGCCGGTGGACAACGAGCTGGCCGTCGTCGAGGTCGAAGTCGACAGGCTGGCGACATTGCTGTTAGTCGTGCTTAAGCCGGTCGACAACGAACTGACGCCGGTGGACAGCGAACTGATGCTGGAACCAACGGTACTCGCGACGGAGTAGAGCTGGCTGCCGTTGATAGCATCAGTGCTGGCCGCGGTAATCCGGCCCGCCGCCACATTGGTGATCTGTCGCTCTGCGCCAACGGCACCGACGCTGACGACGCTCGTCGGCGTGGCGCCTGCGAACGTGCCATAGGTCGTCGAACCGATGGTGGAGCTGCTCGTCGGGTTGGGTGCGGCGGTCACCGAACCCGAACCCAACGCCACGTCGTTGGCATTGTTTGCTGTTGCGTTAGGGCCCAGGGCCAGAGCTGAATTGCCCAACGCTTTGGCGGTACTTCCAATAGCTATCGACGAGGTTCCGGACGCCTGTGTGGCAGCCGTAGTGGCCCCATCGCTCGACGTGGTCTGAGCAGAGCCGATCGCGATGGCATTTTGTCCGAGTGAACTTGCCAGCGTTGACGCGCTGCCAATGCGCATGCCATATGTTCCGCCAAGCTGATCGGAAAGACCAAATTTCCCGCCGTTGACGTAAAGTTCATTGCCTAATGTCAACGACGTTGGCCCACTGCTGCTAGTGGGATTATAGAAAAGAGCCCTGTTCGTTTGTGTAGACTTGTCGGAGGGTATGCAAATAGTGCTGGTAATCGCACTGATAGCACTGGGGTCCTGAATGTAGGTGCAGCCGTTGTCCGTTCCATCGTTGATATAGAGACCACCTGTCGCCCACGCCTCCCCACTTACGAGGAATGGTATGGCGAAAATGGACCCAAGAACGACACTTTCGAGGACCTTCGAGCGGCTAGGTTTCCCCCGCGTGCGGGTCGTCTCTGATACTGCCACCCAGGCACCGAGTGACTCGTTCCAGATCGAGCGGTACGTCTTATTCATTGCCTATAACCTGAGTTAGCAAAATTTCCGCCTAGGTTATTCACATGGCCGCACCACAAGATCAACAATTCATACAGACGCCCTTGCTATTCACACACAATTCAGACAAGGCTGGCAGCGGTGCCGATCTTCTAAGCGCCTACACCGCCAAGAGACGCACACCATTCTCCGGACGTAGCGCCAGCTTGATCCGCAGTCTATCGGCTTGAACCTGACTAACTGCGCCTCGTACCACACATGCGCCCGTCGGTTTTGCGCCCCGACCTCAGTAGCAATGGCGATGAACATCGCCTCCATTTCAATTGTTTGCAATCTGCGGAGGTAGGAAAACCTACACTTTGCACGCCGGGTTGTTGCCCCATACACCTTCCGTAATCCATTACCAGATGTCCTCACACATGTCGTTCTTCTCGACTTGTCACGTCGCTGCAGTCACCCCAGCCGCGCGGAATAAAATATTGTCCGGCATGTTAGCAACAGCAGCTCATTTAAGGACGACGGTGGCGATGTCGGCCTGTCTTTTGCTTGGCTCCATTGGCGTGGCCGCAGCGCAAGGAAGATCGGTATCTTCCTCCTTCAGCAAGGTCAATAGGGAATATCAGAAGCTGTTCCGCCTGGCCGATGCCAACCAGGACGGTCGACTCTCACTGTCGGAGGTGCGTGATCGTATACCGCGGTTGCTGAAGGAATACTCCGCGCTGGATGCCGACGGAGATGGCATGCTCAGTCGTGGCGAATATACGATCTACGTGCGCAACCACTATCGGAAGCAGAGCGAATAGACTGGTTAGTCTCAGGTGTTGCGCATAGCGTCGTGCGCGTTGCGCTCTTGCTGTAATTTCTGCTCATACTCAGCAATCACCTGGAGCGTGGTTTGCAGCATCAGCGATGCCTGCACTGAGCGTTCTGGCGAATGCCGTGGGTTGTTCCAGCGCCATCGCAGTAATCGGAGATAGGTCATCCAGCATATGCGCCTGTGAAGGAATAGTCACCATGGTCATTTCCGAAGATTGTAGGCGCCTCGCGCCGCGCAAAAAGTCAACTAATGTAAACTGTGCTCTGAATCCAATCGTTTCGAACTCGGCGCCTCCTCCTGCATCCTTGAAGGCAATTACTGTCGAGAGATAGGCATTCTGCGCGTTCCCGTGCTGCCGTTGGGTACGGTAACTGGTTTGCCGCCGAGGTTGGCGGTGAAGTGCCAGTCGATGGTCTGGCTGCTGCCCGTGGTGAGCGCCGCAGGCGTGGCCACGATGACCGGACTGAACTGCCAGGGGGCGGTCGGGTTAGTCACGGGCGTGGACGCCGGTACCGCGCTGGCTGGCGCCAGCACCGGCCCCAACGAGATGACCTGCTGCGCGCCGGTCGAGGGCGGCGTGGGCTGGGTCGGACTGGTGTAGCCATTCACCCAGGGCCGCGCCGGTGAGATCCACCGCGCAGCCCATCAGGGTTGCCGGTGTTGCGCACCTGGCCCTGGCGACAGCGGGAAAATCGCCATCAAGACGCCCTGCACGTTCAGGACCGGTACTGGTTCAGCTAGATACCGGCGGCGTCCATCCCAGCAGGAACACCGTGCGCACGACTCTCCCCAGTTCCTGGGCGGCCAAGTAGAGTCGGTTCTTGCGGCTGTCCGAGCCCAAGCGCCGCAGCAGCAGCGGTGAAGAAATGGGTCCCGGCCTGGATCGACAACGCGACCTGCATCGGGTCCTGCCAGTGGAAGGCTATCAGGTCCCTGTCGACCACGTCCGAGAACAAGCGGTCGATAGGCTTGTACTTGATGGTTGCGACGAGCCTCGCGCCGCAGCCGAAAGCAGCAAAAAAAGGACAACGAGCCCCTGACGCCAACGACATGCAAAGGCAACCACCGATCATTTACGACCCTGTGATCTGACGATGTTGAGCTTTGGATGGCCCGCTTCGGCTAGATTTTTTTCCGATCTAGAATTGTCAATTGTTCGGGATTTGGTATGGCGCAAAAATATTGCGAAAACGGAAAATATCGGTATCCAAAAAAGCCAAATATAAGCTTTTCCATTTGCTAATGATTCTCGCTCCCCAATTATATTCGTCAGAGGCGTACATACCGACACCAGCCAATATCGACACGAACACAAGGCCAAACACGGCAGGCAATACTGGCCAGTTTTCATGGAGGTGGCTGGTCGCAGATATGCTTGGATTCGCAATGGCGTTAATGGGATGGACGCCCTACCGGATGGTGTTCATTCCCGCCGGGTAATTGTTCAACGCCAGGTTGAAGTTGACCGAGTACGTAAACGTATTCGGGCCGCTGAAACCGAAGGTCAGATGCGTGTCCAGATTGACCATGAAATTTGGCGTGGTGCAGACCAGAACAGTGAATACCGGATTGCCCGTTACCGTCACGGGAAGGATCATGTTCACGTTGGCAATCGGGCGTTCAGACATGCGATGACGTAACGCCGTCCGCCGGTCGCGGCTAGTGGTAACTCATCGTGAAAGTCGCCAGCCCCTTTACTGTCCCGGGTGTTACTGGGCCAGTCGAAATATACTGCGCGGTCAATGGAATTTGCGTCGTGCTGACGGACGCACCCACCTGCCACTGATTCGGATTTCCGGCCACTGCCGAATCTGGGCCATAGCTGACAGCCGATCCGCTGCTGTTCAGTACGCGCAGCTTCACTCCCGACGCGGTCGAACCTGTGGCAAGCGTCAGATTGCTGGTCGTGTTGCCGGTATTGGTTGCGTCGGTAAGAGTCACATAGACGTTGGCGCCGGCTTGGCATGACAATCCGATGTTAAAGCGGGTGTTGCCGGTTGTTGTCCCGACGGGGCTCAGCGCGCTGGCCCTGACGACCGGCAACGCGACGCCGACCGATGGCGTCGTCACCGTGCAGGTGGCTGCGACGATCAACGTGTTTTTGACCGAAATTGTCGCCAGCACCGGCGAGGTGACGTTCAAAGGAATATTGTGGCTGGCCAGCGTGAACAGCTGCGGAATGTTGACTGCGCCGCCGCTCGTCACTTGGGCTGCGGTTTTGATCAGTTGATAGGTGAACGTGAAGTTGCCGCTGAACGAAGCGTTGGTCGTGATCGGCGCGGCGAAATCGCCCCAGCTGCCGACGTTGATCGACGACAGCGTCTTGTTGCCATAGGTCACGTCGATCACCCGGATGCCGATGCCGGCGATCCCGGTATTCCACACGCCCGCCACCGGGCTGCCGGTCAACGTCGGGAAATACTGGAGATACCAGCCGCTGTTGGGCGAACCCGGATTCGACGGACAGGAGACGGATACCGTCGACGATTGGAGCGGGCCGATCGCCGTGCCGAGCGGTGTGTCGCGCGGCACGGTGACCGTGCCGAAGCTGATCGCTGCCGAGCCGGTGATCGTGCATTGCAGGGCCGCTTCCGCGGGCAAGCTGGCGGCGAGTCCGGCGCACGCCGCCATGCAGAGCGTGACGAAACGGAACCACTTGCGCGGGACTACGCGCGACAGAGAAAGGATCATTGCGAATTGCCTCCGGCTGGCGAAACCGCCGTTGCCTCGTTCAACGTGCAGCCCCGCGCCGCGCACCACATCGATATGCGCATCGGAACCGCGATCTTCGCCCTTGGGAGGCAAGCGATAGTCCAACGCGTATTGCGTCGGCCACATCGACCTACTTCCCGGCGAGCGTCCCCCGATTGGCGACACTCCGCACGAAGATCCAACTGTCCTGGCTGATCGCACCGACGTTTCGCTGCATGGCAAAAATTCGCGAAGATCACCCAGATTCCATCGACCGCTTTCCGAGCGATGCACCTCCTTGTCGCTGAATCGGCTTACTATCGACAAGTTGGCAGCGCCCCTCCGTTGGCCCCAACTGAAATCCTGCGACTTGCGGGCAAGAGCGACCATTGCATTCGTGAATTTCATTTGCAAACCATTCCCATCGCCGAATATGGCGCGACGCTGCTGGCGGCCTCCGCGGGCAAGCTGTAGGCCACCGAACACTGCTCCGATGGAGCGCCGCCCCATTTGACGATCAGTTCGCCGGCGTCGTTGTGCAATCTGCGCGCGATGATGCGGCTGGCCTGGGCCACGGTGCCGACGCTCTGGCCAGTGGCATCGAAGACCTCCGCGCCGAACGGCAAGGGCTTGCCGTCGCCGGTCCTCGCCTGGAGGATGGCCGTGCGCCCCGCGCTCTCGGTTTCGAACCGCATCCTCACGACGGCACCTGCTGTTGGTGCGACGTGCTGCTCGGTCGATTTGAGTTCCACGTGCAGCGGCAGGCCCTTGGGGTTAATTTCGACGGCGTTGCTGGCGAATGGCGTCAGGCTGGGGACCACCGCACGCCCCCATGGATCGATGCGCAGGCCGCTGGCATTGGCAACGCGGGCGCCGACGGCATCCCTTGCCTCGACGATCGCCAGCGTGTCGCCCATACTGGGCGCCAAGACGATTCCGCCCGAGTAGGCGACAATCCCGCCGGAGATGCCGGCGCCGATCTGCCGGTAGATGCTGCTCCGGCTCGCGTTGACGTTGACCGAGGCAACGGGCGATGCATAGGAGGCATTGCCACCCACGCTGGTGACATCGCGGGTGTCACCGCCACCGCTGTGGCCCATGGTCATGCCGTAGGTGAACGCGTTGTCGACTCCGAGTGCGCCCGTGACGGATTGCTGGATGCCCTGGGCACCGCGGGTGTCGTGCTGCACGCTGGTGAAGGAATATGGCGCATGCTGATCACTCCCCAAGGGGATCCCGACGTTGAGCAGGATGCGGTTGTCCCAGCGGCCCCTTGTAAGGTCGAACTGGCGGGACACCGAGATGCCATAGCTGATGCGCCGGTAGCTGTTGTTGTAACCAAGCTGGAACTGGGTATCGTTGCCGGAGCGGCTCCAGTAGTTCTGAGCACTGCCCGACAGGTAGAAGGATCCGTAGCCCGGCGGCAGCGCCTGGTTCAACGTCAACTGCAAGCGATTGCGCTGGACGCCACTGATGGGCAGGCCTCTGGCATCGCGTTCCATGTCGCGCAATATGACGGCATCGGCAAGGTTCAGGTAGCCGCTGCTGGAATAGCGGTAGGCTGCGAGGGTGACGTTGGTGCCGATGGGCTCCAGCAACTTGCTGTAGACGAGACGGACGCTGTACCCGTTGCGATCCGGCTGCTTCTCGAAGCGCGCCCAGGCCTGGGTGACGTCCATGCCGAGCGCGCCAAAGGAGGTATTGAGGGCCCCGCCTAGTGCCAGTGCGGTGTAATCCTGCGCCGCCAGCAAGCCACCATAACCGGTCAACATATTGGTAAGACCGTGCTGCATCGTGGCCTGCAGCATCTTTGGCGTGCTGCGGACGATGGGGTTCCGGTACTGGCCGGCAGTCACCTGGTAGCGCGTGATGCCCGGACGCAAAGAATTGACCGCCGCCGCATAAGGCACCTTTGAGATGCGCACGCTCCCGTCGGCCTCGTTCACGACCACTTCGAGGTCGCCACCGTAGCCGGTGGGGTACAGGTCGTCAATGACAAAGGCGCCGGCGGCCACCGTGGTTTCGTAGATGATGTTGCCACTCTGGCGGATCTGCACGCGGGCGCTAGTGTTGGCGACGCCCCTGATGGTGGGGGCATAGCCGCGCTGCGACTCCGGGTACATCCGGTCATCGCTGGCCAGTTGCACGCCACGAAAGCCAACGCTGTCGAATATGGTACCGTCGGTGAATGCCTCACCGAGGACGACCTGACTGCGGATGGCGGCAATACTGCGCTGCAGGCTGGTCTGCACGCTCTGATAGTGGGTACCGGCCAGGTTGTCATGGCTCAGGTTGCCGACGTGCCGGAAACGCCATGCACCTACGTTCACGCCGGCGTTGAGACCGACATAGGCGAACGACGTGGACTGTCCCAAGCTGGAGGAACGATAGGCATTCGCGTTGTACTGCAGACGTGCGGCGGTGACTCCCTCGTCCCAGTACTGCGGGTCGACATAGCCACGAGCTCTGCGCTTGAGCGCGGCTTGCGGCAGGCTGATATCGAGTCGCTGTTCTCCATTGTCGAACTCCGCTGTTCCGGCATTCACCAGCTCGGGCAGCGGCGCGCACGGACCGTCGGCAAGGCGGTTCGCCGCATCCGTGAGAAGCTTGACCAGGTCGACGCCAATGCGTTCGAGCAGGGCACGGTCGAAACAGGGCTGCACATTGCGGCTGTCATTGCCGATCTGTCGCACGGAAACCTCGGCGCGCCCAAGCCAGATCTGGTTGACGTAGAGATCCGCGCGATAGGTTCCCGGCAGGGCCACGTTGCCCTTGTTGAACCGACTCACATCGATGCGCCCGCCGCCGGTCTGGCGAAGGAACTGGTCGTTGAATTCGACTTCCGCCACCATCACGGAGCCTGGCTGGCCGGCTCTGGCCACTGTCGCACCCGCTCCGGCGAACAGGCAGACGAGCACCGCACTGATCGGGCTCAAACGGAAGGAGGGCGACTTTGATATCGGAATTTGCATCGTCCTTACTCAATATCGGGCGCGGGGGGTGGATACCCTGAATACGGACACACCCCGGGCTGTTCCGTCACTGGATCACTGAGCGGACGCGGTTCCGAGGTCAATCTCGGCGTCCATCGGGCCCCCGTAGTCGTTGATGGCCTGGTAGCGGAGGCGGCCCGGCGCGCCCGCACCTACCTCGCCCGAAAGCGGGAAGACCTTCGTTTCGCCGGGGCCGACCATTCCGCCATCGTCAAAGCGGGCGGTCTTTCCGCCTCCGGTGGCTTCCAGCGCACTGAAGGAAACGTGATATGCAGTGGGATTGCGCGCTTCGAGGGCCTGGCGGTTGCCCGCCCCAACGAGGCGCCACGCAATCTGCGCCGGAGCCTCACCCACATTGCCCTTGAGGCCGGCGGGGCGGTAGAACAACTTGATGCGCGATCGGAACGCGAACTGCAGGCGATTGACTTCGGCCTCATCGCCGGTGGGCTTGGGCGGTATTTCCACGACGTTGAGCCAGAACACCGACTCCTTACTCGGAGGCAGCGGCTCGCCCGTATGGAGGATGCGCAGCGTCTGCCCTTTGCCGGGATCGATGCGGGACACGGGTGGGGTCACGGTGAACGGGACGGCGATCTCCGCCGGCGCGGCCTTCGCATTGCCGTCGTCGATCCATGCCTGCACAAGCGCCGGGGCCTCGCCTTCGTTGCTGAGTTTGATCACAGCCTCGGATTCTCGTGCGTCATAGATGACCCGCGTTCCGGCAATGACAACAGATGACAGGGTGGGAAACGGGTAGAACAACATGAACACACCGAGCCCTGTGATCAGATGCTTCGTGATCGAATGCTTCATGGGGTTGCAAGTGGAAACGGATGGAATACCTGGAAAGCGGAACGGCAGCGGGGCCGCTCCGCCTTTCAGCGTACCGATGCCGCAACGCCTCGTTGACGCCGACTTACTGGTAGGCGATGGTATAGAGCACGCTGGAGTTCGCCGCACCGGCCGTGGCCGCGCCGGTCGCGACGTACTGGACGAAGTACGATAGGGTGGCGGAACCGTTGCTGATCGCAACCGACTTGGAGTTCTGCGATGCGTCGGCGAACCCGGACTTGATCGCGGTGGCGTCCGAATTCAGCAGACCCAGCTGGACATTGGTGGCGCCACCGGCGTTCAGGATTAGGTTGCCGGTTGTGCTATCAGTGGTCGGACCTGCCTCGAAGAAGGTATGCACGTTGCCCGAATTCGGCGTGCAGTTCGTCAGAGCGATGTTGAACGGCGTACGGCCAGCCGTCTGGCCGGCGCTGGCCAGGGTCGAGCTCGACACGGTCGGCAGCGTGACCGTGAAGTTGTTCGAGGCACTACCGTTGCCGTTGATGGTGCAGGTCTGTGCGGTGATATTACCGTTGAAGGTAATGGTGCCATCGGCTGCCAGCGCATTCTGGGAGATGGCGATGACGCTGGCGGCGATCATGGTGGACAACAGCTTCGATTTCATGGGTGAACCTCAAAGAGAAGAGATGAGACTAGAGAGAGCATGCAGGCGGCCTTTCTATTGCCGAGGCACGCAGCCACTTCACAATTTCGCCCGCACATGGAGGGGCAAAAATGTCCTTTGCCAAGCCATACGGCGATGGAATTTAATACTTGACTTTCGGCGAAGAATCCGTTATCGGCTGGAAATCGTCATACAGGGACGCGCGCGACGCTATCCGTCATGCATCTCCGGAACGGCAATGCACCGCCAATTTCCCGCCCGCCGATCAATCCAAGCCGGTGGGGTCGGTGTGCTGATAGCCAACCTCTCGTACAGATCGAGAAATGCTATAGGGAATGAACCACATGGTTTCGAAATGCAGATATCTGAGGAACTTAATCGCCATCGCCATGGTGGCACGAGGAGTCGGCGGAAATGTAAACAACTGCTACGGATGTCAGGCCTGCACTTACCTGAGTCCAGGACCATCGGCCCCCGGCCAAATTACGTGCAGGCGCGCCAGCCTAGGCACCGTACACGTTCTCGTCCAACGAACCTCAACTCAGGTTTGTTCCCTATTCGTTAGGCCGAACTTTGGCTTCACGAATAGCCTGAATTCGCAGCAGCGCTGGGTTACGGCTATTTGTGAAGCCAAAGTTCGGATTAGTGTCGTGCGAAGCTCGTATTCTGCTGGACTACCATAGCGGCCCCCGGTCGCCAGCGAATGGGGAAATGTGTGTGCCGCATCCAAGGGGTGCTGGCGGTACAGCGTAGTCGCAGCCAGCGCCGCTTAGAAGCTGTTGCGAAATTACCCATAGGGTCTGTTAACTTTTTCGAGCCGGTGTTAACTTCCTGTCTTGTTTTGCCTGACAGGAAGCGATGCCCGGAGAGCTGATAGACGACGAACTGTGGTCACTCATCGAACCGTTGCTGTCGGCGCGAGCGCCGCGCAACCGCCGATATGCAGGGCGCAAGCCGACGCCAGACCGAGCGGTGCTAACTGGCATCGTGTTCGTTCTTCGCTCTGGCATCGCCTGGGCCGCAAGAGTTGGGCTGTGGCTCGGGCACCGCATGCTGGCGGCGGCTGGTTGCATGGCAGGAGGCTGGCGTCTGGCAACGCATCCACCAGACACTACTGTCCGAATTGCGCCGTCGCGGCCAACTCGACATGGCGCGCGCCATTGTCGACAGCTCCTCGGTTCGC
>NZ_JBWKVH010000083.1:0-10270 GCF_059421605.1 Cupriavidus sp. GW821-FHT02F09
GACTTGGCCTGACGCCAGCACCGTCGCAAACAAAAAACCCCACACTCCGAAAAATGTGGGGTTCGTCAGCAATCTGAGCCAGGCATAGCGCCTGGCTTTTTGTTTGCTTGTCGAGCGAGAATCCGATGACCCGGAGGCTTAGAGGATCTGCCGGCCAATCCACCATGCGATGGCGGCCATGAAGGCGGATGCGGGAATCGTCAGCACCCAGGCCCAGACGATATTGCCGGCCACGCCCCAGCGCACCGCCGACATCTTCTGCACCGAGCCCACGCCGACAATGGCGCCGGTGATGGTATGGGTGGTCGACACCGGCACGCCCAGCGCCGAAGCAATGAACAGCGTGATCGCGCCGCCCGTCTCCGCGCAAAAGCCGCCTACCGGCTTGAGCTTGGTGATCTTCTGGCCCATGGTGCGCACGATGCGCCAGCCGCCAAACATGGTGCCCATGCCGATCGCCACGTAGCAGGAAACGATGACCCAGATCGGCGGCTCCGCACCGCCCTGCGCCACGTGGCCGCTGGCGATCAGCAACATCCAGATGATGCCGATGGTCTTCTGCGCGTCATTGCCGCCATGGCCCAGGCTGTACAGCGATGCCGAGACCAGTTGCAGCCTGCGGAACCAGCGATCGACCCGCGACGGCGGCGTACGGAAGAATGTCCAGGCCACGATCACCATCATCAGCGAGCCAAGCAGGAAGCCCAGCAGCGGCGAAATGACGATAAAAGCCACGGTCTTGAGAAGACCGCCGCCCACCAGTGCGCTGGTGCCGCTCTTGGCCACCGCAGCCCCAACCAAGCCACCGATCAGCGCGTGCGAGGACGACGAGGGAATGCCGTAGTACCAGGTGATCAGGTTCCAGGCAATGGCACCCATCAGGGCACCGAAGATCACGTAGTGATCGACGATGTTGACGTCGATCGTGCCAGTGCCGACGGTTGCCGCCACCTTCAGATGGAAGATGAAAATCGCCACCACATTGCACATGGCCGCCATGGCCACCGCGTGGTGCGGCTTGAGCACGCCCGTCGACACCACCGTGGCAATCGAGTTGGCGGCATCGTGAAAGCCGTTCATGAAATCGAACAGCAGGGCGAGAGCCACCAGCAGGCCAATGACCCACAGGCTCATTTGTATTGTTTGCATGCCGATTTGTGCCTCAGGCGTTTTCCAGGACGATGCCTTCGAGAATGTTGGCGACGTCCTCGCACTTGTCGGTAATGGTTTCGAGCTGTTCGTAGATCGCCTTCAGCTTGATCAGGCGCTTGACGTCCGTTTCGTCGCGGAACAGCTTGGACATGGCGGCGCGCATCACGCGATCAGCCTCGGACTCGAGCTGGTCGATCTGCTGCGCGGTCTTCAGGATGGCGCCGGCATTGCTCATGTCCTCGAGCAGGCCGACCGCGATCTTGACCTGGTCGCAACACTGCACGCAGATGGAGGCCAGCTTGCGCGCCTCATCGGTCAGGCTGGTCACGTCGTACAGCGAGATGGTTTCAGCCACGTCTTCCATCAGGTCGAGGATGTCGTCCATGGTGGTGATGAGCTTGTGGATCTCATCGCGGTCCAGCGGCGTGATGAAGGTCTTGTGCAGCAGGTCGATCGTGTCGTGCGTGATGCGGTCGGCTTTCTTTTCCGTGGCCTGCACGCGGCGAGCGTGGGCCTCGGCATTGGGCAGGTCGTTGACCAGCACTTCCAGCTCGCGGGCGGCGGTCACCGCGCAATCGGCATGCTGGTTGAAGTATTCGAAGAACTTGCCCTCAGTGGGCATGAATCGGCCGAACATGGAATGTTCCTTGTCGAAGCGCGGGGGCGCCGCGGGTAGTTACTGAATCAGGCGGATACGCATTAAACGACAGCCGCCCGAGGGCGGCTGTCATCAAAACGCAATATTTTACAGGTTTGTGCGGCGATGCCGGAGGACTTTGACGCGCGGCAGGCGCGATCGACTGTGGCCATGTGGCCACCGAGCCACGATGCCCGGCAAGCCGCGCCAAGACTGGCTTCAGTTGTCGTTGTCGAAGAAGGCGGGGCCACCGCTGAAGTTGTCGAACTTGGTGAACTGCCCCAGGAACGTCAGCCGCACGGTGCCAATCGGGCCATTACGCTGCTTGCCGATGATGATCTCGGACGTGCCCTTGTCCTGCGAATCGGGGTTGTAGACCTCGTCGCGGTAAATAAACAGGATCACGTCGGCATCCTGCTCGATAGCGCCGGATTCACGCAAGTCGGACATCACCGGGCGCTTGTTCGGACGCTGTTCCAGGCTTCGGTTCAGCTGGGACAGTGCAATCACCGGGCAGTTGAGTTCCTTGGCCAGGCCCTTGAGCGAGCGCGAGATTTCCGAGATTTCGGTGGCGCGGTTTTCGCCGCCACCCGAGCCCGACATCAGTTGCAGGTAATCGATGACGATCAGTCCGAGCTGGCCGCACTGGCGCGCCAGCCGGCGTGAACGGGCGCGCAGCTCCATCGAGCTCAGCGCCGGTGTTTCGTCGATGAACAATTGCGCATCGTTCATGCGCTGGATCGCGTGCGTGAGCCGCGGCCAGTCTTCGTCAAGCAGGCGGCCGGTACGCAGGCGGTGCTGGTCAAGCCGGCCGACCGAGCCCAGCATACGCATGGCCAGCTGCGTGCCCGCCATTTCCATCGAGAACACCGCCACCGGCAGGCCCTGCTCCACCGCCACGTGCTCGCCGATATTTAGCGAGAATGCGGTCTTACCCATGGAGGGGCGCCCCGCCACGATGATCAGGTCGCCGGCCTGCATGCCGCTGGTCATGCGATCCAGGTCGATAAAACCGGTAGGCACGCCGGTGACGTCGGTGCTCGAGTCACGGTGGTACAGCTCGTCGATGCGCTCGACCACCTGGGTCAGCAGCGGCTGGATTTCCTGGAACCCCTTTTGCCCGCGCGAGCCTTCCTCGGCGATGGCGAACACCTTGGATTCCGCCTCGTCGAGCAACTCCCGCACCTCGCGCCCTTTGGGGGCGAACGCCGCGGTAGCGATATCGTCGGCCACCGTCACCAGCTTGCGCAGCACCGAGCGCTCGCGCACGATCTCCGCATAGCGGCGGATATTGGCCGCGCTAGGCGTGTTCTGCGCCAGGGAATTCAGATAGGCCAGGCCGCCCACCTCTTCCGCCTTGCCAGCGCCTTGCAGCGACTCGTAGACGGTGATGACGTCGGCCGGCTTGGTAGCGGCGATCAACCGGGAGATGCTCTGGAAGATCATCCGGTGATCGAAGCGATAGAAATCGGCTTCGTTCAGGAAGTCGGCGATACGGTCCCAGGCGGCATTGTCCAGCAGCAGGCCACCCAGCACCGATTGCTCGGCCTCGATGGAATGCGGCGGTACCTTGAGATTGTCTAGTTGGGGGTCTGCGACAGGCGCGTTCATAGGGGGGGATTATAACGGTCGACGCCAGCGAGCCGGCGGAGAATTCGCAGCCGGCTGTTGGGGCATCCTGCCGTGTGACGGCGGGACAACCGGCCCCGCCCCGTAGCAGTCGGGCAATCAGGCAAGCAAGGGGCGCGGCCAAACAAAAAGGCAGGAGCGCGATGCTCCTGCCTTTTTGTTTGGTCAAGCAAGCGGCGCTGGCATCCGGCTCCCACCAGCCCGAAGGACAAGTGGAAACCGGCAGCAAGGCCGATGCTTAGGCGTGTTCGCCCAGGACGGAAACCGTCACGTCGACCAGCACGTCGGTGTGCAGCGAGACGCTGACCGGGTGGTCGCCAACAACCTTCAGCGGACCATTGGGCAGGCGCACTTGCGCCTTCTCGACCTTGAAGCCTTGGCCAGCCAGGGCTTCAGCGATGTCGGCGTTGGTCACCGAACCGAACAGGCGGCCGTCCACACCCGACTTCTGGGTGATCTGCACGGTCAGGCCATTCAGCTTTTCGCCTTCAGCTTGCGAAGCTGCCAGCTTTTCAGCGGCCGCCTTTTCCAGTTCGGCGCGCTTGACTTCGAACTCGCTGATAGCGGTCTGGGTAGCGCGGCGGGCCTTCTTGTTCGGGATCAGGAAGTTACGGGCGTAGCCGTCCTTCACGCGAACGATGTCACCCAGGTTGCCCAGGTTGATGACTTTTTCAAGCAGAATAATTTGCATCGTGTTTTCTCCTTAACGGACCTAGGGCCGATCAGTTCTTGTGCAGGTCGGTGTAGGGCATCAGCGCGAGGAAACGCGCGCGCTTGATGGCCGTGTCGAGCTGACGCTGATAGTGCGCCTTGGTGCCGGTCAGGCGGGCCGGCGTGATCTTGCCGTTGTCGCCGATGAAATCCTTCAGGGTGTCCAGATCCTTGTAGTCGATCTGTTCCACGCCAGCCACGGTGAAGCGGCAGAAGCGCTTGCGCTTGAACAGCGGGTTTTGCTGTTGGAAGCGCTTCTTGTTCTTGTTGTCACGTTTGACGAATGCCATGATTCAATCCTTTTCGAATGCTTTACATCCAGTGATGTGAAAGACGAGAGCCTTGCTGTTGCGGTGCCTGCGGGCCAGGAATCCTTCGCAGTCGAGCATCGCGCCGAGCGGAGTACGCTCAAGCCGCTGGCCGATCTGACCAATTCCCATGGCGGCGATGGCGAACTCCACCTGCCTGGGCGTTTGCGCCTCGACCGTCTCGCCCGCGTACTGCAAGATGCAGTTGACCACGGGGACCCCGGCCGGGGTGTAACGCAAGGCATCGCGTTCCGCGAGCGTTGCGCAGAGCCTTAACTGGTTCAACGCACTCTCCCGCACCGATGCCCGCACTTGCCGCCGCGGCGATCAACGCCGGCGGCAACCACAACAGTCCGCACTTAGGCGGCCTGGACTTCGCTGGTCTGTTGCGCGGCCTTGCGAGCTTCTTCGCGCTGCACTTCCTTCATCATCGGGGACGGTGCGGTTTCAGCCTTCTTGGTCTGAACGATGAGGTGGCGCAGCACTGCATCGTTGAACTTGAACGCGTGTTCGAGTTCAGCCAGGGTTTCCTTGCCGCATTCGATGTTCAGGCAAACGTAGTGAGCCTTGGCCAGCTTCTGGATCATGTAGGCCATCTGACGGCGACCCCAGTCTTCCACGCGGTGGATCTGGCCTTCCTGGGACGTGACCAGCGTCTTGTAACGCTCGATCATGGCCGGGACTTGTTCGCTCTGGTCCGGATGGACGATAAATACGATTTCGTAATGACGCATTGACGCTCCTTTTGGATAAGCTGCCCGAGCGCCATGTCCGGTGCAGCAAGGTTGAATAGCCTTAAAGTATAGCGTGCTTTTGCCATCCGGAGCAAGCCGCCTCAGTTTTCGGTGAATAGCGCCTGCAGCGCCGCCGGATCCTTTGCCAGTCCTGGCTCCCCAGCCAGAGCCAGCGCCAGGAGCACACGCGCCTTATAAGGATTGAGGTCGCCGGCCGAAACAAAAACGCCCGACGCCGGCCGGGGAGGCGCTGGAATCGCCACATGCCCCGCCCCTGTGCGCGAACTGCGCACCACTGCCACGCCGGCGCCGGCAGCATCCGTTAGCGCCTCCACCAGCGCCTGGTGAACCGACCCGTTGCCAGCAGCAGCCACGACCAGGCCCGACACGCCCGCCTGCGCCAAGGCATCCACCACGATCCGCCCCGGCTCCGCATAGCTAGCCACGATCTCGACCTGCGGCCATACGCAAGGGACCGGCCAGGCCTTGGCCGGCAAGCGCCCGGGGGTGCGCACAAAGCGCACGAGGTTGTCCTGAACAAAACCAATCGGCCCGGATACCGGCGACACAAACGCATTCACCGCCGATGTGTGCGCCTTCATCACGTCGCGCCCCGCGTGAATCTCCTGATTGATCACCAGCAGCACGCCCTTTGCCGTCGCGCCAGCATCCGCCGCTACGCGCACCGCATCCAGCAGGTTCAACGGGCCATCCGCCGACAACGAGGTCGACGGTCGCATCGCAGCCGTCAGCACAACTGGCACCCCACCCACGCAGGCCAGGTGCAGCAGCATGGCCGTCTCCTCCAGGGTATCGGTGCCGTGCGTAATGACGATGCCCGACACATCGGGCTGCGCAGACCAGAACGCCACGCGCTCCACCAGCCTGGACCAGAGCGCGAACGACATGTCCTTGCTATCTACCTGCGCAACCTGCTCGGCTTCGATCCGCGCCACCGTGCCCAGCGCCGGCACCGCATCGAGCAGCGCCGTCACCGGCACCGTCGCCGCCTGGTACTTCGCGCTGCTGGCTGGGTTGGAAGAAGAACCGGCAATGGTGCCGCCGGTAGCGAGCACGACGACACGAGGCAGGAGAGACATGGCGGAAATGAGCTCGGGAGCCCCAGAAAAGTTGAACAGTGCGCAACGCAAGACGCTTCAGGTGCCGCGGATTGTAACCCTCCGCCCACTCGCCACGGCACGCGCCAAGACCCGCGGGACGCACCTGTCAATGCGCAAACTCCCAAAAATTCCGCTTGCACTTCACTCGATACTGTATAAAATCACAGCATACTGTTTAAACATACAGTGCTTTCAAACACCGGCGACCATGGCGACCCTGACACCGCGACAGCAGCAGATTTTCGACTTGATCCGCAGCAGCCTCCAGCACACGGGCTTTCCGCCCACGCGCGCAGAGATCGCCGCCAAGTTTGGCTTCTCCTCACCCAATGCAGCCGAGGAACATTTACGTGCCCTGGCCCGCAAAGGCGTGATCGAGCTCACCCCCGGCGCCTCCCGCGGCATTCGCCTCAAGGTCTCCCGTAGCGACTCCGAGCTACCCGACCAGTTCTCCCTGCCTATGGCTGGCGTCATGCAGCTAACCCTGCCATTGGTCGGGCGCGTCGCAGCCGGCAGCCCGATCCTTGCCGCCGAACACATCGACCGCCAATACCAGGTCGACGCATCGGTGTTCGACGTGCAGCCCGACTACCTCCTCCGGGTGCGTGGTCTCAGCATGCGCGACGCCGGCATCCTCGATGGCGACCTGCTCGCCGTCAAGCGCGCCAGCGAAGCCGCCAACGGCAAGATCGTCGTCGCCCGCCTGGGCGACGACGTCACCGTCAAACGCCTCAACCGCCGCGGCGACACCATCGAGCTGATCGCCGAGAACCCCGACTTCCCCAGCATCATCGTGCAAGCCGGCCGCGAAGAGTTCTCACTAGAAGGCATCGCTGTCGGCCTCATCCGCCCCGGCGCCTTCTGACGAGTGCGGCTGAGGCGGGCGATCCCCGTACAAGCCGACACCCGATTGTGCCAACGCACCCGCGTAGCGGGTACCGCTAACTGTTGTTGCAAGTCACCAGGTGTAGCCATGCTGCCAGCCAACCGCCTCTCCGCCCGTCGCCCCGTCAAGCCCGTGCCCTTTCGCCAATCAAAAGGCGTGCGCATCTACCAGGGCGCGCAACGACGCACCATGGTTGGCAGCATGGCCGCTATCTGCCGAATGCTCGAGCTGGAGGAATCCTCCAAGCTGGCCGGTTAAACAGGTGGCACTAAAAAAATTTGTGCAGAGTACTAGCCATCCGGCTTTTGGCATTGTATGATCTTGTTCTTCGTCGTTCGGCACCAAGCAGAACGACATCGACGGTGGCTGTAGCTCAGTTGGTAGAGTCCAGGATTGTGATTCCTGTCGTCGTGGGTTCGAGTCCCATCAGCCACCCCAGAATTCTTATTAGTATCAACGGCTTACGCTTTACCTAGTCGTTTCACGATACGAACTTTCCCACGGAAAGCGAAATTTTCCCACGGCGCCCTTGGCGCCGTTTTCGTTTTCTGCACTCGCGCGCGCCAAGATCCCTTCTTCCCCCTCTTGCTGTGGCCCACAGCGGTGGATTATTGCTGCCCACGCGCGAGAGTGGCCTCTGCCCCTCCAGCTGGGCTTTGGTGCCGGACTGCCAGCCTTGGGGTCATCGACGAGGGCTCGCGAGTTCGGGGGGCGCGCCCGACGGCTCAATTAATCGGCAAGAGGAAAGCCGAAGACATCCCGCTCCAGGTCTTGCTCGAATGCCACCGTCCATGCGGCCCCAGCTCCGCCAGGATAGCGCCGAGCCTCGCCGCCGGCTACACGGGCGACGATGACCTCCCGCAAGATACGATTCGGCCCGCCGCTCAACGGAGTGCCTTCCTCCGCAGCCACATCGAAGTCCTCTCGTACAAATCCATGCAGTGCGCAAGCCGACTCGAAACCCTCGCGCTCATCCACTGGCAGTTCGTGGAATAATTTTTGAACCATGGCTATCTCCCAAAGCCTCGCCCGGATCCGGGCATGAGCATTTCGGACATCCCGGGACCGCTCGGCCATGCCATCTGCAAGGCAATCACGCTCCAGGAAATCGAGTCCCGGCCCTGCGTATCCTTACGCTGCCCGCAGTAGCTTTCGGTCAAGCCAACCGCTCGGCCAAGCGCCAGCGTCTCATCGGCAGAAACGTCGAACATCCTTCGACCTCGGGGAATAGGTCCGTGGCGGAGCGACATGATGATCGTGGCGCCCGGCGCTAGCAGCTCCGCGATCGAGTTCATCGCAATGGGTCGTTCGGTGGCATCCAGATGCATCCATACTGCAGTCAGGAGTATCAGCTCAAAATGCTCTCGCCTGGATCGCATCGCCGACAGGTGTGGCAGTGAATCATCCACCCACTCGATCGGCAATGCCGCGTGAATGCGTTGCCCCTCTCGACGCAATTCGCCCGTGGGTTCCACGGCCACAACCCGATGTCCCAAGCGGGCGAGCGCGGCCGCATCGCGGCCTGACCCTGCTCCGATATCCAGAATATTGCTGAGCTCACGTGGAAATAGGTGCAGTACGTCTCGGTGGATATCGTCGAACTGGAGGCTCTCGTACTGCTGCACCAATGCGGCCGCGTTCTCGCCATATCCGGCAGTACTTGCTGCTGCTTTTCTCATTCATGTCCCCTTCTCACTCCCAATGGGGGCGCTTCTGTGCTCATGTTCGGCAAGAGAGGCAGCGTGCCCCCCACCGACGGCGGATAGCAAGCAGGCGTGTAGTTTGGCATATTTCAATTACTCGTTGCTTGACCCCGACGAGACTTCCCGTAGACCGCCCTGCTATCCCGCCGGCGGTCTTTTTTTTTGACGGATGCCCCAGGCGGCTCCGATTCACATCCTGAATTGCCAGCCCCCTAGAGGCGCGACGCCGGAATGGCGATGGTTCGCATCGCTTGCGACGCCTGTGGCACAGTATCGCGCTATGCGCCCTCCGTGCGACGGGGTGCTTTCCTTACGTCTACTTGGGAACCTTGGATATGGCCGGCACCAGCCTGCTTCTGCTGATCGACGACATCGCCTCCATCCTCGACGATGTAGCCACCATGAGTAAAGTTGCGGTCAAGAAAACAGCCGGCGTACTAGGCGACGACCTGGCCTTGAATGCGCAGCAGGTCAGCGGCGTGAAGGCAGAGCGCGAATTACCCGTTGTGTGGGCTGTAGCGTTGGGGTCCTTTCGCAACAAGGTGATTCTGGTGCCGGCAGCTCTGGCGATCAGCGCTGCCGTGCCCGCAGCCATCGTGCCACTGCTGATGGCTGGCGGCGCCTTTCTTTGCTACGAGGGATTCGAGAAGATTGCGCACCGTTTCCTGCATAGCGATTCCACTCAGGGGCAAACCGATTCCGAAGCGTCACAAGCGGCAAATCCCGAGACGGATATGGCTGCCTATGAGCAAGCCAAGATTCGCGGTGCGGTGCGCACTGATTTCATCCTGTCGGCGGAGATCATCGTGATCTCGCTCGGGACGGTATCCGGTGCGACATTCGGCACCCAGGTGGCCGTGTTGTCGACCATCTCTTTGATCATGACAGTGGGCGTCTACGGCCTGGTGGCGGGCATCGTCAAGTTGGACGATGCTGGCCTGTATCTTAGCCAGAAGGCTTCCGCCGGCGCGCGAGCCATTGGCCGCGGCATCCTGCGCCTGGCGCCTTGGTTGATGCGCACGCTGTCCATGATCGGCACAGCGGCGATGTTCCTGGTGGGGGGCGGGATTCTGGTTCACGGTATTCCTGCCGTGCATCATCTGGCAGGGCCCACGACTGAGATGCTGGCTGGGGTACCTATGATCGGAGCAGGCCTGGGAATGCTAGGCCCGGCATTGATCAATGCACTGACGGGCATCGTAGCGGGTGCACTGGTCACGGCTATAGTCGCCATTGCGAAACTTGGCATGCGCGCCCTGCGACCATCGGCGAGCTAATTTATTTCTTGCTTTCGAGATATTCGAAAGCAGATGCCGCAAAAGCAAAACCCCCCAGTACTTTCGTACTGGGGGGTTTCAAGGGAGAGCCTGGCGATTACCTACTTTCACA
>NZ_JBWKVH010000084.1:0-8258 GCF_059421605.1 Cupriavidus sp. GW821-FHT02F09
TGACTACCCTGCCATCGTCCGGGCCATCGAAATGCCTGCGTATATTGAGCGTGTCGTGCGTTATTTTGATATTTAGGAGAAAAAGAAGGCGACCCGTTACATGGAGACAGGGAGGTGGCGGGTCGCCTGTCCGCCAACTGCGGAAGATCTGTTTCGCAGGGCGAGTGTCAGACGGCCATATCCGAATGAATATCCTGCCCTGGATCGGTCAATTGGACGATATGCGTTAAGAGTTTAATTTGTGCGCAATTGAGATATTTCGGCGCCGATCTAGAAGGCGTATCGACGTTGTTCGAGAATTTCTGCGCAATTAGCTTTGCGTTCGTCCTGCCAGAGCCGTATCGCCAGCGCGCCATTCAGCCGGCTCTTCAGCCCTCGGGTGTGAACCCGGACGCCCGCACGATCGGGGCCCAGAAGTCGTACTCACGCCGGATGGCGGCTTGCAGCTGCGCCGGTGTCGATGAATCGATGCCCAGGTAGGAGCGCTCCCAGGTGTCGCGCAGGTCCCCCTCCCTCAGCGCCGTGTGCAGTGCCTCCACCGCCGTCTGCACCGTCGTGGTCGGCGTGCGCGCGGGCATGAGCGCGCCGAACCATTCACGCTGCGCGAGCGCTGACAGCCCCAGTTCGCGGAAGGTCGGCACCTGGGGGAAGAACGGCGAGCGCTCGGGCCAGGTGGTTGCCAGCGCGCGCAGCTTGCCGGCCTGCTGCAGAGGGCGGGCGGAGGCCTCGGTCGACAGCGCCGCCGCCACTTCGCCCGCAGCCGCGGCCTGCATGGCAGCCGAGCCGCCGCGGTACGGGATGTACCCCAACGTAACACCGGCCTCTCGCGCCATCAGCGTGGCCATGAAGTGGGGCAGCGAGCCGGCGCCCGGATTGCCGCACTGCGCAGCCGCGGGATCGGCAAGACACCACTGCTTGAAGGCCTCGAAGCTGTTGACCTCCGGCGGTACCTTGGGCCCGACAGCCAGGGCAAAGCCCGTGCTGGCCACCGTGGATACCGGCGCCAGGTCGGTGAACACGTCGTAGCTCAGTTGGCGATAGACGTGCGGATACAGCGTGAAGGCGGAGGCCGGCGCGACGAGCATGGCCGAGCCGTCAGGGCGTGCTCTCTTGAGTTCCTCGATGGCCAGCCGTCCTGCCGCGCCGGGCTTGTTCTCCACGATCACGTGACCGGCATAGCGCCCGGTGAGTTTCTCCGCCAGCTTGCGGCAGACGATGTCAATCGATCCGCCCGCCGGGTAGCCGTGGATGATCCGTAAGGCATCGATTCGAGGCTGTGCGCGCAGGGACATAGGGGCAGCGATGCCGGCGGCGAGCAGGGCAGAACTCAGCCAGCGCCGTTGGGTGTTGATCGTTTCCATCATCTTCTCCTTCTGGATTGCGAACGATTCATCCTTGCGTGAGCACGACGGTCCAGGCCAGAACCAGGGCATCGGCATCGTCGCGCAAGACCTCGGGGGTGAGCAATTCGGGGCGTGCCACGGCGCGGTACCAGCGATCGTGGCCGTTCAGCGGATGGCCTGGCAGGAAGATCTGCGTGATCAACCGGTCCACCTGGCCTGTCACTTGCACATGCACATGGGGTGCACGCTGCACAAGGCCATCGGCATAGCCGCCGGGCACCAGGCTGCGGAAAGCGAAGCGGCCTTGCGCATCGCTGCGCACGCTGCCGTGTCCCGCGAACCCTCTGGTCACTCGCTTATGATCGGGCGCACTGGAGTGCCGGTAGCAGCCCTGGTGGTCGGCATGCCAGATTTCGACGAGTGCGTCGGCTACAGGTACACCGAGAAGATTGAGGACCCTGCCTTGCAATTGCAGGTAACGCGCACCATTGGGCAACGGAGCCTCACCACCCCACAGATCAGCGCCCGAACCGTTCGAGGGCGCAAGGGGGTAGTACGGCCCGAGCAATAGACCGGGTGTGCGCCGCACAATGGCCGGCTCGCCGTCCACTGCAGTCTCGTCGCCAACCGTTGCCTTCATGTTTTTGCCCCTTGCACCTGTGCCGGGTGCAAGATTAGGGTTACAGGCCGTTCCGGGAAAGCATTCTTTTGGCATCATGTGATCTCGTTCCGAGATCAATGGAGGCGAGGCATGGACATCGAACGGGCGATGCGACGGGTGCGCCTGCACGATCTGCAGACCTTGGTGGCCGTGGTTCAAGCGGGCGGCATGCGCAAGGCTTCACAGACCATGCACCTCTCCCAGTCGGCGGTGTCGAGAGTCATCGGCGAGCTGGAAGACACGCTGGGCCTGCGCCTGCTGGAGCGAGGCCCCAAGGGCATTGAGCCTACGCCATTCGGGGAGGCGCTGGTGCGCCGGTCCAAGGCGGTGTTCGACGAGATGCAAGGCGCTCTGCGTGAGCTGGATCACCTGGCGGACCCCAGCGGCGGTGAAGTGCGGCTGGGGTGCATGGAAACGCTGCATGCCGGTCTGGTCAGCGCCACGATGGAGGCGGTGTTGCGCAAGCACCCTCGCATGCGCTTTGTGCTGGAGTCCGGGCAGTCGCCGGATCTCATCAACCACTTCCTGATGGAGCGAATGGTAAACTTTGTTGTGGCACGACCTTACAAGCTGCCGCTCCCTCCTGGCATCGACGGCGAGCCGCTGTTTCACGACCATATGCGGGTCGTAGTTGGCCATGCCGGTCCCTTCGCCAAGCGTCGGCGCATCGAACTGGACGAGGTGGTCGATGCACACTGGATCCTGTCACGCAATGAGGTTATGCCCGAGACGCCGCTGCCTGAGGCGTTGGCGGCGCGGGGCCTGGCGATGCCGCAGCGGGTCATCCACTCCGGCTCCCTGATGTCCCGATACAGCCTGCTGGACACGGGCCGGTTTGTGACCATGGTCCCGCATTCGCTCCTGCCCTTTGGGCGGCACCGCGAGATGTTCAAGGTCTTGCCCATTGCGCTAGCGCCATGGCGCACGCCCACCATGATCTTGACATTGCGTGGCCGGGCCCTGGGCCCGGCGGCACAGCTCTTCCTTTCGGTGCTGCGGGAGTTGGCCCAACCGCTTTGCTTGCCGCCGCGCTCGCAGTGAAGTCGATCCCGTGTGCGGCGCCGCATCGCCGGCCGCACGGAGTGCGTTCAGTCCGAGCTGAGCGGGGATTTCTCATCCTCATTCTGGGGCCTCGTGCTTGAAACAACCCACGCCACTGCGCCACAGAGTGCCCGGGTCATTGTGGATACTTCCGCGGTGCTCGGTAGACCGGATCGCGATCAAACTCGTGCCTGGGCTCGTGCGGCTTGCCTAGTCCGCCAGAAGGGGGCCAGTCCTGCGGTGCCGCTGCCTTAGCTTTAGCGACAGTGAGGTGACACGGTCACGAATCTTACCCAACGATTGGCGGATCGCTAACCCTGATCGGGTCTGGCACAAGAGCACGAGAAATTACATCAGGGTGGGGGAGATCATGCAGCCCATTTCGCCAGCCCTCCTAACTCGCCGCGCAGCCATATCCGCTAGCTTGCCATGACGCTTGACGAAGCATTCGCCGCAATCGAACAACTGCTTGCCAAGGAACGTCTGCTGGTTGGCCTCCTAGAGCATCACGCCTTAACCTGATCATCAGGTCACGTTGATGATCTCGATGCCGCTGACGATTCGGATCCAGCGGTTTTCTGGGCAGTCGATGAATTTCGGCGCGGCACATCGCGGCAACTTGTGTTGGTCGCCAATCTGCACGACGGGGGACAGCTTATCATCGAGGTCGGCATCGAATCCGCCAGTGAAATGTCCCATGCCATTTCGAAGGCCAAGAGAGAGTTCATTCGACGGTACACCCACTGACCGGCGAAACCCTCCCGAAGGGCCGTACCGTGGAGACCTGCGCAACGTATAACTATTGGCGTCCGTTCGGCTTTTGACCCCGAACTGGATCTTCTGCGCCGCAGTCCGCTGCTGCGGCCTTTTTTTTTCGCCTATTACCGGCTATGCTAGCTCCGTCAGCGACTGGACGGAGCTGACACCGAGACGCCTCGTTAACACCAATGTCGGTTCCCGAGGCGTCTCTCCTCTCCTACCCACACGCGGCGACCGCAGCCTCCAGTCTGATCTTGGACGCCGCGCGCTGACCCACCTCCACCAGCAGCGCCGCCCGCCCCTTCGTGAACACGTCCGTGGCCGGGCCCGCCCGATCGAGCGCCCGGGCCACGCCAAGACCGCCTTCCAGTATCGCGCTGCGCACGCCCCCCAGCGCACCCAGAGGCCGATCTTAAGCGGCGCCTCGGGCGCAGGTCTCGCAGTTGAAGAGCCGCGCGAGCATGTCGACGGTTCTGAAAAATGCCGTTCGTAACGTTATTGTCAGGACAACTATGAGACGTCCTTAGCTGCAATCTTCGAACAGGCGAGAATCGATGACTCATGAATCGATTCGGTCTCATGTTCGTCATTCAAGATTTCGACGAGACACGAAATTTACAAATCAGTTGTGATGCTGTTATGTCTTTTCTGTTTTGCATAGAAAGATTATGAGAATTAAATATAAAAAAACGAGGGCATTATTAATAATGCGATGATCATATGGTTGTGGTGTGGTTCATCCAATCGTGATAAAGCGTAGAAAAAGCGACCGTATATTTTATAAATCTCCTTTTTACATCCATTCATAATTATGCTTCTAAAGCAAGATTTATGCTAAAAAATTAATAAAATCAAAGGCTTGATTGTTTCCGTAGATCGCAATTTTGGTATTGTATTGCGGCGAGACTCCACCTTTTCCAGCAAGGCTTTGCAGCCAAAAAACGGGCTGTTTTTGCCGAATCCTGAAGTCTCCCAAATTCGGCTTGGCGTTATGCCTTCTCATCTTCCGAGCGGAGTGGGCAAATAGCCTCCGGAGCATGGGAGACTGAGACTATTGCGGCTTAATTTAGAGTTTCAACACTTGGTTGATTTTCTGATAATTGTTGCATAAATCAAGATTCCACATTAATGTCTTTAAAGTACAACATATGGCGCAATTGAAGATGAAGCCAGGTGGAATTCGGTATCTTGAGGACGTGATGGAAATGATGGGAATAAAGCGCATCGTCCATGCGCAATGCCCTTGCGACTCACCACAGCAGTGCGGGTCACTAGCGAGAAAATATGACGGAGAGATCAGGGATCCGCGCCAAAAAGCTTATCGCAAGCGACGCCTACGAATTTGCGGCGCGCTTGCGACCGATCCGAGGCGACGCCACGATCGAATCGGGGAGCGGCAATGCATCAAAATCGGACGACGACTGGCGTTCGATTGCGGTTAGACAGTCCATTCGACGGGTACGCGCTCGTTTTGCTGCACGAGGACGGCCTGCGGGCCCGGATTGGGAGAAAGGAGCGCGCCTGGTTGGTAGGTGCTTGCGCTATTCCGGATGCGACGCAGGTTAGTCAATGGCAATGGCGGGCAGGTAGCTATGACATGCTGCTGGTCGGGGAGCCTGGACGTCGGCCGTGCTCCAATCATTACAATTACCGCTGATGTTGATCCGCGGAAATCGCTAACGCAATGGACCGAAATAGAATCACTCGCGAATGTGCAGACATAGTTCTAGCCGCGCTGCGGCACGGCAAGGCGCTCGGCCGGCGGGACATGTTGAACAAGGGCCTTCTACGGACAGCGAGATTGCTCGCGGACTCATGGCCCTGCGCACTGCGGGCGCCACTCGGCGCTGTGCAGCCAGTGCAGGTGCGCGAGGTCGCGATGTGCGTTACGAGGCGACGGGCACGCCGTTGAGCTGGCAGAGTTTAGCGCCATCGCCGGGAAAGCGGCGCGCGATTTGCTTCGACGACCTGCTTGCGGTATGGCGTATCCGGATGCCACCAACATCAAAGTGGGCCAGCGCTTCCGGATTCATTAAGAATGCATTCGCGCTGGAAGAAATGCAGGAGTTGGCCGTGAAGCGAACCAGCCCAAGCCAACCGACGACACAAGCGAGACGGCGGGCTGCGAGAGCCTAGGTAGGGGATTCGAGGCGCATGAAAAAGAAGGCGACCCGCCACAAGGAGACATCGAATGGAGGGTCGCCTGTCCGTCAACTGCGGGAGATCACTCCGCTGCGCTAGTATTGGACCGCCGAATCCAGATGAATACCCTGCGCTGGATGGGTGAATGAGAATGTCTGCGTTTATCGTTGTAATTATGCGCAATTGAGATAGTACACCGCACAGTGCCCGATAGAGCTGCACTAACGGTCATGGTGAATTCACGGCGGCTGCGTAGTAGCTCGTCGTTCCCAATGTCCCCGGCCTTAGCGGCCGCGCCTCATGTTCCCTTCGAGTTCTCTCCGTGCCCTGGCTGCCGCGCTGATCGGCACCATGCTGTTGACCGCCTGCGGGGGTGGCGACAATGCGACCATTACATCCGCAGTCGAGCAGCCGTTGTCGATCCCGGCAGCGCCTAAGGACTTGGGATTCGTCGACTCCGTGCCGCTGGCTGACCAGGCCGCCGTGCTGCCCTTCGTGGACTACGCCTACACCAACCAGCGCGGCGACGCGCGCTATGCCACTAAGGAAACCAACACTGGCGTGCGCGTGCTGACCGGCTTCCTGGACCTGTGGAAGCCCTCCACGCTGATTGTCGACGCCGGCGTCAACGCGCCCGCTAGCGGCAGCTTCCTCGCCGTGGTCGCGTCCAACTGGACCGGCATCCCCGGTGACAGTACCGATGGCACCATCCTTAACGCCAGCGTGCTCGGCGCCAACATCCAGTACGTGGCCAACGTGACTGCGCAGCGCACCGTCTCGCAGGAACTGGCAGCTTACCTGGATGATCGCCGCAACAAGGGCTACAGTGTCAGCGACGGCCTGGGCCCGTTGACGCCCACCTGGCAGGCCGCTGCGCGACAGACTACAAGCATCGCCAGCGACGCTACCACTGTGCTGTACAACGACGGCGGCAACAACGTCGGCGTGGGCGGCAGCACCAACACCAGCTTTGGCGCCGTGGTGGATTTTGTCAGCAACATGGGTGAGAACGGCTCAACCGAGCGGGCCAAGCGCTTCTACAAGTACGCGCGCCCGTGGCGCTGGAGCAGCAGCGTCAATGTGGTCGCCGCCCTGGTGCCGGCCAAGAACGCCACGCCCGCCACCGATGGCGGCTTCAGCAGCGGCCACACCGCCGAAGCCGTGCGCGACGCCATCGCCATGGCCTATGCCGTTCCGGAGCGCTTCCAGGAAATGGTCACACGCGGTCTGGGGAACTGGGCGAGAACCGCATCGTCGCGGGCATGCACTCGCCGCTGGACGTGGTCAGTGGCCGCATGCTCGGCCAAGCTACCGCCGCGGTTAGCATCGCCACCGGCGCCAACGCTGCGCGCAAGGCCGCCGCCTATGACCAGGCCCACAGCACGCTGATGGCCGCGACCAAGGCTGATACGAAGCTGGCCTTCAACGACTTCGCGCATTCCGGCACCACGGCCACCGACCGCTTCGCGGACTACGCCACCAACAAGGCCAACTACAACCGCCGCATGACTTTTGGCTTCGCGCAGATCGCCGATACCACCAAGCCGGCGGTGGTCCCCAAGGGTGCCGAGGTGCTGCAGGAAACGCGCCTGCCTTACCTGGATGCCAACCAGTCGCTGCAGGCGCTCTCGGCGACAGCCTTCGGCAAGGGGCGACGTCTACCTTGGCGGCGGTACGCTGGCTTCCAGCGCCGACGCACAACTGGTGATCGCCGGCGCCTCGCAATTGGCCGACACCACGCTGCAGTTGGAGGGCCTGGGCAGCGGCGTCGCCGGCCGCCTGGCGGTGAGTGGTATTGCCACCGTGGCCGGCGGCACGCTGGCAGTGAACTTCCGCAGCGGCTTCCGTCCGTCGGTGGGCGACACCATTAGCCTGCTTTCCAGCGCGAGCCTGAAGGGCCAGTTCACCGCCATCTCGGTGCCGGGCTACAAGACAACGGCCATTTACACGGCCACGGGCTTGTCGGTGCGGATTGACGGGGCGACTTGATGCGAAATATGCGTGAGCCGCTGACTGACGGTCTGTCAGTCCCAGCAAGGCATACGCCGATATCGCGTTGAAGCCGAATTGGAAGTCGACCGTCTCTAGGGCGCGATAGATCGGAGAGCGACTTTTTGCAGCCTCGGGCAGGCCGAGCAGATCGCGGTAGAACGCCAACTGGGCGTCTATGTCCCAGCACAGCAGGTTGAACCAGAGCTTGCCGGGTTGGTCGTAGAGCGCTGAGGTCTGGCGTGTCTCAGCGACGGTGGGCATGGTCGAGCCAACGGCGCCACCTACCCCATTGCCGATTTCGAGAAGATCCGTGGAGGACC
>NZ_JBWKVH010000085.1:0-8217 GCF_059421605.1 Cupriavidus sp. GW821-FHT02F09
TGACTACCCTGCCATCGTCCGGGCCATCGAAATGCCTGCGTATATTGAGCGTGTCGTGCGTTATTTTGATATTTAGGCGAAAAAGAAGGCGACCCGTTACATGGAGACAGGGAGGTGGCGGGTCGCCTGTCCGCCAACTGCGGGAGATCTGTTTCACAGGGCGAGTGTCAGACGGCCATATCCGAATGAATATCCTGCCCTGGATCGGTCAATTGGACGATATGCGTTAAAAGTTTAATCTGTGCGCAATTGAGATATTTTGGCGCCGATCTAGAAGGCGTATCGACGTCGTTAGGCAAGCCGGATACATGCATGCACGAAAGGTACTACAAGGGCTTCCCCGTTGGTTGCAAGCCCAATCGAAGTTTTCTATGGCAGATGCTCTATTGCTCGTTCAGTGTGATGGGAGAAGGTGAAGGACTGCGGTACTACAAACGGTCATATTGGGCCAAAAGCCCGGACCCTGATGTGTTAGAAGATCGGCACCGCTGCCAGCCTTGTCTGAATGTGTGTGAATAGCAAGGGCGTCTGTATGAGTTGTTGATCTTGTGGTGCGGCCACGTGAATAACCTAGACGGCAATATTGCTAACTCAGGTTATAGGCAATGAATAAGACGTACGCTCGATCTGGAACGAGTCACTCGGTGCCTGGGTGGCAGTATCAGAGACGACCCGCACGCGGGGGAAACCTAGCCGCTCGAAGGCATCTCGTCATCTGTAATAGTCTAGACTAAATCTGACAGTGGTTGGTTATCCATGCCGCCGCACGTTGGTGCGAAGGGCGTAGCCCGGAGTGCCAGTGTGCGGCGGAATCCACAAGGAGTCCGCCATGACTCAGGAACAGAAAGTCATCCGTGCCAAGGTCGGCATACTGGAACTGGCCCGGCAACTGGGCAACGTGAGCCAGGCCTGTCGCGTCATGGGTTATTCGCGCGATAGCTTCTACCGCTTCAAAGAGTTGTACGAGCGAGGCGGCGAAGCCGCGTTGCAGGAGATTTCGCGACGCCGGCCACTACTCAAGAATCGCGTCGATCCCGAAGTCGAAACTGCCGTGGTGGCCCTGGCACTCGAATTGCCCGCCTATGGCCAGATCCGCATTGCCAACGAGGTCCTCAAGCGCCATGCCCTGCACGTGTCGCCGCAGGGCGTGCGCAGCATCTGGCTGCGTCACGATCTGGAGACCATGAACAAGCGCCTGAAGGCGCTGGAAGCCAAATCCGCGCAGGAAGGGCTGGTCCTGACCGAGTTGCAACTGGCCGCGCTGGAGCGCGCCAAGCTGGAAAAGGAAACCCACGGGGAATTCGAATCCGAGTGCCCCGGCTATTGCGGCGCCCAGGACACCTTCTATGTCGGCACGCTCAAAGGCGTGGGCCGCGTCTACCAGCAGACCTTCGTCGACACCTACTCGAAGGTGGCCTTTGCCAAGCTCTACGATCGCAAGACCCCGTTGCCAGCCGCTGACCTGCTCAACGACCGCGTTGTGCCGTTCTTTGACAGCTACGGCATCCCGCTGTCGCGCGTGCTGACTGACCGCGGCACCGAGTACTGCGGCAATCCCGAGCATCACGAATACGAGCTCTATCTGGCCGTGGAAAACATCGACCACACCCGTACGCGGGCCAGGTCGCCCCAGACCAACGGCATCGTTGAACGGCTGCACAAAACCATGCTCAACGAGTTCTATCGCATCGCGTTTCGCAAGAAAGTCTACGACTCGATCGGCACATTGCAGCTCGATCTCGATGCCTGGCTTGACCAGTACAACAACCAGCGAGAGCATCAGGGGCGATGGTGCTACGGCAAAACGCCCATGCGCACCTTCCTCGACTCGCTGGAACTCGCCAAGGAGAAACTGATCCCGCATTGAGCCGCGCTTCTCGATTCAACAGCCCGACTATCTGTCAGATCGAGTCCCAGCTAATACACGTCATCATCGCCTTCATTGTTTTGGCAATACCAAGCACGCTGATCACGCGTTTGAGATTGTATGCAAGCACGTGCAGGCTCATCTCAGTGCTCACGTGTTCTAACGTCTTCGTCAGGAAGTGCGCCGAGCCCATCCAGTGTTTGAGCGTGCCAAACACGTGCTCAATGGTGCGTCTTCGCAGTGTCATGGCATCGGGCCTGCGGTCGAGCCGCTGCTGCATCCGTTCCAGCACCGCCTCATGCTCCCACCGCCGAATGCGCCGGTAGTCAGTGATCGTGCATTGCTCGCGCATTGGGCATCTGGGACAGGCGCTGCTCCAGTACACATGTAGTTTCAGGTTGTGCTCGAATGTCGTGAACCTATGGATCGCTCTCTCACCTGCCGGGCATTGGTATTGGTCGTCCCCTTCCACGTAGATGAAGTCTGCCTTGCTAAACCGTCCATCGGGCTTGGCGCTCGACGTCATCGGCTTCGGTACGAAGGGCGTGACGCCGGCGTCTTCGCACGCGCTGATCTGCGGTCCATTGAAGTACCCACGATCGGCAAAGGCCCGTAATTTGGTCCAGCCAATCGCTTCACGTGTAGCCCTCGCCATCTTGCTCAGTTGTGTACGGTCGCTGCCGATGTTTGTGACCTCGTGCGTGACGATCAGGTGGTGCTTGGCATCAACGGCTGTCTGCACGTTGTACCCCACAATTCCCGTTCCTTTGGCTTGCGAGATCATTGAGCGCGCATCGGGATCCGTGAGTGATAGCTGTTCATCGGGCGCGCTCTTCAACTTCTCCCTCGTGCGATCCAACTCCCGCATTTTCTGACGCAGCTTCTTGATCTTTTCCTGCAGCTGCACTGTCTTTGCCTCGATCTCAGCAGGCTGGGTTCGGTCGGCGGTCTCCAGCGCGTCGAGATAGCGCTGGATGCTCTGCTCAATCTGCTGCTGGCGCTTGTCGATCTTACATGGCGTGAAGTTGCGGTCCCGACTGTTGACTGCCTTGAACTTGCTGCTATCGATGGCCACGGTGCAATGAAGCGCCGGCAGACGTTGCGGATTCCCACTCCGTTGTCATGACGGAAGCCCGCAATGGTTTTGAAATCCGGTACAAGCCGTCCGGTCAGCCACATCAATTCGGCGTTGCGCTGTGACTCGCGCCCCAGGCGGCGGCTCGACTGGATGCGGTTGAGGTAGCCATAGATATAAATCTTCAGCAAGACCGACGGGTGATATGCCGGCCGACCGGTGGTTGCAGGAGCGGCCCCCTTAAAACCAAGCCTATGCAGATCAAGCTCATCAACAAAGGCATCGATAACGCGCACGGGATTGTCTTCACCGATATAGTCATCAAGACACTCTGGTAGTAGAGTAACCTGGTGCCGGTCTTCGCCTTCGATGAATCGCTTCATGGGCCGCCTCGCGCTCACAAGTTGCTTCAGTCTGGGCGATGCACTGGCGTTTTCACACAGCCTCGGCCAGGAGCCGCCACTATACCGAGCTGGTCCTCGCGGCCCTGTGCACGTGGCTGGCGGGCCGACACTATCTCGACAGCAATCCATGGGACGGGCTGCCCGCGCGGCGCGTCGCTGGCCGGAAGATCCACGTCAACGAGGCCGTGGCCGTCGCCGTGTGGGACGAACTTGCGGCGTGGCTCGATGACCAAGCGCACGACAGCGCCAGGATGCGCACGCTGCGTGCGGTGATCCTGCTGTTGCACGACAGTGGCATACTGTGCTTCGAGCTGGCCGGCGCCAGCAGCGCAGGCCTGTGTCCGGCCGCAGGGGGGCACACTGGAACGTTGGGGGGGAACATAGTTGGCAAGCGTGAGAAGGAGCGCTATGTACCGATCAGCCGGCGCGCCTACGAAGCACTGTGCGCGCACTGACGCATTCGCGATTTCGTCTGGCTGGCAAGCATCGACGGGCCATTGTTGGCGCCGCTGCCAGACAAGACCACGCCGCGCGGCCGCGCCACGGCCGATGCCGGCCGGCGCGGGGCTGAGATCGGCAAGCTGTTTTCGCGGACGCGAAAATCGGCGGGGACCGGCTGAAGGGCAGGGAATGCGAGAGGCAAGACTGGGGGCGCGAAGCGCCCTCTGCAGAAATGGGGTGGCCCGCCTAGTGCGGGCCACGGTTGAACCTAGAGTCGTCACCGGCATGTACATCCCGGAGAGGACAGATCAGTGCTGCATGGATCCCGCTTGCCGCTCCGTGTAAACTCAGGCATCGGCAGACCGACGACCATCCCCTTTATAAGGAAAAACATGAATCGACAATCATTTCGCGCGCTGTGCCTCTCCTTAGTGCTCACCGCCGCAGCCATGCCGGCGCTGGCCGATGACCTGAAGAACGCCGCGGGAGGCGGTCTGGGCGGTGCCGCGGGCGCGGCCGTCGGTGGCGCACTGGGCGGCAGCACGGGTGCCGTGATCGGCGGTGCGGTGGGCGGCGGTGCGGGCGGTGCGGTAACTGCCAACAAGCAGGAACGGACCGGCGCCGTCGTGGGTGGAGCACTGGGCGGTGGCGCCGGCGCAGCGGCCGGCAATGCCCTGGGCGGCCGAACCGGCGGCATCGTCGGTGCCGCGGCCGGTGGCGCAGCGGGTTCGGCGCTGGGCGGCAATGCGTCGCGCAACAACTATGCCGATGACCACAAGAATGGCAATCGCGGCAAGCACAAGGGCCACAAGCAGCATCGCCACGACGACTGAGCCACGCGACGCACGATGGCGCCCATCACATAGGCGGGCGCTGTCGATGAACCGAAAGAAGTGCAAAGGGACCTGCAGCTTGTGCGGCAGGTCCCTTTGCTATATGGATCAGCTGACGTGGGCGCGGTTGCTACAAGTGACGGACGTAATTGTTCTCGCACCTCGGCGATTGGGGCCCGCGAGCGGCGCGAGGCTGTTAGCGGCAGGATCTGCGTGCCGACATCTCAGCAAAGTCAGGTCTTGATCAAGTTGCGATTTGCAACTACATTGGTTGCGAAGTGCAACTTATGCGGGGCTCTCCGTGGACTTTATCGGCGATGCCTCCGGTATCCCTGGAAAGGCCGGTCAGGGTATTGTCGCTTCGAGCGCGACCCCGTCGCGGCCCGGATCGGCCCCACCATCGAGTTGCCCGTCTTTGACCCGGATGGCGTGCACCCAAGCGATCGTGTAGTTGTAGGGATTGCGGATCACCTCGTAGCCTTGCGCTTCCAGTTCTGCCGTGAGATAGCGGGGAATCCGGTTGCAGACGTCAACGGCATTGCTGGTGGCGGAGAAGCGGGGCGCTCAGACCGTGGCCTGCATTGTCATGCCGAAATCCACCACGTTCAGTACCGTCTGCAGCACGCCCATGGCAATCTGCGTTCCCCCCGGTGCGCCGAGAATGACTTCCGGTGTGCCGTCCCGGAACACAATCGACGGACATGACGACGTAAAGCGTCGTTTGTCTGGGGAAATGCTGCCGGCACGGCCCGGACGTGGGTCGAACACGCCCATACAGCCGTTATGCATGAACCCCAGGCCCGGCGTAATGACGCCTGACGGCATCGCCAGCGAGTGGGTCAGCGAAACGCAGTTGCCATCACCGTCCACCACCGACAGATGCGTCGTGTCGCGTGGGGCCACGTGGCCGGGATTGACGCGGGGTACGTCGATCTTATCGCCGGCGCGGATGCCATTGGCGAATTCGCGCGCGTAGCCTTTGTCGAGCAAGCGGGCGAGCGGCACTTCGACGAAGGCCGGATCGCCGACATGGAGGTCCTTGTCGCGGGTCGCGGCCTTCATGGCCTCGCAGACCACGCGCAGGTATTCCGGCGTGTTGTGGCCGATTTCCGCCAGATCGAACTGTTCGAGGATGTTGAGCATCTCGACCAGCATGACGCCGCCGCCCGGCGGCTGGTTGGTGGTAATCGTTCGCCCCCAGTAGGTGCCGGTCAGCGGTGCCGTCCGCTCGACGCAATAACCCGCCAAATCCTCGCGCGATAGCAAGCCGCCGTGCGCTTGCATGTCGGCGACGATGCGACTGGCGAGATCGTACAGGTAGAACGCGTCCGCCCCGTCGAGCGCGATCTGCTCCAGCGTGTCGGCGAAGTCAGGGTTGCGCAGCGGCGTGCCGATCACTTGGGCGATCCGTCCTTACGGCAGTAGAAACGTCGCCCGTCTTCGCTGAATGTCAGACGTTTCAGGTTGCTAGTGCGGCCAAGCGTGGCTACATCGGTCCAGAACGCATACATCCCGGGCCGCACAAAGTATCCTTCACGCGCCCAGCGGATGGCGGGCGCGATGACTGCGCTCCAGGGCAGCCGGCCATAGCTGCGATGGATCGCCTTCAGCCCGCGCAGCGTACCCGGGGTGGCGATCGACTGATAGCCGATGTCATTGACGCGGTCCTTCACAAAGAAGCCGAAGCCATCGCGCGCTTCGTCCTCCAGCTTGTCGGCTCACATCTCGGGCGTAGCACTCGCCGGTGCCGTTGCGTGGAAGTCGATGTATTCGTGCGTTTGCTTCGACGGCATATACACCGCAGCTGTCCCGAATCCGGCGATGCCACACATCAGCGGATCGACCACGGTCTGGGCGAAAGCGCAGGCGACTGCGGCATCAGCCGCATTGCCGCCGGCACGCAGAATCTCGACGCCCGCTTCCGCGGCTTCCGGCTGCGGGCAAACGACCATACCTTTTTTCATTGCTACCTCGGAATCAAGAATTGTGTCGGCGCTTGCTGGGCGCGCCGCGGCAGGGCGAGCGCCTGCCTCTTTTTGTTCAGTTGGCCCGCAGGTTCAGGTTGCCGATGGCATTTTTCCACTTGACGGTATCGCGCTCCGTCAACTCATGGAGCTTGCCGAGCGGCCCCGGAATGGGCGTGACGTGCATGGAGCGCAGCTTTTCCACCACAGCTGGGTCCTGGAGGAACTTCTGCGTGGCCTCGTGCAGGCGCTGGATGGAAGCGCAGGGGTACCGGTTTTGGCGGCGATGCCGGACCAGCCGATGTCCTCGAAGCCGGTCAGGCCGACCTCCGCCGCCGCTGGCACGTCGGGCAGGTCCGGCACGCGCTTTGCGGCAAACACCACCATGGGCACCAGCTTTCCCGCCCGGATCTGCGGCAATGCCGTGCTCATCACCGGCGCCATGACCTGGGTTTCGCCCGAGACGGTGGCAATAACACCATCGGGCTCGCCCTTGTAGGGGACATGGGTCATGCGAAAGCCGCGCTGCTTGAGCAGCATTTCCACCACGAGATGCGTCGAATTCCCCAGCCCGGCCCTACCTGTCCGTGACCCTCGATGATCCTTCGTTCCCGGCGACGATTTATGCCCGGCTGATCGAGGAAGACGATGGCATGCCCAACCTGATCTGGTCGCGTAGCAAGCCGGCGGCATAACCGCCACCCCAAAAACGCTCGCCCATTGCGGCGGGGCGCAGCTGCTGCTAACCACAGCATCGCGCGCACGCCTACGACGCGTCGCGCTCTTTCAAGATGGTCCCCAGTTCCTGGCGCACCTGCGCCAGAAGCTGGTCGGCCTTGTGCGTGCTGTCGGCGGCATAGGCCAGTGTCAGCAGCGTGAGCGGATGCACTTGCATGACCTCGCATAGCTCGGTCAGCTTGTGCATGGTCGGGCTTTTCAGGTTGCGCTCCAGGGAACTCATGTAAGTACGGCTAGACACGTCGGAGAACGCTTCCTGGCTCAAGCCGCGCGCTTTCCTGACTATGCGTATTGCTGTTGCCAATGAGTGTTTCGCCGTCATCAGTGGTTCCCCTAGAAAACCATGATGTCAGCCTATTGCGCTCTATAGGACTACAATCTATAGTGTTCATTTTAGAGCTGCTTTCGGTTTTCCCGGAATCTTTCCAGGAGGCAACGACCATGATCCAACCTCTCATCACCGCCGAACAACGCGAGCAGCTGCTCGCAAACGGCCAGGCATACGTAGCCGGCCATGCTTGCGACCCGCTGCCCGTGGTACGGCTGTTTACCCCGGACGCGCATGCGACCTGGCTACTGGCCGCGCTCGACCCGGCCGATGGTGACACCGCCTACGGTCTGTGCGACGTGGGTATCGGCATGCCCGAACTGGGCCATGTGAAGCTGTCCGACCTGGCATCCATCGTTGGGCCGCTCAAGAGGCCGATTCTTCGTGACCGGTACTTTCGGCCAACGCGGTCGTTAGGCGAGTACGCCCGGCTGGCACAGTCCAGTGGCTCGATCGTCGATTGATCGAGTGGGCAATCTGCAGAACCCCGTTGTTCGCGTCAATGCGATGCGGCATGCCGCATTTGGGGTCAGACGACCGCGGCATGCTGGAACGCCAGCTGCGGTC
>NZ_JBWKVH010000086.1:0-8056 GCF_059421605.1 Cupriavidus sp. GW821-FHT02F09
CCCCACTTATCGATAGGTGGGGACCTATTGTGCTTATCGGTGCTTCAGTGTCTAGACGGTCATGACCGGGTGCTTACCTCGAAGTTACCGCGGACCAAGGCGGCAATGCAGCACTATTTTTCCACGCGGCGCGAATTTCTCGGCCGCATGGGGCTGGCCGCTGAGGATGAGACTTACGCTGAACCCACCTATTGGACAGTGGACTGGGTCACGGTGCGCGACTATCGCTGGGCGGCGGGTTACGGAGCCAATGGCATCAGTCAGAGTTTTCGTACATGGGATGCCCGCAGCGGGGAAGAGATCGATCCGTGGACCTGGGTCGGTGCACAATCGAATACAGACACGCCCGGCATCGGCTCGCTGCCAGCAAAGCTGAAGGCTTTTCTGACCAAAGGCTACAAGCCCGATGCAGCTTGCAAAGTGAACAGAGACATTGAGGACTCCTATTTTCTCACTCTGGAAAAAACCGGCCTGCGGTTCTGGGTGATGCCTGACGGTAGTGGCTGCGACAAGGACTTTCTGGTGACATATGCAGAGCTTTCTCCGTTTCTGACAAAACGGGGGGAGGCCGCGGTGGCGAGAATCGTCGGCACACGGTGATGCGGCGCCGTCATCGGACGGAAGGCCACGAAAGCGGTGCCGGCCATCGCCGGCCTAAGCCTACGGGGCGCAGCCCTGGCAAGCGTGAGCGCGCAGTGCTGGCGACCGCCAGGGCGGCGGCATCTGAGAATGGCATTAGCGTGACGCGCAGCATCGTGCGGGCCTACCCGCGCTGGTGCGCGAATGGCGCGTCGCGAGCGCCCTCGCCGATGCGGTCGCAGGCTAAGTTCCGATGTCCGCAATGCTGCGCTGGAATATGCGCATGCTAAAACGTAAAGAAGTCCTGCAAAATTGCCGGCGTCTGGTATTACTGGTGGCGGCCTTGACTGCGACGACCTGCGCATCAGTAGCGCGCGCAGACGACACCGTTGTACCTCCCTCGCTGGAATGGGGCCAAGTGCCGGAGGGAGATCTCTATGTGTTGATCTCGAGCGCCTCTCACGACAGCGCGGAACTGCTGGCGTTGGCACGCGAGCTGATCGTTCCCGCCTTGGCACATAACACGGTCGTCGCGCAAATCTGGAGTAACACAACTGCTCCAGTACAGTTTTGGCATATTATCGAAGCGGAACGGATGCAGCGTGAAGGCGTGGATATCAAGCAGGTGCTGGCTGCGTTAAGTACGCAGCTCAATTCGCCAGCACAGGAAGTTCGAGGCATCCATCTGCCGCAAGCCTGGGTGCTTGAGGGATTGGCACCGGCCCCCTATAGGGATATGGCCGCCGCTACGATAGAAGCATCGGGCGGCAGGCAGATATCCGTCGCGCAACTGGCACATTCCCAGTACATGCTGCACCCACCCGCATGGAAGGAGCGGCGCATCCTGTCCCTGCGTATCTGCGGCGTTCAGGGCGTCGACCTGCAGGGGCTTGCCTTCATAGTCGAGAGCGGCCTGACAAAGCTGGCTGGGTCGTTGCCGGAAAATGTGGGAGTGCAACTTGGATTCGTGGGCAAGGAGTATGGGATGTCTGATGGGCTGTTCGTGATGATCGAGGAGGCGGCACGCTGAGCCGCGCTCCTGGTACTGTCAGGCTAGGATGGAACGCAGCCAACACGCGGCCCGGCAAGCAGAGCCGCGAAGCGGCATTCGGCGGGGCTGCGTGACAAATTGCGCTTCGCACAAGCGATGGCGTCCTGCAGGCTTGGGGCGGCGACATGGGCCGTGGCTCGAAACGTTGGTCGTCGCTGCGGCCCCGCCGTGACATCCACTGCAAATTTCTTCCACGCATTGTCGCGCCAATACGCCTCGGCGTCCGCCTCATCGCCGAACACGATTCTCGTTTGCTGCATGCGGCCTCCTTGCTGGTGCTTGCTCGTACAGGGTGGCACCGCCGCCCTGCCCTCACCGCTTCCGTCAGTGGGCCTTGCGCGGGCGCATCGGCTCCGGCGGCCAGGAGTCGGCCATGTCGACCGCCACCGCACCGGCCAGCGTATCGATCGGCGCACGATGCCTCTCGGTAGCACCCACGCCGTTGACATGCGCTGCCACGCAGAAGGCCATCAGCGCCGAAAGGGGCTCCCAATCGAGTCAGCACCCACGGCAGCAGTTCGGCTTTCTTTTCGAAGCGGATGTCGGTGAAGCCGGCGGCCAAGATCGCTAGCTGCTGGAAGCTCTGAAAGCTCCGGAAGGCAGATGAGAAGGGACTCAAATCCCGATGAGGTGAGCTACTTGCGTCGAACATAAACGCCGTCAAAACGTACATTTTCGCCACCGCAGTTTGCATTGTCGCTTGCGACCAGGAACCGCCCCACGCGCACAAAGTCAACGACGCAAAACCTTTCATCCTTGCCCATGCTTGCACGCTCACTCCGTGGCTCGATTTCGCCCTCTAGATCACCCACGTTGATCCGCGGACCCGAACCGTAGGTCGCTTCACCAGTGACGCGCAGAGCGCCATTTGGAACCTTTGAGATCCTGATCCAGTTGGTGCCGAAACGCCACGTCCCGACCCAGTCCGCCAACAACGGCGTAGGAACTTTGACCGTAGCGAGTTTCTCTGCTCTGATCCAACGGACGGTTTCATGCCGCCGTCCCTGATACCACACGCATGCCCAACCGTTTTGACGCTTGTTGACGATTACCTCATCGCCAGGGACAAGATATGCCTTGTCACTGCAAGCTTCAGTATCGGCTGGGCAGCCTTTCTCATCGACAAAGAGATCAATCCTGGAGCCTTCTGCGCCATGGACGCGGGCCAGTTCGAGTTCCTTGTTCTCCGAAGGGAAGTATCCATTCCGGCAACTGTAGGTTTCAATCTCAGTCGCGTGGGCACATGTGAATGCAGCAAATGCAAGCATTGACGCGCCAAGGCAGCGAAGGGTGAAAATAGGGAGCATTAGCATGTCCTCCATGGGATCAATTCCGGGCTTGCCCAACGCCCGCAGCAGGCCTACACCTTCGACCGTGACGCAGGCCACCGCGCAGAATCGCCCGCTCCCGGTGCTCTCAAACGGCGGTGTTGGTAGAGGTGGGTTATCCCTCCTCCATTGCGTGATCTCGCCTACCGGATCGTCTGCTGAAGCTTACGGTCGGCGCCGGCGCGCCTGGGCGCGCTGGGGTGTTCCACACCTCCAGCAGCGCCGATAGGGGCTCGCTGGTGATCGGAGAGAGAAAGAGAGAGAAAATCAGCATAGCGACTCCAGTCCAATTTCAGGGCGCGCCGAATGGCGCAGCTGCGATACTGGGATCGGCCGGGGGCGGCAGTTTGGCGAGCTTCGCAGCCAGCTCTCCGGCAGAGTGGCCGGCGCTCGCCCAGCGCTTCGGGTCCGACAGGATGCGAAGGCGAAAACTGGCCCATCTGGCGTTCATTGCCGCCGTATCGCCCGCAGCCTTCAGCCACTCAGCAATGGCAATGCACGCGACCGCCTCCTTGTCGCGCTGCGCGTGCAGGGCGACCGCGCCCAACCCGTACCAGCCGTGGGGCTCGCGGGGACTGCCCCAGACCACCTGCTCGAAATACAGGCGCGCAGCCACTGGCTCCTTGCGGCGCAAGTGGTACTCCCCAAGCGCGAAGGCCGCGTACGAAGCAGCGGGATCGCGCGCCAGCAAATCGCGGTACTGGTCGTAATATCCTTCGAGCTCCGCCTCTGCGGCGTTCGTTTCCCCCGCCCCTTGCGCCGCTGCCGAGCGCACCTCGCGCAGCCTGATCTGGTAGTTGTTTGCGATGTTGTGGTAGTCGCTCTCGCTGCTAGACGCGCTGGGGAGTGCCTGCATTTTCAGGCGCAGCAAATCGGCCTGGATGGTATCGAAGTGACCTTCGGCGACGGCCTCGATGATTCCCCGGATGTCGGCCCGCCCGCTGGCCAGCGCTGGCGATCGCTGGGTGGGTATGACGCGGCCCCATTCAGGCGGCCGCGCTATTTCTGCGGCATCGGCCGCGCTTGCGTCGCCAGCCCGGCCGTCCGCGCGCCAAGCATACACAATCCCGCTAGCAAGGATAACCAGGCCGAAGACGAGCAGGAGAATGCCCCTCTTGTTCCCGCCGCCCACAGACGAGTTGACGGTGGACGGCACGCCCGCCGGCTGGGTCGGCGCCATCGTCACCTGGCTGGCTGGCGCCAAGGGCTGAGGCACCTGTCGCTGAGCCGGTTGCCGGGCTGCGGGCTGCCGTCCGCGCTTGGCCCGGCCTGCCTTGCGCTTACCGCCAGCCTGCGTGGCCGCGCTGACGGCGCCGGCGATCATCGCACTGCGCGCACAAGCCGCGCAGGCCGAGCCTGCAAAGTGCTGGTGCGAGGGATCGGCGGCGCAGACTGCCAGCCGCTGGCTGCTGCGCAGCGCGTACTTGCGCAGCACCCGCGCCCATTCGGCCGGCGCGGGCCGGCTGCCCGGCTGCCCGCCGAAAGCGCTGTCAAACATCTCCCGCAACTCCTGCGGCATCTGCGCGTGGCCGCTCACCGGGTTGGGCGTGATCGCCTTGTGCGCGCACTGGCCATACGCATAGTAGCGGCCGCGGATGCGCCCGGGCAGGTCGGTGGGAACCCGCCCATTGGCGGGCCGGCCGCTAAACGGATGAATACCGAAGTTCAACAACTGGAAGATCACCACCGCCAGCGCGAAGCGGTCCTGCGCCTCCTCGCCGGCGGCGGTCAGCCCGCCATCCTGCAATTCCGGCGCCAGATAGTCTGCGGTGAACTGCTGCGCCGCAAAGCGTTCCGACTCGCCCTGGATGCTGAAGCCATCGCAATCGAGCATCGCGATGTAGAGCGAATCGCGGTAGAAGCGCAGGTTGACCGGCTTCAGGTCCACCACGTAGTGATGCCGCTGGTGCAGGGCCGCGATGACGCCGCTCAGATTGGCGGCCAGCGTGATCTTGGCACCCAGCCCGGTGGGCAGGCCAGCGACCCTCGCCTGGCGCTCCTGCAGGACCTCTTCCAGCTCGGCCGTGTGCTGGATGTCCAGCACCGGCATGGCGAAACCGATAAAGCGGCCACGCCCGTTCTGCAGCGGCGCCTGCGGCCAGGCGATCTGCACATAGCACTTGCCGTTCTCGACCTGGTCCGGCAGCTCGGGCGACAGCCGTAGCATCGCGTCGATCTTGCGCTGGTAGCTGGCCAGGTCCATGTGGTCGTGATAGAGCTTGGCCACCTGCGCCGGCGCCTCGGCCAGCAGGAATACGCTCCCGGCGCCGCCGCTCTTGACCAGGCGGCCCAGCGTCAGGCTGCGCTTGCGGTCCAGCCAGACTTTCCGTCCACTACGAGCGCTCATGCCCGCAGCGCGACCAACAAGGTCTTGTCATCGCCGGTGATCTGGTGCGTGCGCGGATCGTCCAGCGTGGCCGCCAGCGCGCGGTTGCCCTCATCGATGTCGGCTACCCCGCGCAGATACCGCTCGACCGGCTCCATGAAGGGTGCGTAGAGCCCGGCGTTGCCCTTGCTCATGGCAAACGGCATGGCGCCATCCGACATCAGCGCCACGCCTTGCAGCGGCTGGCGGATCGGCAGCACCCGGAGCTGTTCGCGCCAGTGCGGCCCGGTGACGAAGTAGGTCTCGTTGGCGTACTCGCCATTGGCTGGCAGCGAGATATCCGGCTTGCCCGCGCCGTCGCGCGGCTGGGCCACGCCCACGCCATCGCCGATATGAAAGAAGCTGCCGCGCTCCGGCGTGGCCACCACGCCAACCAGCGTGCTAGCGTAGTCGGCCATCCCGGCACCCGCCGCACGTGACACCTCCTGCAGCGCGCTGCGCGCCAGCCCGATCACGCTTGCCACGGCCTGCTCGAACAGTTCGCCGGACAGCTCCGGCAACTCCTCGCCCTGCTGCACCCGCGTGGCCAGCGCATGCACCACCGATCTGGCAATGAACTCGGCACCTGCCTGGCTATAGCGCGCCGAACCCGCACCGTCGCAAACCAGTGCGATCAGCACCTCGCCCACCACAGCATGCGCGAAGGCGTCCTGGCACGGCACGCCGCGCTCGGCGTGCGACTTGCCCGTTGCCGAAGCGGCAAAGATCTTCCAGGCCATCGTTCAGACCGTGACCGCGGACCAGCTGTCGGTGGACGGCAGTTGCGCCAGCCCGCCCGGCGTGGACTGCGACACGACCTGCATGCTGGCGCTGAGCCACAGGAACAGCTCACGGAACTGCAGGCCCTTGAGCTGCTTCACGCCGCCCGCGCCGCGACTGCTGAACTGCTGGAGCACATCGATGCTGGCGCCCTCGCCCACCGCGATCGGGAACACGGCTACCTTGCTGGCCTTCTCGGCCTGGCGGGACTGCGCCGCGCCCGGCTCCCACTGGTCAGTGGGCGCGCCATCCGACATCAGGAACAGCCACGGACGTGTGTAGGCCACGCCCGCCTGGCGGAACCGCAGCTTCTCCTGCTCGATCTCTGCCAGCGCCAGTTCTACCGCCTGCCCCGTTGGCGTGGTACCGTCGGCTCGCAGTTTCGGCGCGCTGAAATCCATTGCATCGCACCAGTCACCGGCCACCTCGGCCTGGTCGTAGCCGCCGTATTGCACCACCAGGATGCGGACCCGCTTGCTGGCGATGACGTCCGCCTTGAGCTCCTGCTCCAGCAGGGCCAGCCCTTCGTTGAGCTGCCGGATCGGTTCGCCGTCCATGCTGCCCGAGCAGTCCAGCACCAGGACCAGCGGGGTACGTTGTTCGGTGTTGTCGATCAGAGCGACATCGGGAATGAGGGATTTCGTCATTGAGCTATTTGATGCATTGTTAGCATGATTCGTGGATTAATATTCGCATCGGCGATGCGAAGCGCGCGCTTGCATGTAATGCGCAAGCACCTTTCCTACTATGGCAGCCCCCACCCGGAGGGCTCCTGTGGCATCGGTTCGGTCGCGCATCAATTTCCCATCAAACTTGTTTGATGCTTCTTACCAAAACACCGAAGCCATGCACCACTGCCTCGTCGCCGTACTGCTCGTCATCAGCGCCTTGCCCGCACTCGCCCAACGGCCGGTTGCGCAAGACTTCCGCTGCCTGTCCTCGGGGACAGGGGGTATCCAGCTCGAATTCCGGATGTTCTCCGATCCGGATTCACACTGGACAGGTGGCTACGTCAAGTATCGCAAGTCCGCGCTGGCTATCCCGCTGGTGCTCAAGTCGTCGGATGGCGTCGAGATGGCCAAGGGACGGCCCTGGGAATACACCGACGTCTGGCTGGAGGTGTCAGGCGGAAAAATCAGCGGGGAATACGAGGTGATTCGCCAGGGTGCGAACATCTATGGCTTTACCTATCAGAATCGCAAGACGGCCAAACGAACCGATTTTATTCAGGACAATGGGGCGATGGGCGAGGACGGCTGCGTCTGGCCGCAAGTGCGGTAATGCCACCGAGGTCGACCATTTAATTTTGGCTCCGCCGCCTTGCATCACCAATGGACCGCCTCGTGATCGTCCACCGCCCCGCCTCGTCCTTGGGGACGCCGTAGCCCTGCGAATACGCATGGCCAACCGCACCGCGCAAATCCGCGTCGCCCTGCTCGGCGGCTGTGCGCAGCCGACCGAAGCACGCTCGCACATCCCTCTTTTCGCGGGTGCCGTAGAGATGGGTCATGGCCGGGCCCGCCTGGGTTGCGACCGCACCTGCCTTGTCGCGCGCTTGCAAGACGGTGGCGGGCTCGCACATGCCATCCTGCATCGCCGCGTACAGCTCATCGGCCTCGCCGGCCCGGGCGCAGCCGCCGGCCATGGAAATGGCAGCAAGTCCCAGCATCAGGGCCCGACGCGTTTCATTTTGCTTCATGTCGCTCCTCGGTGAGGTGTACCGCAAGTGTACTGGCAGCGTACTGCAAATGAAATCGGACACGTCCTAATCAACGAGCATTGCCCCGCGGTAAGCCGTGCGCCGCCCCCCGTCGCCGATCGCTCCCTTCGAGCTGCGCACGCCCCGATGGTCACCCTGCTGCGGCGCTTTCCCCTGTAGATACTATGAAGGGCCGCGGAGGTAAGCCCCCTGGAGTAAAACGAAGATTCCAAGTCTCGTTTCTCGAGGAGCAC
>NZ_JBWKVH010000087.1:0-7492 GCF_059421605.1 Cupriavidus sp. GW821-FHT02F09
CAGATAGTGCGTGAGGATTCGACTCGGCATGCTCGCGAACGCTGGCCTCTCTTGGCCTCGATGCGAGCGGATCGCGGGGAGGAGGTCGCGCCGGTTCAGCGCGACAGCGCCTGTGTACCGCATACGCTCGCATCGTCCACGCCATCATGGCCGGCGCAGATCACCCGGCCTGCCGCGGCGGAGCTACACCGACAGCCGTCGCCGGCGCCCGTCCCAGCAGCCGAACCGGATCCGGCACCGATCGGCATTCCCGCAGCACCGAAGGTTGCTCCGCCGGCGGCACCGGTGCCGCCGCCTCCCAACGAGCTGGCGAGCGGCCCGTCTGGATCGCCGCAGGAAGCCTCCAGTTGCCCCTGCGCAGGCCCCGGGGCGCAGAACTTTTCTCGACAGGCTAGTCCGACAGGAGACATGGAATCCGCCGTCTTTCAGACTGACGAATTCTCTCGGCGCCACCGCGAATCCCTCCAGAAGGCTGGCTTCATACAGCCAGTCATCAAAGGCTGGTACATGGCGAGCGGGCCCGAAGAAAAGCCCGGAGATTGCGGCGATGGATAGTTTCCTAGCAGCATACGCAACCCACCGCTTTGGCAACGGCTGGCACGCCTCCCCGGACCTCTCTATCTTGCTACACGCGGGTACAACGGTGTTGCCCAAGCAGTTCTTCATCCACAGCCTAACAGGAGTAATAACAACATCCAGCTGCCGGATGGGCATTAGGTATTCGCTGCGATGAAGGGAGAAGCCATTTCGCGGGATGCTTGGCCGGCGCGTTTCGAGCCATAGGGCGCCAGGATATTGCGGACGACGTGTTGGGCGTGATGCAGGCGGCTGGCTATACAGCGCCGGAGGTAAACCCCTTCGAGTTTGTGCATACCATCTTGTCTGAGGATGCAGCGGGGCCAGCGGCCCTGCGGGTGCGGCTCATGTGGGCGGATATGCGAGGGCGGGTGCTGGGACTGAGGCGGCTTCATGCTTACTCAGCATCCACTTCCGCAATTCCCAACTGGAAGCCGGAAGGCCTTACGGTAGCGGATTCTCACGCGACGAGCGCCATTTTTCGCACGTAGGCAACCATTACCGCAAGAAATGCCCACTGAGACCGAATTGAGTCTGGGCGACTTGCTAGTCGTTGCCCGATTTCCTCTTTGAAGCTCGGCCCCTTGCCTGCACGGCTGAGGGCTCTTTTCTTCTGTTGAATCGCGCTGTTGTGGTGCCGACTGGCTTGTCATTGACGCAAGCCGCTTGCAAGGCGCGAAGAGGGAACGTGCCACAACGCCTGTCAGCTAAACCGATTCTCTGGTCAAAGATAAACCGATTCGCTGGACTATTCTGATGGGTCAGGTGCTCAAGCCGCCCTTCGCGTAAACCAATTCGCTGGATTTCATGTACAAGATAAAGCGCTTCGTTGGATTTCATGCACGGCCCTGACCCGCTGTGCTTTATCGCATACAAACCGTATCGGTCTGCGAATTTTCTACCAGAGCCACACTCGCAGCGGGTGCCCACCGTGTACCCAAAGCCCCCATTCTATTCGTATTGCACGAAACGCACATTTAAGCTGCATGTCGTTTTTTGGCTATACTTCCCGCTCTGCTTTAGCAAGATGAGCCGAGTACGGCGCAACGACTGGAGTCCGGCGGAACCAAACCCGCCTTACCATTCCCGCACGCTGCGGACTAAGATTTCCTGCGACCCGTCGTCAGGCCGAACTCGCGCAGCATGCTGAGCGGACACACCGTGTCGCAAGGGGATTCTGTTCACAGAGATGAGTCTGCAGCTCCAGCCGCCCCCCCTCGAATCGGGGGCGTTCAGCTCATCCTATTCCACCCAGGCTTTCAGGACGGTCAAGGGCTGTGCAGACGGCGTCGGCCAAAGCACTAGGCGGTATGCGTCACCACCCTCAAGGCCGCTCTCGTCGATTGTGTCCAAGCCGGAATAGAGGGCAAGTACGGCATAGGTTCCGGGCTTCACGGTTCGCCTCAGGACTTCGGAGCCCGTGCATTCGTGAACCTGGAGCTCGCCGGTCGGCAGGTCGACAGAGCATCCAACAGCATGGTCGTAGCCGGTTAAGTCGATGGCCGGCTCGGCCTCATGGAGCTCCAGGGTAACTGGAACGGTCATGTTTCGGAGCGGGCAGATGACCACCACATTGTCGGCAACCTTTGCTCGCCGCTCCACGTCCTCGTCTGTCCAGTCAGTCGGCGCTTCCGGGTTGATGCCGCGGTCCTGCACGTAGAACTGGTGGTAGTCGGCGAACACATCAAATGTGAACTGTTGCATTGACATCGGTCAGTGCTCCCTGCTGCTGCCTGGCGCATGGCCGCTTATGAAAGCTGGCGCGAGTTCGAGCAGCGCAGCTGCTCGCTGCTTAACTCGTGGGACCGGGTCCGTCTGCATCAAGGCCTCGAGGGCATTGCGTAGTGCTCGCTCGGTGGGGTTGCCAGAGTGGGTCGTATCCGCTGCAGGAACGGAGTCCGCGGCCTGGCGATGGCCAAAAGGGCATCAATGGCAACGAGGCTCAGGGGCCGGCCAGCTTTAAACCAGGCATCCGCTCTGGACCAGCTGAAGTCCGACGCCGCGGCTAGGTAGCCCCATGCATCGACCGATGGCTCGCTCGCGTGGGCTTCAATCCAGTCAAGGGTCATCGTCGACCCGAAATGCGCCAAGGCTCCGAACCGCTGCCGCCGCTCTTTCTCCGGCATCGCGTCCAGTGCATCGACGACCAACTTGAAGCCCTCGTCAATGGGCAGGCATGCCGCAGTAGCCTCTGCGAGGGACCAGAGCAAGCCACAGTCTGGGGACGCCTGCCACGCGCGTCTTGTCACAGGAGCCCCCTCCGTGCCAATGAGTGCCGCCACTCGCAGAATTGCAGAGCGGACCGACAGATTGCGCGTGCTATCGAAACGGTCAGAAAGACAGGCCAGGACACCCTCGTCACGCAAGCGTAGCCATGCTGTGCACAGCTCGTCATCCAGCTGCCATCGTGTCACGGAGTAGTCCAAGAGTGCATCAGGTGATTGCTGGACTTGTTTCAAGGTCGGGGCTGGATACAGGTCGGAATGGCCGACATCCTTTTCAGGCTGGCTCGCTTCCCCGTCGTCGTCATAGAAGTCGTCGTGCAGCAGGAACTTCGCCCACCCGTGCCGCTTTGCCAGGTTGAACCACTCGAGCGGACGAAGTGAGCGACTCATCAGCCGGACGTGACATTGTTGACAGACCATGTACGGCTCGTCTGGGTCGTCCGCCCGCTCCTCTACCGAGGAAGGGTGCCGCTCGCACGCTTGGCAAAGACCTGTCATGGTGGGGTAGATGTCCTTCGACGAATGGCAAAGGTATTGGTTACTGTAGCCGGACCCAGTTGCGCGGGCTGCCTTGCTACATTTTTTCGCCAGTATCCTCCGGCAGGCCGCGAGCCGGCCATCCCGCCAGAGAGGGATGTTGCCAACCTGGCGCACTCCCGGCAGGGCAACCAGGAGTCATTGCACCTGGTTGCCCGTCGGACTCGCACTCAGCGCGCAATAGAGGTTAACTCTGCCAAGACAACGCCCTTGAACGACTCAAAGACAAAGCCACGCGTTGAGTTCAACTCGGCATACGTGGTTGAAATGCAATCGGACGCTCTCGAGGGTCGGCCAAGATTCGCAACTATGCTCTGCAGAGCACAGTTGCGAATCTTGGCGTGACCCGTGGTAGACTCGTCGTTCTTCATAGCGCGTACTTGAAGCGGATGTGCTCAATTACGCTGAGCTTGGCCGGTTCGGATCGAAGGTCAAGATCCTGTATTGGGACCGCACCGGCCGGTTCCCCCTGCCGGCGACGCTGGCTCAGCGTAGCTTCACGCTGGCTGAACTGAACGCCTGGCTCGATGGCATCGTCGCAGTGCCGGCGCAACGGTCCGCACTGCAGGCACTGGTCGACGCGGCCCGGGCAGCCCAGCCGGGTCAGGTCACCAAGTCGTTTCGGTGACCGCTCGCCTGGCGCATCGCATTGCCGCGTTCTTCAGGACGTCAGGCCTCTGGCGCGGAGCCAATTCAGCCACGCTTGATCTTCGATCTCGTACGACCCTCGCGACTCTTTCCATACGATCTCGCGCTCACGAAGGGCGTCAATCGCATTTTGAACCGTCCCAGCGCTGACGCTCACGTGACCCGGCACAAGGGCCTTGTACGCGGAAATGGCGCTCTCTCCGAAGGGAGAGAATTGACCATCCTTGCCAGCCATGACACGCACTACCGCCTGCTGAAGTGGCGACAATGATGTGAAGTCGTTTTCGACGTCATGCCACAAGCGCTCCTGGACGAGCGTCGCGTCATCCTTGAGCCGGGTACCGAGGTTTGGCGATTCGTTCGCCAGTGCGATCGTGCCAATCAGGTGGCGCAGCAACTCCGGGCGATGCCCGACCATCACGAAGGCTTCGTAGACGGCCTCCGGCTCAAACTGATTGCCCGCGGCGAGCGCCCGGTTCACGCTCTTGGTAAATTCGTCGGTAAAATTTCTATCGAGCAGCGGGAACGGCGTCACCTGGGAGCCGTAGAATGGCATGCGTGAATTCATGACCAGGTGCGCGAGTTTGTCCCGGCTTGAGCCGGTGAAGACCAGCATGAGGTCCGGGGCCTTGCCCGAAACATTCATCGCGTCGCGCGCCGCCTTCAGGCCGAACATTGCCTCCACGCCCTTCTCCGTGGTCAGAGCATGCTGCGCTTCATCAACGATCAAGAGAACCGGTTGCTTGGCGGCCTTGCGCAGCGCCGCAAGGGTCTGTGTGAGCGTGACGCCCGCAGGCAATCCCGTGGCGGTGAGGTCTAACCCAAGGGTGCCCATGACGGTGACCTTGGTGAGGCCGACGGCCTTTGCGGCTTTGCCCACGACACCGGCGTGATCGGCAATTTTGTGCTTGATGGCGTCGGCGATCAGCTCGCCCGGGTCGTGCGCCTTGTTCGACCATAAGTCGACATACACGGTGATCCAGCCGCGCTGCTCGGCGGCTGGCGTAAGGTCCTCGCGCAGGAACGTGGATTTCCCTACCCGACGCGGCGCCGCGAGGAAGAGGCCCGAGCGGGCATCCTGGATTCCCTCACCGGCCAAGGCTGCGCAGAAGCTTGCCGCCAACGCGGGGCGGCGAAAGGTGTAACGTTCGGAGGCGGCGGACGGCTCGGACATGCGTCTTCCTGGTGCAATTATCAGCATTTATTCTATCTGAATAATTTATCCTTTGCGGATAAATAATGATAAATGCCTAATGAAGCATATGCACTCGGGGAGCGGGGCGTCTTGGCACCTCCCAGGAATGCCCACTTACGCGGCCAGCGGATTACGAAACGCGCCTTGCCTAGACATAGCATAGTAATCCGCTGGCCGAGGGGCGCACCTAGTCCAGGCGCTGGGTGGAAGGACGGCGCCGACGTCCAAGGCTCGGACTGCAATTTGGAGGTATTGCGCCATGGCGAACTTGCACCGTATAGCAGGGGGTAATTGGCAGTGAGGCTACACGAGGATGTCTCGGGACGGTGCCACGCCGTCGCGGGATTGACACAATCCGATTCGCCGCAGCGGGTCGGATCGCTCGTTGCGTGACACCGCATGGCAGTACTGAAGAGGATGTCCCGAAAATCGATCACTGCCTTACCGAACGGCCACAACTAGGCCACGCCACACGCGCCCTTCCCGCTGGAAGGTCCCAACGGCCATGAGGAGGTTTTTCCCGGCGCCCAATGCATCAGCGACGGCAAATGGGCCATGTTCTATAAGGACGGGGTAGAAGTATGGGCGTGCAATGCCGTGTATACTGCCGCCCATTTCGACTTTGCACCGGTTCCAACCCACCGCTCGCCGACAGGCAACTGACGGCCGGATGATTCGCCAGGCCGTGGGGTACATTTCGCACCCGACAAACAGTCGAGTCCGTCCATTTTTGGCGACCAGGGCGTTATGTTCAATGCTGCTTCCGCGCGAAGACTAGTGCCCTCTGGCGACTGTGCTGCCGCTGGTGTCCCGTAGCTGCTCCTCGTACATGCGTAGGAAAGTCTTGCAACAACGATAGAGGGTTCGGAGCAATAGGATCGGCGCCGACGTCAGGCCGATTCGCTGGCGCAGGTCCTGCCAGAACTGCGCCAGCACCTCGGTCGGCGTCCTATGCTGGGGGAATCTGTGAGATCGTGCGCTGCTGCGTTGCTGGGCTGGTGCTCAGCATGATTGCATTTGCGTTTGTGGCCAACAGCATCGAAGGCACGGGCTGGGCGCTGGCGGCAGTGGTATTCCTGATTGGCTTTCCCGTGGCGTATTACTTGGTCGGCCACCAGCGGACGCTCGACCGCGTGCTCGGTGCGCTCGCAAACGTCCATGGCGAGCGCTTCTACGATGCCACGCTAGGCCGTTTCGCCGCCTCGTTGCAAGCGCAGTAGCCCGATGCATTGGCCAGCCTGCTTGCCAAGCCGCAAGCATTGACCGCCCGTTTCCGCGGCTTTCTCGAAGACGGCGAGCTCAAGCCGCGGCTGGCACGCCGCGTGGCCCTGCATTTTGCGGACAAGGAGATAGCAGCGGTGCCGTTTTCTGGACTGGCTGCGCAAGACGCACCTGCAACCATGCGCATGGCTGCCGTCACCGCGCTGCAAGACCAGTTCGACGCGTCCTGGCAGCCTTTCCTGGTCGTGGCCGCGGGCCAGGCCGCCGCAGCCGTCGCAGCCTGGTGGTGGCTGTCCCGGTAAGCGCATTGTCACCCTTCGGCATGGAACAGGGCGGCGTGCGCTGTGCGACATTGATTGGCGCGCATCCCGCGAGCGCAGGTTCGCCTATGGGGACTCGGTCGGTGCACGCAAAACAATTGCATCGATATTCTTGAGCATTCGCCAGGCATTCCGGAGCGGTCGGCGACCAGATGACAACTGTCGAACATCGGCCACCGGCCGTACGCCATCAAGCGGCGCAATTGGAGCCCCTGCCTCTGTCGATACCGCCTCTTCGTCGGGCGGAGACGTTACCAACGGCCATCGCGCCATACTCGCGCTCCAATTGCTGCGCCCCTCGCGTGAGAACCTGCCTCGGTAGAAAGCGAACTTTGTAGCGACGGCGGAGAATTGCTGCCGTCCAGCATTCAACGAGAGTTGGCATGGCGGAGATGATGGTGGATACCCCGATATTAGCTCTCCGGCGGTGTGCACATTCGCTCGATAAAGAGGCGAGAAATGGTCGCTGTCCCTGACGTCAAAACTGCGCGCGATGGCCCGCAACACCATTCTGACCGCATACCGAGCGGTAGCCACCGTGCGTGCTACGTTTTCACGTTTGCTTCGCGGCACCGTTGGACAACGCGATTTAACCGGACAATAAGTTGGTGGCGAGGCCTGCATTTGGCATAGCCCTCGTGCAGCAGCGCTTCAACCGTTACGGACAACTGCGCGCCGCAGTGCCAGCTCCGGCGGATCAATGTGTCCCTGCCTCCCCAATGTCTGCCGCGGAGGTCCAAGAGTCAATCGAAAGTCCAGCATCAGCATCT
>NZ_JBWKVH010000088.1:0-5931 GCF_059421605.1 Cupriavidus sp. GW821-FHT02F09
TCGGGGCAGCCTGGATCTGATGGGTGGCGGCCAACACAACAGACACCATGTGTTTGCTCGCTGGCGACAAACGTCCGCCTCATGCGGCGCGCACGGCCGGAGCGATGAAGACATGGGGGAGTTGTGCTACGAGCGCCGCCTGGAAAGCGCGCAATGAGATCCGCAGCGAAGCGCGAGCAGCACGCGTCATGCGGCGCAGCGAAAACAGCGCGAACCCGAATGAACGACCGGGGTTACTTCACGTAGATCGTGATCTTCTTGGAGTAGATCGGCGGGTTGTGCGGAATGTGCTTGTCGTCGGCCATCAGCAGTTGCAAGGTATGTTTGCCCGGCGGCAGCTCGATCGTGGTCTCGGTCTCGCCGGCGCCGAAATGCAGATGGTTGCGGTCGTTCGGGATTTCCTTGTCCATGGGCGGCAGGTCGGTATCGATCAGCAGATGGTGATGGCCGCTGTTCGGAAACTTCACGCCGCGCGGCGCCACGCCCATGCCGCGCAGCCCGAACCACACCTTGATCGGCTTGCCCGCCGGCAAGACCTGGTTGTTGTTGGGAAAGCCGATATACAGGTAGGCATGGGCGGGCGCGGGCGTGGCGTCCGCGCTTGCGCCGCTCGGCGTGCCACCGATCAGAAGCAGGCTGGCGGCGAGCGCAGCAGCCGGAATGAGCTTACGCATGGACTGTCTCCCGTATCGTGCCGCCGGCCCGGCGGCCCGGGGCCTTATCGAACGGTGATGGTGATCTTCTTGGAGTAGATCGGCGGGTCGTGGGGCTTGTGATCCTTGTCGCCGAGCAGCAACTGCAAGGTGTGCTTGCCCGGCGGCAACTCGATCCGCGCCTCGGTCTCGCCGGCGCCGAAGTGCAGGTGGTTCCGGTCATTCGGAATCTCCTTGTCCATCGGCGGCAGGTCCGTGTCAATCAACAGGTGGTGGTGGCCGACGTTGGCCATGTCGACGCCCTTGGGGGCGATCCCCATATTGCGCAGGCCCATGCGCACCCAGAATTTTCCGCCATCGATCACGGCGCCGTCGGGCGGCCAGATGATGTAGACCTCGGCATTGGGTGGGGACGTCGTGGACAACGAGATCGAAGGCAACGGAGCCAGCAGCGACGCTGCCAATGTGCCGAGCACGGTTCGCCTGTGCATACGTTAGCCCTCCCGAACAGCTTGTCTCAAACGCGGTGAATTCTTGCTATTGGTGCTTGGCTTTTGGCTGATTCGTTGATTGGCTTCAGGCCGGCGCGCTGCATTTCGTCATCCAATTTCGTCATTCAGCTTAGAACGGAAAACAGCAAAAAGATACTTGGCGATACCCTGCGCCGCGCCGGTGCCGCGCGGTTGTGAGCTTGCTACGCCACCCGGCGTTGCGAAGCACCTCCGGATTCACAATCGCTGTGCTATGGTTGATTGAGCCAGCCCAGTGCCGCTAGCGCTGCATCACGTCGGCGCAAAGGACAAGGCGGGCCGGCCAGGTGATGGCCGAGCATCATCGCTCTCGCGTGCCGCGTCACGCCGTTGGCACGTGGACCGCCGATGCACTTCGGCGCCGTACGAACAAGGCCTGCATATGTGGCGAAAATTCCTTGTCGTGTGCCTGCTCGGGTTGGCTGCGGTCGTGCGGGCCGAAGCCGGTATCGACACGCCAACCCTCCCCCCCGAGGCAAGGCACCCGGCCGCCGCCCCCGCGAGCGCTCCGGGCAGGCGCCTCGCCCTGGTCATCGGCAACGGCGCCTATGTGGACGAGCCGCTGCCCAACGCCGCCAATGACGCCCGGGCAATGCGCCGCACCTTGGCCGCGCTCGGCTTCGACGTCATGCTCCGCGAGAACCTGGACCGGGAAGGCATGGCGCGCGCGCTTGCCGAATTCCAGCAGCGCCTGCAGGCCGGCGGCACGGGGTTGTTCTATTTCGCGGGGCACGGCATCGAGGTCGCGGACACCCCGGTGATGATTCCCGTCGATGTGGGCAGCCGCACACCTGGCCGCTTGCTCACCGCGGGCACCGGGCTTGACGCAGTACTGGCCAGCATGTCGGCGCCAAGGCCGGACATGCTTAACGTGGTGATCCTCGATAGCTGCCTGGACAACCCCTATCGCGGCAGTGCCGTCAAGCCGCCCGCCGCCCCCGCCAACACGCTGATTGCCTATGCCACGGCCCCCGGCGCCGTGGCAGCCGAGGGCGCGCGGCACGGCGCGTTCACCGGCGCCCTGCTGCGCACGATGCGCATACCCGGCCTTGATGCCGAGGCCGCCCTGCGCCGGGCCGGCGAAATGGTGAGCCAGCACACCGGGCGGCGGCAGCAACCGTGGCTATCATCGTCGTTATCCGCCCCGCTCCGATTCGCGGCGAACGCCGCGGCCACCGGCGAAAACGACAACGACACGGACACCGTCAACGACAAGGACAACGCACCCTTCACGCTCGCGCACAGGCAAGCCCATCCGCTGATCCTTGCGCAGCATCGCGGCATCCTTCCCAAGGACAGCGACGAGCAGTACGAGCTCAGCTTCTGGGACTCCATCAAGAACAGCAATTTCGCAAGTGACTACGAGGCCTACCTTAAGGCCTATCCGAACGGCCGCTTCGCGCCGCTGGCGCGCGCCAGGATCGAGCGGCTGCGCGCGGCCGGGCCGCCTGCCGAGCGTGCTCGCACGCCAGGCGCCTCATCCGGGCAAGCCACCGCGCAAGGCACCGTCACGCCGCCGCCAGCACGCGCCCAGTCCGGCAAGGTGCAGGCGCCGCCTGCCGCGCCATCACCAACCGCGCCTGCCGCATCCACTCCACCCGCCCCGGCCGCAAGCGCGCCTGCACCCGCCACGCAACGAGCTGCCGCGGCCGGCGCCGTGACAGTCGAGATCAAGCCGGGCGAGGTCAAGGACTGCCCGGCCTGTCCCGTGCTGCACAGCCTGCCGGCGGGCAGCTTCACCATGGGCAGCAACGGCGGTGACCCGACCGAGAAGCCGCCGCATCACGTCACCATCGGCCAGCCCTTCGCGATCGGCAAGTACGAAGTCACGGTGGAACAATGGGGCGCCTGCGCTGATGCGGGGGCATGCCAGCGCATCGCCACTGTCGCCAACGCACCCAGGAACGCCCCCGTGCGCGATGTGAGCTGGGACGATGCCCAGCAGTACGTCGCCTGGCTGAGCAAGGTCAGCGGCAAGCACTACCGCCTGCCGACCGAAGCCGAGTGGGAGTACGCCGCCCGGGGCGGCACCACGACGCTCTACTGGTGGGGCGACCAGATGCGCAAAGGCACGGCCAACTGCAAGGACTGCGGCGAACCGTGGAATGCCGACGCGCCCGCCAACGTCGGCTCCTTTGCCGCCAATGGCTACGGCCTCCACGACATGAACGGCAGCGTGTGGGAATGGGTCGCCGACTGCTGGCATATCTCCTACAAAAACGCGCCTGCCGACGGACGCGCCTGGGACGAGCCCGGCTGCGGCGTGCGCGTGATCCGCGGCGGCTCATGGCATGAAGGCGCGAGCTATATGCTCTCCTCCACCCGCTTCAAGTACAGCGCGAGCGTACGCCAGTCGCAAAACGGCTTTCGCGTCGTGCGGGACCTGAAGTAGCCGCTGCCAATGGCGCCTTGCCTGGCTAGCGCGGGTTGGTGGATATCTGCACCATGTCGGCACCGATGTGGCTTTCTCCGTGCTTCGCCGCCATCGGACCCAGCTGCCTGTCGAGCGCGCGCAGGTAGTCCTGCCTGGGCTCCGACTCGGGGCGCAGCGCGTCGAACAGCGGCGCAGGCGTGGTGATCAGCACGATCAGCTCCGTGCCGAACGGCTTCGAGATCACCCAGTCCCCGAGGCTGCCCACGGCAGCGGTGTAGCTGGCGGGTGCCTGGTTGGCCTTGGCGCGCTGGCTTGGCACCATATGCACGACCTTGCCATCGGCCATGTAGTAGTCGACGTAGACATAGGTGTCGTAAGGCGGCGTGGTGATATCCACGATCAGTGGCGTTCCCTCCGTGAGTTGCGCGCCGGGCGCCCGGGTACGGATCGTGGTCAGCGCGGTTGCGCTGCGGCGCCCCGACCAGTATGGCGAGATCAGCTTGACCACGTCGCACTTGTCATCGCCCAGCGTCTGCACGTCCAGGTTTAGCGTCTGCACGCCGGGCACCGCGCCCAGTTCGTCTTTCAGGCGCTTGATGCCAAAGCGCTCCGCCACGTAGCCACGCACCTGCAGTACATGGTCCTGCCCGGTGGCCGACAGCAGCGAGCAAGGCGCGCGTGCCAGCACCGGCGCCACGGCCTGCATGGAGAGCGTGCGCTCGGGCCGGGCTTCCTCGCTCGGTTGCGCCGGCGGCGGCGAGCCCGGCGCGGCGGATGGCGTCACTGCGGCTTGGGGAGTGGCGGATACCACCGCGCTTGACGCGGATTGCGCCGCAGGCTGCTGTCCCTCCTGCGCGGTGCGCGCGCGCCACACGTAGTAACCCAGCCCGCCCGCCAGCAGCACACCGGCCACCGACGCAGCGCCAAGCTTGGCCATTGGCATGCCACCGTGGCGCTCGGTGCCCATGTCGGCCAGGAAACGCGCCACGGTAGGCGTGCGCGTCGCGCGATCGAAAGACAGCGCCGCGCGCAGTGCACGCCACTGCCCGCGGCTTAGCACCTTGGGGCGCTGTGGCTTGAGGCCGGCGCCGCGCGCCTGGTTGGCCGACAGCCGCTCATAGGGGTGCCTGCCGGTCAGCAGTTCATAGGTCACGCAGGCCAGCGCGTAGATGTCGTCGCGCGGATCCGGCTCGCGATGCTCGAACATCTCGGGGCTGGCATAAGCGGGGGTCATGCCGCCGAGCGTGCCGGGGTCGAACACGGTCGGGTCCGCGTCGTCCGCCGGTTGCTGGAAGACGCGCGCGATGCCGAAATCGATCACCTTCACTTCGCCGCTATCGGTGAGGAAGACATTGGCGGGCTTGAAGTCGCAGTGGACGAAGCCGCGCTCGTGCGCATAGGACAAGGCCCGGCCCATGCCGGTGATGATCGGCAGCGCCTTGGCGTAAGGCATGCCGGCAAAGTCTGGCGCGCGCAAGACACGATTGAGCGACTTGCCCGACAGGTACTCCATGGTCAGGTAGACCACCGAGCCATCGCGGTCGAAGTCATAGACCGTCACGATATTGCGGTGCGCCAGCGTCTGCGCCTTGCGCGCCTCGCGCTGCAGCGCGATCAGCGATTTCGGATGACCCCGGAACTGCACATTGAGGACCTTGATGGCGATGTACGGCTTGCGGTCCGAGGCCTCGAGCTTGCGCAGGTCGAGCGCCTTGTAGACCGTCCCCATGCCGCCCACGCCCAGGCACTCCTCCAGCACGAAGCGGCCATTCAAGGTATCGCCCACCCCTTTGGTCTGCTCCGCCCCGGCAATCGCCTGATCGCTCGCGGGCGCTTGCGATGGCAGGGAAGGCGCGGACGCCATGCCAGCGTGGCCAGTCTGCACGCGGGTTTCCTCGCCGCCATCCTCGAACTGGGTTGCCCCGCGGCGCTCGATGCGCCGCAACACCTCTTCATAAACGCCAGGCGGCAGCGGGAAGCGGGTGTTCTCCTCGCTGAGCATGTCCGCTAGCTGCGTGGCGCTTGCCTGGTCCGCGGCCAAGGTGCTGTCAATGCGGGCCAACAGTTCGTCGTGCGACAGACCACCGCTTTGGAAGGTACGTATCAGGTCTGGAATGCTAGGCATCGATGCAGCCACGACGTGATTGCGCGAAGTTGCGCATTGAGCGCCCACTCGCCCGTCTACAGCGAGTACCTGCCCACGATGGATACTAGTGCGCACTCACGCCAATCGCAAACCCCTCGTGCTTTGCATCAACGCCGGCAAGCCAAGCCAGCGGCACGATGGCGCCGCAAGAGCCACTACCTGTCGCACATGCGCGAACACCCGGTGTTGCTGTGTTGGCCGCCACCCATCAGATCCAGGCCACCCCGG
>NZ_JBWKVH010000089.1:0-5907 GCF_059421605.1 Cupriavidus sp. GW821-FHT02F09
CTTAGCTTTTACCTGATGCGCAGCCTTGGGCTTTGCCCGTGTTGCGCATCAATGGATGGCCCGTTTAATTTATGACATAGTAGAATTAGGAGGAGAATTACGTTAGACGCCGCAGTTCATTCCCAACCTGCAACGAACGCATCTGGCCATCAGCAGATCCTCCACCTGGAGGAGTTCGCGGCCGGTCACGGTGCGCGGTGGCGTGGTGTCGTGGGAGATTGCACGGCAGCGTAGGCGTGCCATCGGCTAACTGACTGGACGACCAAATTCAACGGTCTAGCGCGCGCAACACGTTCGCGAGTTTTTTGACCGCGATCTCCAATTCCCTCGGCGCATGCGCGGCAAATCCCATGAGGAACCCAGCCTTATGGTCGCTCGACGCATGCAACGCCGTCAGCCCCAGCAAATCGATGCCGGCACGCTGCGCTGTATCAATGGCTTCACGCTCGGGTATGTCGCGGATGAAGACGCAAGACATTTGCATGCCGCCGTCCGGCACCTTGGGCTCCACGAAGTCTGCCAGGTGCTTGCGCACGAGCCGCGCCAGTACATCGCGCCGCTCGGAATAGACGGCGCGCATGGTTCGTACGTGCGCCCCGAAATGCCCACCCTCCATGAAGCGCGCCAGCGTCAGTTGCGGAATCGGCGCGCTGTGTCCATCCAGCAGAGTGCGCGCAGCCGTCATCGGAGCGACAAGCGCGGGTGGCAGCACCATGAAGCCAATGCGCAAGCCTGGAAACAATGATTTGGTGAAGGTGCCGATGTAGATCGTCCGCTGATGCGAGTCTAGTCCCTGTACGCAGGCCGTAGGCTTGCCCGCGTAGTGGAACTCACTGTCGTAGTCGTCCTCGATGATCCAGGCTTGGTGCTGCTGCGCCCATTCGATGATGCTCAGTCGCCGATCCAGCCCCAATGTCGCTCCGGTCGGAAATTGGTGCGAGGGTGTCAGGAACACCGCCTTGGCCGATAGCCGGGCCTTTCGAAGATGCTCGACACGCATCCCCTCGGCATCCAGCGGCACGGGCACGCATTCCAGGCCAGCGGCGTCGAACGCCTTGCGTGCGCCGTGATAAACGGGATCTTCGATAAAGATGCGGTCGCCGGCGTCAAGTAGCACGGTAGCGCACAGCGTCAGGGCCTGCTGAGAACTGGTCACCACCAGCACACGCTCGGGGGTGGCATGTGCGCCGCGTTCGAGATTGACGTAATCCGCAATCGCTCGCCGTAACGGCTCCATCCCTTGCGGTGGGCTGTGCAGCAGCGCCGTGGTGCCCCAGTCCTTCAACACCTGCCGCTCCAACCGCTCCCAAGTGGTAAGAGGAAAGCTGCGCGTTTCCGGCACACCAGGAGCGAACGGGCGCGCAGCCAGAAAGTCGCGTACCCCGCCACTGCGGTACAGGGCCGCGCCGCGCTGGCTCAGCCGCAGCGGCTCGCGTGACGATTCGGGACGCCGCGCCGTCCCACGCCCCGTTAATCGCTGTGCCCGTTCGGAAACGAAGCTGCCGCTGCCCACGCGCCGCTCGATAAAACCCTCTGCATGCAACTGGCTGTATGCCGACTCGACCGTGTCGCGTGAGACGCCCAGCGATTTCGCCAGTGCGCGGGAGGCGGGCAGCGGTTTAGCGACATCGAGCGCGCCATCGAGGATCAGTTGCCGGATGGCGCGCTGGATGCGCGCGTGCAATGGCCAGGCGCCATGTGCGGGGTCAATGACCCAGGCTTTGACGGATTCGAGTTGGGCATGCTTGAACAATTGGCCGGTATCTCTTCAAAAAAATGGTAGGGCACAGCATGCCATTTTAAGCCTATAAATCAGCATCACGTTCAAGTCAACAACCCATTTTCAGGAGCCAGATACAAACCATGCCATCCGCCTCGTCACCATCATCCGCTCGCCTGCTCGATCTCACCCATCCAATCGTCGCGGGTCTAATTTCGGTCATCGTTAACTATGGCGGCACCTTCATCCTGGTGTTCCAGGCGGCCAAGGTGGCCGGCCTCAGCCCCGAACTGACGACATCGTGGGTGTGGTCGATTTCGGTTGGCGTGGGCCTGACGGGATTTGTCCTGAGCTGGCTGACGCGGGAGCCAATCATTACCGCGTGGTCTACGCCAGCGGCAGCGTTCCTGGTGACGGCGCTGGCGACCACGCCCTATGCCGAAGCGGTGGGCGCGTATCTGATTTCGGCCGCTGCCTTTGTAGTGCTGGGGTTATCGGGATGGTTCGAGCGCTTGATCCGGCTGATTCCTCCGGGCGTGGCCGCAGGTTTGCTCGCGGGCATCCTGCTGCAATTCGGTATCAAGGCTTTCGGCGGCATGAGCATCGATCCGTTGCTGGCCGGTTTGCTGATCGTGACCTATGTGCTGCTCAAGCGATTCAGTGCGCGCTATGCTGTCGTTGGCATCCTGGTGCTGGGGTTGCTCTTTCTGCTCATGCAGGATCGAGTTGACCTGTCGGGACTGGCGTTGAAGCTCGCCGCACCGGTCTTCACCATGCCGGCGTTCTCGCTCAATGCGTTGCTGAGCGTCGCCTTGCCTCTGTTCCTCATCACGTTGACCGGCCAGTACATGCCCGGCATACTGGTGCTACGCAATGACGGATTCAAGGCCAGCGCCAATTCCATCGTGACAGTGACCGGGCTCGGCTCGCTGCTGATGGCACCGTTCGGCTCGCATGCGTTCAACATTGCCGCCATCACTGCTGCCATCGCCACGGGCCGGGAGGCACACGAGGACCCGTCCAAGCGCTGGATCGCGGGCATCGCCGCGGGCGTTTGCTACATCCTCGTGGGCGTGTTTGGCGTAACACTAGCCGCCGTCTTCATGGCCTTTCCGTCGACCTTCATCACCACGCTAGCGGGACTAGCACTGCTGGGCACTATCGGCGGTAGCCTGGCCACCGCCTTGGCAGACGCGAAGACGCGCGAAGCGTCATTAATCACTTTCCTGGCTGCGGCAGCCAACATCTCATTGCTGGGCATCGGTGGAGCGTTCTGGGGCCTGTTGATTGGCCTAGTGGCTCATGTCGTGCTCAATGGACAACTGCCGCGCCGTGAGCGGCCGGCCGTCGCGGCATCGACTGCTGAGCCTGCGATCAAGAGGGAGGGTGCCAATGCCTGAGCCATCGGACACCCAGACCCGTCACGACCAGCATGGCCGCTATCTACAGGCGGCCACGGTCGATGACTTCCGGCATAATCTGGCCGCGGTGCGGGGCCGCATAGACGCAGCCTGCCACCGCGCGAGGCGCGATCCGGCAGGGGTGCGCCTGCTGCCGGTTAGCAAGACCAAGCCCGAGGCCAGTCTGCGTCTGGCCTACGCTGCGGGTTGCCGCCTGCTGGGTGAAAACAAGGTGCAGGAAGCCTTCGGCAAACGGGAGGCCATGCAGGATCTGATTGATCTGCATTGGTCGGTCATCGGTCATCTGCAGACCAACAAGACCAAGCTGGTGGCGTGCTTCGCCAGTGAGTTCCAGGCACTGGACAGTTTGCGTGTCGCCGAAGCGCTGGATCGCCGCCTACAGATCGAGGGGCGATCGCTGGATGTGTTCGTGCAGGTCAACACCTCCGGCGAGGCCGGCAAGTACGGGCTGTCGCCTGAGGACGTGCAGGGCTTCATCAAAGAGCTGCCCGCGTTCTCGGCGCTGCGCGTGCGCGGGTTGATGACACTGGCGCTGTTTTCGTCCGAGGCTGAGCAGGTGCGTCAGTGCTTCATTCTGCTTCGCAATTTGCGCGACCAGTTGCGCCAGAGTGCGCCCGCTGGCATCGCCCTGGATGAACTGTCCATGGGCATGTCCGGCGATTTCGAGATTGCCATCGAGGAAGGGGCCACCGTGGTGCGCGTCGGCCAGGCCATCTTCGGCGCGCGCTCCATGCCGGATCGCCACTACTGGCCTGGCGAATCCAGCACAGAGGAGCCACGACCATGAAAACCGCAATGGCCATCCGCCATCTGCATTTTGAAGACCTTGGCACACTGGCGCCACTGTTAACGGCGCGCGGTTATGCCGTGCGCTATCTGGAGGCCACCACCCACCGATGACTTGTGCGCCTTGGACGCGGATGCGGCCGATCGGCTGGTGGTGCTGGGCGGCCCCCTTGGTGCTTTCGATGACAGCATCCACCCTTTCATCCTCGACGAACAGGCGGTGATTCTTCAGCGGCGGGCAAGTCAGCGTCCGCTGTTGGGCATCTGCCTGGGCGCGCAACGGATCGCCCCTGCGCTCGGTGCCGGTGTCGCCAGCATGGGCGTCAAGGAAATCGGCTTTGCGCTACTGACGCTGACTCCGGAGGGCGAGGCGTCACCGCTGGTGGCGCTGGGAAAAATGCAAGTGCTACATTGGCACGGCGACCGCTTCGACATTCCCGACAGAGCCACGCGGCTAGCGGGAACGGAAACCTGCGCCAACCAGGCTTTCAGTATTGGCCGCCATGTGCTGGCGCTGCAATGCCATCTGGAAGCGGACCCCATCCAGATCGAGCGCTGGCCGGTTGGCCATGCCTGCGAACTGGCGCAGGCTGGCCTCGACCCACGCGCATTGCGCACCGAAGCACAAGCCTTGCAATCCAGTTTGCCGCTGGCGGCACAGGTAGCCTTCACCGCCTGGCTGGACGAGATGGAGGCGGGCCCTCCATGGGAGACCCCATGATCGAAGCCCCATCCTCTGCAGCATCTCGACCGCTTTCGCTGGATGTGGTCTCAGTACGTCGTAGCTGGTCTATGGCCTCACGAAGAGCGCCGCATCGCTAAACACGACTCGACATGCAAACGGCCGCGGGTGCCCCAATTCCAGGGCGCGCCAGCATGGCGCCGTGCGGCAGCCCCGCTTTGGCGGTTCATTGCACCGCTCCTCGCGGCACCGCATCCAATATTGGTGCAATTCGGGTCAGATTGCTGGCGATCATCGTCAGCTTGAAGTGTTGGTCCAGGCGTTCGGGGCCGCGATATACAGTTTGTCGAAGCCGTCCGACCGTCTTTCCCCAGCCAAAGTGCTCCTCGATGCGTTTGAGAATGACCTAGCTCATTCGGTATCCCTCGTGCCGCGAGGTACGGCCATCAATTGCGCTGCCGCCAGCTCGCGCGTCGTTGCGTGCCACATGGGGCGTCACCTTGTGAGCTCGGCGTTTCGAACAAAGTCGTGCGTGTTGACAGGATGGTCGGCAGGATCGCGCTTCTGCGCGTGGCGTGACGCGATAAGTGACCGCCAGCTTGTGCATGAATGTCCCCGATAGATGCCAGACCCCGACTCCGGTCTCGGCATGCCGTAAAGCCATATGAGCTTGAGGCCAGCAACACGCATGGAAGGCCCCGATGGGGGCGGTCCACATCTCGGGATGCCTCGCAGTGGTCATCGTCAGTGCGATGCCGAGGCCGACCTGCAGGGTGAGGTGGGTAGTCCGCTATGCGGACATCAGTTATTCGCTGTCCTTCTTCGCGAGAACTGTAGTGCCAACCTGGGGCCGGGTGGCATAGGCCACCCCATGTTGCTCCAGATAGTCGCGGATCAACTGACGCACGACCTGTGATGGCGTCTGATCCTGCGCCGCGCACAGGGTTTCAAAGGCCTTCTTCTTCACGGGGTCGATCAACACGGTGAAACGGGCGGTCTTGGATTCCATGCGCTCTAGAGTAGTGTTGTATGATAATAGCGTTATCATTATATACAACTGAGCTGCCCGGTACAGTCCGTGGTTGCAAGGCTTCCTCTTCCCAAAGTGGTGGTCATAGATATTGGATTCCGGCAGAGACCTGGAAGGCATGCCAAGCCTCGGTTAGCCATATGGGCCTACACCTTAAGTTGATTATGTGGCACTTTTTATCTGAGGGCGATGTGGTCGACGCGACAATTGAAATGACCAACCGTATGGGCTTGCAAGGTCGCGGCTCTGCGCGGCTCACCTTTACCGC
>NZ_JBWKVH010000090.1:0-5319 GCF_059421605.1 Cupriavidus sp. GW821-FHT02F09
GTCAGCGTCAGCGTGCGGCCGCCGAGGCTGACGGTACCTGTCCCCGAGAGGCTGGTGATCGATGCGCCGCTGGTGGTGCCTGAAATATCGAACGTTCCATTGTTCATGACGCCACCGGACGCCGCAATACTACCGGTACCGGTGAGCGCGAGGGTGCCAGCCGTAATGGTCGTGCTGCCACTATAGCTGTTGGCCCCCGAGAGTGACAGCGTGCCAGTGCCGGCTTGCGCCAAGGCGCCGGTTCCGTTGATGTTGCCGCCAAAAGCCACGCTATCGCTCCGGCCGAAAACCAGCGTCCCGTTGTTTATGACGTTACCAGCGATTGAGCCTGTGGTGCCGCCATTGCCGATTTGCAGCGTGGCTGCACTGATCGTTGTGCCACCTGTGTAGGTGTTTGCGCCGGTAAGCGTGACAGTGCCCCCTCCGGTTGCGGTCAGGCTGCCGGTGCCAGAGACGACGCCGGAAACTAGAAGGTTGGCCGCGCTGGTGTCGAAACCCACGGCGGATGTGCTTGCACCCAGCACAATCGCATTGCCAAGCGTTAGCCCTGTGCTCTTTGCGGCGATGGTCGCTGTCGCACCGGCGCTCAACTGGATATTTCCAACGAGGTTCGAGCCGGTGAGCAGATTCAATGTATTGCCGGTGCCGTTGAACTGGATCGCCGCGGCGCGGGTCAGGCCGTCGCTAAATAGACCGCCACTGATCGTGCCGCTGTTGGTGATAGTGTCATTCCCGTTAGCGATGACACCGGCCCCGGCCGCAGCTCCGCTTCCGGCGCCACCCGTGACATTGCCTTGATTGATTAAGGTACTTCCCCCTCCGGCGAGATTGACCCCGGCGCCGCCGGTGCCTGCGGTGGTGAGGCTGCCATTGCTGCTGACCCCGGCACTGCCGCCGACGCCCCCGGTAATGCTGCCCGTGTTGGTAATGGCCGTATTGCCGCCGAGCGTCAACAAGCCATCGCCGCCACCACCACCGCCACCTCCGAAGCCGCCTGCACCTCCGTTGCCACCACTTCCCCCGCTGATATCGCCTGCGCTGGTGATGGTGGCATTCGCCGCCGTGGTAGTAATACCGGTGCCGCCGCCACCGCCGCCGCCGGCATTGGAAACAAAGCCGCTGGTACCATTTCCGCCAGCGCCGCCGTTACCACCTTTGACGACTGGGCCCGACATGACGCTCAGGCTTGCGCTGGCAACATAAAAAACCGTGCCGCCGCCCCCGCCGCCGCTCGCGAAGTTGAAGCCGTCCGGTCCCTGTGCCCCAGTGCCGCCAGAGAATGTTCCGGAGAGGACGGCGACAGTACTGCCCGGTGAAAAAATGCTCGCGTCGATGAACACGAAGCCACCCGTTCCACCAGCGCTCTCGCCCGCCGCACCGCTTCCGCCTACGCCATTGGCGCCTGGGCTGCCCGCGATCTGGACCGTGTCAGCGCCGACCAGGGTGCTGGCGCCACCGCCGTCACCGTTGCCGGCGCCGCCATTGCCCCCGCGACCAGGCGCACCGTTGCCGCCGGTGGCGCTGCAAGCTGTCGTTGCGCCGGAGACGCAATTTGCCGCCCATGCCGGAAGCGACGCACCGGTAATGCCGAGCGTCAACGCGAGCGGATGCAGGGCTTTGAGCACCCGGCGCGCTGACATCCGCCGTACGACACGGCCAGTGGGGGAGCCGCCGCAGGACGCGACGGTGAGTTCGGAAGCAACCTGCGAGACCCGCAAGGTGCGGTTCCAGACAAGGCGGTAGATGCGGTTCATTGACTATTCGATTATAAAAACTGAAGGACCGACGATCCGCCTCGATTTACATAGCCATTGGCGCTAGCGATGGTCTGCCCATATTCGCGGCACCGAAGCGTGTGTCTGCACGCCGATCCGGTTTGAGGCAGCCCCGGCTATTTATAGCGAGTGAAATATACGCTAACGAGCGAAAACACTATGCCCGTCTAAGGTGGGGAAAGTCGACAGCCTATGGAAAAGGGAATTCCACTGCCACTTTGGGCGGACTGAAAGACTCAGTTTCGTGACCCAGGCGCTCTCTCGTCGCTATTAGCGGTTCGGACGCTCGTCCAGTTCGGGGCGTCAAGCCGCCACCACGGCCTCGAAGGCGGGGTCGTAGCCCAGCGTGTGGGAGTAGCGTCGCGTGCGTGTGATGACGCCCATAACGACCTGGACGGCGCGGACCAGCTCATCGTCCAACTGCCAGAGGTGCGTCAGATCGAAGCCGCCGCACTGGCCCGCGTTCCACTAGGCGAGCAAGAAGCCAGCGACGCGCCGGGCCTGCCCAGTGTCGGTGCGGGCCACCTCCAGCAGTCGCACCAGGTCGGCGTGTTCGGCGGCCGTCGCGATGTCATCGCGCAGCGTGGCGGCGAGCCGCAGGCTGGCGGGACTGGTGTCAGTCATGATTTGTTCTGTTCGTCGGGGAAAGCCCACTCCCAGGAAGCGCTAGGGCTTACAGGGGAACGCCTTGTGCAATTCGAACAGCAGGGCCGAGGCTACATAGTCGCCATCACGATTTCCCCAAGTGCTGTTTAGGATCAGAAACTTCGCCGTGTCTGCGGTCAAGGGCATATTCCCGGGCAGGCAGAAGATGGGTTCTCGCTTCGTGACCCGACTATAGGCCGAACTCCAGAACACGCCTTCTATTAGGCCGGCGAGATAAATCTCAAGCTGCTTAGCTTGCCTGGGGTCTGCCGCGAATTGGCGGAAATCCTTTTGTGTCATGTCGGCGCGGGCAGGCCCGGCGACGACTAGGCCTGCTAACAGCAACAACATCCACACGCTCTTAGCGTTTAACATAAGTTTCATTATGTACTTTATGGGTCACATTAACAGGGGCTGCCCCCGAATTATCCAAGCGCTCCACCATGGGCAATGTGTCGACGGCCATTGTCGCTTCCTAAGCCGAATGCTGTCTGGACTGGCGTGCGGCGCGAGCGTTCAATGCGACCGCGTAGGACCGTCGTTGGCCGATAGTGTTGAGAAACTCTGTAGACCCCATTTCCGGCGAGATTTCAGGGGTACCCGAACCCCCAACCGATCGACGATCGTGCAATACAGGCCGATCTGAGAGGTCGGAAACCCGCAGGCCTAGTCTGCTCAGATGGCAGATTGAGTTTTTCAACACTATCGACCATAAGGCGACGCTCCCGTAAAGAACGACGGGGATGCTCAATCGTCGGCTGTGGGACCAGACAGCGGACGCTCGGGTTCGCGCGGCACCGCGCACTGCCTTCGCGCCTTCCGCCTGCAGTTCTGGCGGGGAACGCCCTTCTTCACCTCCGTTATTTCTTCGAGAATCGAAACCACAATTTCCGACGGGCGCCGGGCTGCCGATGAAGATGCCCACCGGCCATTGTCCCGGGCCGTTCCTCGGAACAGCCATCATCGCAGTTTTTTAGTTGCACTCGCTTGTGACTGGCCTGAGTGTGCGTGGTGTCGTTTCCATTCTGTCCGGCACGCTTCGTGCCATGAAGCGCCGTTCGCCTGCACAGTCATCGGGCATTTGGAAATCTGATCTGCAAGCGAGCGCCGCTTCAATAGACATATCAGAAACTGGCTTTATCCCGACCATCGGCGTCCGACGCGCCAAGGCACTCCTCCCGTGGTTATCGCGAGCCAGCTCGGAAGACGAATGGCGCGGCTGTACCCCGGGGAAGCAGCCCTTACGCAATCGCTCCGCTAGGACCGAAAATCAGACAGCAGCACAAGGGCGGACATGGCGGCTAAGACATCCGCCGCGCCCCCCACTGTTGTGGAGAGTCGACCTCTCCGCCCCATAACCCAATTTGGGGATGCGGTGTTACCCGCCTTCCATCAGAATCACACAACACTTTTCCCTAACCCATTGCAACGATCTGACGCTATGATCATCCGTTTGCTTTGTACGTACATCGTTGTCGCGGCGGGGCTCATGCCCGTCTTTGTGAGCGCCCAGGAGGCGCCTCGCGTCAAAATTTCCACAAGCTCTGGCGATATCGTCGTCGAGCTCTATCCGGAGAAGGCGCCGAAGTCCGTCGATAACTTCCTTCAGTATGTCCGCGTCGGCCAGTACACCGGCACAATCTTCCACCGGGTCATACCTGGATTCATGGTTCAAGGCGGTGGCTTTGACAGCAACTTGACTGAAAAGTCGACCCGGGCGCCCATCCCCCTCGAGGCGAACAATGGGCTCCTGAACGAGCGCGGAACGCTGGCCGTCGCCCGAACCGCGAACCCGAACTCCGCGACCGCCCAGTTTTTCATTAACCTCAGAGACAATCCTTCGCTGAATGCGCCCAAGCCAGACGGGTATGGCTACGCGGTCTTCGGACGCGTGGTGAGTGGGATGGATGTCGTGGATTCCATCGCGACGGTGGCGACGACAACGGTCCGCGGGTATGCGAACGTCCCAATCAGCCCTATCACCATCACGTCGGCTTCTGTTGATACGACACCTATCCGGACCGCGGTTGTATCGAATTCCGCTTCCCCAGGCGTCTCCACCACAGTCCAGAAAGCGGACTCAAAGAGGAATAGCGGCGCGGTGGCAGATAGCGGCGCCGTGGCCCCTAATCCGTCCCACGGCGCTACACGCGCGACACCAATCCTTGGTGCCGCCGATTCGAAAGAGCGACCACCGGCCTCCACGAATTGCCCGGTCGAAGCGACATTTTTGGGCACCTATCAAAAAGTTGCCACCCTAAAGTTTGCGGCCCTGCGCGAGAAGATGCTCACCAAAGCAGAGTTGGAGGAATACTTCCAAGATCTTGTAGCGCTCCAGCGGGAAGCAAGCACAAATGTTCAAAACAATGGACTGCGCATTTACGTCGCCTACGGCATCACCGACACGCCGCGGCAACGCGCATTACTCGGGTGCGCGGAGAACTCAACCAGCGATTGCGCTGATCTGACCATCGTCAGGGAGCCGCCGAACTTTCGTGACACCATCACACCGCGGTTGGCGGTGTACCAGTGCCATCATGATGCGGGATGGCCCTCGGCAAGCGATTCGACACCGCCGCGCGGCAGGACGTCGACGCTAAGTGCTTCGACGTTTTCCGGTGGCCGGCAGCAGGCACCGATACAAGAGAAGTCGAGCGCCAGACAATCGGGCGCGACGACTGGCGAGGGTGGCGTTCCTATGCTGAATGGCGTCCCGTCGCCACGACCGAGCGCAACGAAACGAGAAGATGATCACGCTCCGTACATTTCGCGCAAATGCGTTCGTATCACCGTAACGGCCCGGCCAATACCGTATTGACGAGCCGCACTTTGGCGCTCGTGTGGCAGGAAGACTTGCACTGCAAAGCCGATGTGATAGCGTGTCGTGTGTCCATGCTAT
>NZ_JBWKVH010000091.1:0-1676 GCF_059421605.1 Cupriavidus sp. GW821-FHT02F09
CGCAAAAGCAAAACCCCCCAGTACTTTCGTACTGGGGGGTTTCAAGGGAGAGCCTGGCGATTACCTACTTTCACACGGGTATCCGCACTATCATCGGCGTGGAGTCGTTTCACGGTCCTGTTCGGGATGGGAAGGGGTGGTTCCAACTCGCTATGGTCACCAGGCATAAACGGTGGCCGCGCTGAGGGATGCTCAACGCAGCGAATAGGGATGTAGTAGGGGTTGTGCGTATCGGCCAAGCTGCCTTGTTACTGCTGCAGCGGCACGCGACACTCACACCAGGTAGAAACACACTGGTTATAGGATCAAGCCTTACGGGCAATTAGTACTGGTTAGCTTAACGCATTACTGCGCTTCCACACCCAGCCTATCAACGTCCTGGTCTCGAACGACCCTTCAAGGAGCTCAAGGCTCCAGGGAATCCTCATCTTCAGGCGAGTTTCCCGCTTAGATGCTTTCAGCGGTTATCTCTTCCGTACATAGCTACCCTGCGATGCCTCTGGCGAGACAACAGGTACACCAGCGGTACGTCCACTCCGGTCCTCTCGTACTAGGAGCAGCCCCCGTCAAGATTCCAACGCCCACGGCAGATAGGGACCAAACTGTCTCACGACGTTTTAAACCCAGCTCACGTACCTCTTTAAATGGCGAACAGCCATACCCTTGGGACCGGCTACAGCCCCAGGATGAGATGAGCCGACATCGAGGTGCCAAACACCGCCGTCGATATGAACTCTTGGGCGGTATCAGCCTGTTATCCCCAGAGTACCTTTTATCCGTTGAGCGATGGCCCTTCCATTCAGAACCACCGGATCACTATGTCCTGCTTTCGCACCTGCTCGACTTGTCGGTCTCGCAGTTAAGCACGCTTTTGCCATTGCACTTTAGGTACGATGTCCGACCGTACCAAGCGTACCTTCGAACTCCTCCGTTACACTTTGGGAGGAGACCGCCCCAGTCAAACTGCCTACCATGCACTGTCCCCGATCCGGATTCACGGACCAAGGTTAGAACCTCAAACAAACCAGGGTGGTATTTCAAGGACGGCTCCACGCAGACTAGCGTCCACGCTTCAAAGCCTCCCACCTATCCTACACAGATCGGTTCAAAGTCCAATGCAAAGCTACAGTAAAGGTTCATGGGGTCTTTCCGTCTAGCCGCGGGGAGATTGCATCATCACAAACACTTCAACTTCGCTGAGTCTCGGGAGGAGACAGTGTGGCCATCGTTACGCCATTCGTGCAGGTCGGAACTTACCCGACAAGGAATTTCGCTACCTTAGGACCGTTATAGTTACGGCCGCCGTTTACCGGGACTTCAATCAAGAGCTTGCACCCCATCATTTAATCTTCCGGCACCGGGCAGGCGTCACACCCTATACGTCCACTTTCGTGTTTGCAGAGTGCTGTGTTTTTATTAAACAGTCGCAGCCACCATTTTATTGCAACCCCTTCACCCTCCTGGCGCAGGCCAGTCAAGCTACAAGGGCGTACCTTATCCCGAAGTTACGGTACCAATTTGCCGAGTTCCTTCTCCCGAGTTCTCTCAAGCGCCTTAGAATACTCATCTCGCCCACCTGTGTCGGTTTGCGGTACGGTCTCGTATGACTGAAGCTTAGAGGCTTTTCTTGGAACCACTTCCAATTGCTTCGCAGCACTAGGCCGCTCGCCCCACGT
>NZ_JBWKVH010000091.1:1764-3002 GCF_059421605.1 Cupriavidus sp. GW821-FHT02F09
ACNTACGTGCATCCGCAGCTTCGGTGACTGGCTTAGCCCCGTTACATCTTCCGCGCAGGACGACTCGATCAGTGAGCTATTACGCTTTCTTTAAAGGATGGCTGCTTCTAAGCCAACCTCCTGACTGTTTTAGCCTTCCCACTTCGTTTCCCACTTAGCCAATCTTAGGGACCTTAGCTGGCGGTCTGGGTTGTTTCCCTCTTGACACCGGACGTTAGCACCCGATGTCTGTCTCCCGTGATTGCACTCTTCGGTATTCGGAGTTTGCTATGGCGGGGTAATCAGCAATAGACCCCCCAACCATGACAGTGCTCTACCCCCGAAGGTGAGACACGAGGCACTACCTAAATAGTTTTCGGAGAGAACCAGCTATTTCCAGACTTGTTTAGCCTTTCACCCCTATCCACAGCTCATCCCCTAACTTTTCAACGTTAGTGGGTTCGGTCCTCCAGTACGTGTTACCGCACCTTCAACCTGGCCATGGATAGATCGTCTGGTTTCGGGTCTACACCCAGCGACTGAACGCCCTATTCGGACTCGCTTTCGCTACGCCTTCCCTAATCGGTTAAGCTTGCCACTGAATGTAAGTCGCTGACCCATTATACAAAAGGTACGCCGTCACCCGTTTCCAGGCTCCGACTGTTTGTATGCATGCGGTTTCAGGATCTATTTCACTCCCCTCCCGGGGTTCTTTTCGCCTTTCCCTCACGGTACTGGTTCACTATCGGTCGATCACGAGTATTTAGCCTTGGAGGATGGTCCCCCCATCTTCAGACAGGATTTCACGTGTCCCGCCCTACTTGTCGTACACCTAGTTCCACAACGCTGTTTTCGCATACAGGGCTATCACCTGCTATGGCCGGGCTTTCCATCCCGTTCTGCTAACAATGCTGCTAAAGAGTACAAGGCTCTTCCCATTTCGTTCGCCACTACTCTGGGAATCTCGGTTGATTTCTGTTCCTGCAGCTACTTAGATGTTTCAGTTCGCCGCGTTCGCTTCCCTGACCTATGTATTCAGTCAGGGATGACCCATAAGGGCCGGGTTTCCCCATTCGGACATCTCCGGATCAAAGCTTGTTTGCCAGCTCCCCGAAGCTTTTCGCAGGCTACCGCGTCCTTCATCGCCTGTGATCGCCAAGGCATCCACCACATGCACTTGTTCGCTTGACCCTATAACGAGTGTGTCTCAAACTTGCGTTCAAGCCGTGCTCGCTACAGGATGAGTTCTCGCATTTATG
>NZ_JBWKVH010000092.1:0-4530 GCF_059421605.1 Cupriavidus sp. GW821-FHT02F09
CCTCGGCGCTCATCTTGCCTTTTTCGGTCAGCTTGGCGAACGTATCCTGCAGGTATTGCCGGGCGGCTGCCACGGCTAGCGGGTTGGTGTCGTAAAGGCTGACGGTCAGCCCGGCCTGCGCGGCGATCTGCGCAATGCCTCGGCCCATGGCACCGGTGCCGACGATACCGAGGGTGTGAATTTCAGATGATTGCATTGGCGTTTGGATGTGATTGGTGATGCGTGGCCGCCTCTGGCAGCGAAGCTGCACGCATAGTTTTCGGTAATACGCAGTGGGCCATTCTTCCTTTGTGAGGCTGCAATTTTTGGTGGGGCAGGCACTTCGTGCAAAGGCTCGAAAGTCTTGTCTGCAGCAATCTCCTTGCTGATCTTCAGCAGCCTAAACTCTCCTTTGGACTCGGACGGTGTCTTGGCTTCGGCGAGATACATGTCGTGGAACATCTGCCCGTCGGCAGCGATGTGTCCGTTCTTCACAAAGAAGTCGTTGATCGGCGTCTGCCGCAACCTCGCCATGACTTTGTCAGAGTTTGGGCTGCCAACGGTTTGCACTGCCTGAGTGGTCGCGGATGACATGCCGGCCTGCACCATCGTTGGCATCGATAGCCGAGCGTTGTGTAGTCCACGCCGAGCTTGGCTTGCACCGCCGCGTTGACATTCAGGACTGGCGACTCGCCATCGAGGACCGGTGGCCGTAGGCACGCGTGTTCTCGTCCGCGCCGTTCGACTTTGACCGGATCCGCGCTGAGATCAGCCAGAAGCTGCTTGGCGTAGGTGCCGGCGACGGAGATGGTCAGGTCGAGGACTCGATCATTCCTAAACATCAAGTCCTCCGGACAGTGTCTGAGAGGGCAGTGCATTCAGTGTGACCATAGGGGTCGCCATGTTGGATAACGGCCGATATCTGCAAACGCCGTGCCACCTGCTGATTCTGCTGGCACGGGATGTGCGTCGGCTTGCCGGCATACGGTGTCGGAAGGCGCTGGTATCGGCCTCCATCGGGTGCCCAACGCGGCTTCTCCGACCTCACTGTGGGACGTATGAAAGATCCGCCTGCATGTAGTCAGTGTTCGATATGACTTCACCGACTACATTCCAGTGTCTGCATTAAATACACTTTAAGATGGTAAAGCTGATATCAGCGAGGCCTTTGAGATGAAGAGGGAGACAAAGGGAATCCTCATTCTGGACGACGAGGACCAGACCCGGTTTGCGAGTGGCTTGGCCAAGGATGTACTTGTGGCCCGCTCGCTGACTGCGATCTGGCGCAATCGTGGTAGGGTACCGGTGCGTCGAATGTGGGCAATGACCGAGTTCGAGGATCCGCTCACCATTGCGGCAGCGCACACTACGGAAGGCGTTTGCTTCCTGATATTTCGCCCAAGCGGGTCTGAGGACCTCAACGAGTTTCTTGTGAGCGTCGATTCGGCGGAGGATATCCTCAGACACGTCATTACCGATCCATACCGAGCGATGGTTGTTGTCAACCCGGCCGGGAGGATCGACTACATGAGTCCAGTCCACGAGCGCTTCTTCGGGCTGCGGCACGGCGAGGCTGTTGGGCGCCCTGTCAACGAAGTCATCGTGAACACCCGTTTGCATGAAGTCGTGAAATCTGGCAAGGCGCAAGTTGCGCAACTTTTGGAGATGAAAGGCGTTACGCGGATTGTCTCGCGCATTCCGATCTATGACCGGAATCAACGGGTTGTCGCGGCCATCGGGCAGGTTATGTTCAAGGACCCTGAAGTGATCCGTGAAGTGACCGCTGAGCTTACACGGGTAAGGAAGGAGCTTGATTTCTACCGTCGTGAACTGTCCGGGATCAGGAATCGCAAGTACGGGCTGGACCAGATCGTCGGTAGTAGCGAGGCGGTACGGCGGCTTAAGGAGGACATCCTACGTGTGTCTCCGCTAGACGTCCCTGTCCTGCTGGTGGGCGAGAGCGGCACAGGGAAGGAACTTGTCGCGCATGCGATTCATATGCTCAGTCCGAGAAGCGATAAATCGATGGTCGTGGTGAACTCCGCGGCGATGCCGGCTAACCTGGTTGAGAGCGAAATGTTCGGCTACGAGCCTGGTGCATATACAGGCGCGGACAAGAAAGGCCGAAAAGGGAAATTCGAGACTGCGGATGGTGGCAGTCTTTTCCTTGATGAAATCGGCGACATGTCGTTGGATATTCAGATCAAGCTGCTGCGTGTCTTGCAAGACGGGCTGTTTGAACGCATCGGCGGTGACAAGTCGAGACAGTCGGATTTCCGGCTTATCTCGGCAAGCAATCGGGATTTCGGGGCCATGATCGCCGCGAACTCGTTCCGTCTCGATCTGTTCTACCGGATCAGCGCGGTCACACTGCGGTTGCCGCCGTTGCGAGATAGGCTGGAAGATATCCCAGAGCTTGCTGATTCCTTCCTCGAAGCGTTCGCCAATCGGCAGGGCGTGCCAAGGAAGAAGATCAGCGACTCCGTTGTTCGCTTCCTTCAGTCGCGTTCGTGGCCCGGGAATATTCGCCAACTCCAGCACGCAATCGAGCGCGCAGCCATCTTCAGTGATGGCCCCACGCTGTCGATTTCAAGCTTCGGAAACCTGAAAGCAGCCCAGAGCATTTACGAACGGGGTAAAGCCGGGCTAGGGCTGATGCGCGATTCGCAAAGCGCGAACGATATTCGCGACGCAAAAGAGCGCGTCGAATCGGACTTGATCCTTGCGGCGATGGAGCGCAGCAGCGGCAACAAGAAGCGCGTGGCAGAGGAACTGGGGATCTCGCGATCCTATCTGTACAAGCGCCTGAAGGATATGTCTGCAAAGCGGGCGGACCCGGTCGCCGAACTGTGATGGGGGCTCTTCGCGCTACTAGGTTCGAGAGTGGAGGATCTTGGGGGAGGTAGCCGAAGCGGCAGGAAAGACAGGCGCACTCATTTTCCTAAGCGCAGCCGTCACCCTCGATATCTGCAGGGTGGAATACTGTCCACGTGGACTCCCTGTGCGAGTAGGGTTTCTGCCGAAACGGAGTGTGGAGCATGCTGTCGGCGATGAAGGGCTTCCGAGTTTTCCCGGATGACGCATCCAAACATGGAGTCATCCATGCGATGGGTTATCAGTCCATGCTTGCCTCCGATGCCTTGATAATCGGTGTCAAATCTTGTGATTTCCGATCGAATCAAAGCATCAAATTCCTCGGGTGTAGCGGGTGGAAGGGTCCCACCTTTTTTCATTACTCTCTGAGAGACCTTAGTCGATTTGATAACATCAATACTTGCTTTTTAAGATTTTTTCGCGATCTCTGGTGTTAGGCATGGGAGGTGCAATAGCCCTGTACCATGCGGTGGCCTCAAAGCCTGGGCAGCCGCCCGAGTCATCGATGATATCGCGAGGTCGTAAAATGGTTGTGGCCGCAACACCGCCGTCCGATGAAGGATTCAAATGAAGCTGCGTCAGTTGCAATGTCTATGCGCCTTGGTGGATGCGGGATTCAACATATCGCGGGCAGCGAATGTCCTACACGCCACCCAACCCGCGGTAGGCAAGCAGCTGCGTCAGCTCGAGGAGGTGCTCGGCGTAGACCTGCTGCTGCGCCAGGGCGGCCGCGTGGTGGCATTGACTGAAGCCGGGGAGCGCATAGTGGCCTGGGCACGCCGCACGCTCCAGTGCGCCCAAAATATTCGTGCGGTGGCGCTAGAGAGCGGTGAAGAAATTGGCGGCAGCTTTACACTCGCCACTAGCCATACACACGCCAATTATGTGCTGCTGCCTTCCATTGTCGCCTTCACCCGCCACTTTCCTCGGGTGCGCATCAACGTCTTGCAGGGTACGCCTGATCAGGTGGCGGAGCTCGTCCACGATGGCAAGGTTGCCGTTGGCATCACACATCTGCCCCCGGATTTGCCTAGGGAAATCGTGGCAATTCCTTTCGCCACTTCGCCACGAGTCCTCATTACACCACGTGGGCATCCACTCTTGAAGGAGCAGAATCTCACATTGGAAAAGCTGGCGCCATATCCGATGATCCTGCTACTTTCTACGCGCCCGCAGGGCGCCCGCATACTCCGCAAGTTTCAGGAGGCGGGGCTGCAGGTAAATGTCGTCGTTCAGGCGCTGGACGCGGACGTGATAAAGACCTATGTCGGCGCTGGTCTCGGAATCGGGTTCATACCTGCCTTCAGTTTTTCTCCTGAGAGAGACAGCGGTCTGGGCATGCGCCCTGTCCACCACCTTTTCGATCCAGCGGTGTCGGCCGTGCTGCTTCGGCGGAACAGCCATCTTCAGCCATTTGTCTACGCGTTTCTAGATAAGCTCGATCCAACACTCGAGCGCAAGCGTCTCGAAGCACTGGTCTTCGAAGACTGTGAGCTGTGACGCACCAACAGACTACTTCTGGATGAGAACCCTAGGGGGCCGGCTTCATGAGGGCCAGGAGGAAGAAGTAGGGCGCGAGAAAATACGGTGGACTTGACTTAGAAGCTGTTGCGAAATTACCCATTGGGTCTGTTAACTTTTTCGAGCCGGTGTTAACTTCCTGTCTTGTTTTGCCTG
>NZ_JBWKVH010000093.1:0-4485 GCF_059421605.1 Cupriavidus sp. GW821-FHT02F09
TTGGCCTGTTCGCCAAGGTGTATCGCGATGCGTTCGGCGAGCTGCCATCGCAGACACGTCGGATTACGAGGCGCTAGGGAAGCATCAATTCCGCCATCGAGGGATACCGGTGCTCGGTGAGGGCAAGAAGGGCAGACGATCCGTCGCCGCCCGCAGGCGGATCGTCTGGGCGTTATCAACGGGAAACTCACAACGCAGCGCAAATATTAGTTGCGCCACACATGGCCTAGCCGGCCATAGGCCCGCCAATTGGAATACCTGCGTCCATTTAGTTTTTTGTGCGTTATTGGGATATTTCGTGCCGACCGACCGACCGACCGACCGACCGCATGCGCTGCCTGCGGCCGCATGGACTTCCATATCGCGAAAGAGCCGCCATACGGTAGGAAGGACTAGCGGTGTGATCTAGTGCCGACACTGGGGCGCATGCCACTTTACAAGCCGAGGCTGTTGGCGTTCCATTGACTTGCAGGTGCGGCAGAAGCGAAGTGCGGCGCAGCTCTGATGTGTGAGCAGTCGGCTTGCCACCCAGGGGCAGTTGTTATGCGATGCCCGTTTTCCGGCTGGTATTCGAACCCGCCATCCGGCGGGCTCGAATACGTGGCATTGCCTCAGCGAGCCAGGTTCAGCGCCTTGGGCAGGCGAATCTGGATGAACTCGCTGTCATCCGGCGCCTTGGTTCCCACATGACGGCCGACACTAAAAGGGTAGTTGTTGTCATCGATGACGAGCAGAGTCGTGGCATCCAGAACCACCACATCCTCGATGGTATTGAACGGCATGCCGAACGGGTCGCCTAGGGCCAGGTCACCGTTCGCGCCACCCTTGCTGATGCCGTTGGGGTCGCGCAGCTTCATGAGGTTGGCAAGTTCTGTCTTGCCCACATATTCGGCATTCTTACCCAGCGTTACCTGGAATAGCTTCTTGAAGCCGTTGATGTCGCCCTGCGATCCGTCGCGCTCGATGATGATGCCTTCGGTGGCATTGTGGAGAATAAAGTCGCCGATGTTCGTGCCTTTGTCGTCCAGCTTGTACTTGTACTGTACGCCGGTGAACTTGCGCGTGGCGATGTCGAACTCCGAGATCAGCAGGGTCTTGGCGTCGTGGCCGGTCAGCGGCAGCTCGAGTAGCGGGTAGAGCTTTTTCCCGTCGGGACTGATAGCCATCCCTTCGAAGCCGCCGGAGCGCTTGGCGCGGAACGGATTGGAGGTGATGGTGGAGCGGTACGGCCAGTACAGCCCTGCCATCCAGGGCGTGTTGGCGCCGCCTTCGTCCTGCATATTGGTACCGTCGTCGCTATTGGCGGCGTCACCGTAGATGGGGAAGTCGCCGAAGAGGTAGACGGTGCGGATGGCCGGGAACTTCTCCTGCACGCGTAGCAGGGTGCGGAAATCGAAGCTCTGGATATCCGCGCGCTGTTGCATACCCTGGCTGACGATCAGGCTGGCCAGCGTATCCGCCAACAGGTTGGCATCCACCGTGCGCTGTCGGTAGACGTTCCCCTTGCCATCCTTGTCGCTGCGCGGATTGATCTTGGTCTCGATGTTGAAGCGCACGCTTTGCGCGTTCTTTACACGCTTGGCCGCCTCCGGATGTGCCTTGCCGGCACCGGTGCCGTAGTATGCGATGTAAGCGGCGACCAGATCGAAAATGTCCTTGACCGCAGGTACCACATACGGGCTGATATAGCCCTTGCTGCCGGCCAGCGCGACCGACACGGGGGAGAGCGTCGGATCGTTGACTTGGCTGGCACCGCGGAAGAGCTTGTCACAGATATAGTTGCTCTGGATCTGAGCGATGGTGAGATCCTTGATCAGCACCTCGTCGGCTGCGTTGTAGGGAACACCGTCGGCCCGGCGGCACTTCACGGCTTCGATATACGGATCGTGCTTGAGCACGGCGGCGCCGTCTTTGGTGATGCCGCTGTCGGTCTCCAGCGTGGTCATCAGGTTATCGAGCGCAGCTTCCATCGCGGGCAAGGTGTTTTCCGGGCGCAGGTCGCGTGCGCCGCGATGGCCTTGGGCATCGAACTTTGCTTGGTCGATCAGGCCATCGACCGTAAGATAATCGCCAGCCTTGCCGTCCCCGTTGGCGTCGAAGGTTGCCACCGCTGCGTAGAGCAGATCGGGTCGATCGGAGATGATCCCGTTTACACCGGCCTTGAGGAGTTGCGTCATGCTGGCGCTGTCATTCACTGTCCAGCTCACCACGGTGTGGCCGGCAGCCTTGAGCGAGGCCAGGTCCAGCGTATCGGAGGCAGCGGGCTTGAGGCCTGGTTGTGGATTGGCCCCGCGCGCGTAGTGCGCGTCCGCGCTGGACTTGACGCCGTTGGTGTCGTACTTGAGCTGCACGTAGTAAGGCGAGAACACCGGTGCGCGCTTGGCGCCATTCTGAAAGGCGTGCGCGCGCACCGCATTCATGATGCGCACCGGCGTGGCTTCTTCGGAAAACGGATTCTGCGGCGAGCGGACCTGCTTGCCGGGATTTTCGAAGTCAGGCAGCGGGATCGGCGCTTCCAGCAATGCGCCCTGCGCGTCGGTATGTAGCAGGAAGGGGCCAAACTCGTCGCCAAACCACAGCGTGCCATCCGTGCCCCGCTGCATGCTCTCGATGTCGAAATCGGCACCCGTCAGGATACGATCGCTGGTGAACTGGTTGGTGATCGCGAATGGAATTAGTTTGTTCGGATCTTTCAGTTCGATAAAGCTCTTGACGCCCACCATTCCGGTGCCGCTCGTAACCTTCTTGAAGGCGGGGGCGACCGTATAGACGCGCAGGTTGAAATCCGCAGAGTTCTCCAGCGTGCCGTAACCGTTATCCGCCATCACGAGGAATGTGCCATCGTTGTTCCGGAGCGCTGCCGAAAAACCTTGCACCGGCTGGGACGCGAATGGCGCCGTGGCGCCATTGAGGTCGCCACTAATATAGCGACCTGACACCGGCCCGGCGGCGAAGGTGGCTGCCGGCAGCACGGCGCGGCCAACCAGCGTGGGTTCGGAGACGGTGTTGCCGCTCTGATCTGTGGTGCTTGATTTGCTGTCGTCACCGCCGCATGCGGCGAGTAGCAGGGCGGCCAGCATTGCGCTGGCGATGCCACTGCGTGAACGGTGGAGTGGCAAATGCCGGAAGGCCATGATGTGTCCCTTTCTTCTCTGGTTGGAGGACGAGATGTTCAGGGAACCGTATGGCAGGGAAATGACTGAATGTATCCACTAGTCCTAGTGTCTGCGTCTATCGCGAGTATTTTGCGTTATTGAGATATTTTCTCGGATCAAGAAGGTGTATCGGGGCCGTTCGAGAATCGCTGCGCAGACGACAATGCGATGTGGCGGTCGAGCCGGCTTATGGAAGTACAAAAGCGGACGCTAGGCGAGACGGCTTAGTAAGTGGTAAGAATCTGACTGATGTGCTGGAACGATTTGTATCGGGTGGTCGATAAGGCGGGCAATACCATCGACTTCCTGCTGCGCACCCAGCGAGACAAGCCCGCAGCATGGCGCTTCTTCGAGAAGGCCATTGACCATAACGGCGAACCTGGCGGCGCTGCGACCTCAACGCCGAATGGGAAACGCCCATCGCCACTCGCTAGGTCAAGTATCTGAACAACGTCCTTGAGTAGGACCATCGGACGATCAAGCGCGTCCCCCGACCGATGCTCGGGTTTAAAGCCTTTCGCTGCGCGAGCATTCTCCTGGCTGGCATCGAGTTGATCCATATGATCACCAAAGGGAAGATGCAGTGTCCCGGTGGGGCCGCTGCGTCCGCTGCACAGCAATTCGATTCCCTCGCAACATAAACCAGCATCACTGCCGCCTTCTTACCGGCTAGTCTTTCTTACTGCGACAAAGCCCGTTGTCGTGTTCTTGGGGATCCAGCGCCATCTCGCCGTTACGTGGCCCGGCTGCCGCGGTGATTCGCGCCAGCGCGACATCAAGCGATGGATGCGCTGCGCGCCAGTCCATCCGTCCGGAAGCACGGTCGGCGTCTGCGCCTTGGTCACATGGATGCCCGGAAGGCACTTCCCGCTGCTCAAGACGCTCGGCATCGGCATGACCGCCCATGGCGGTGCTGTCGCGTGTCGCGCGGGCTGCTCGCTGATTCGGCGCCCCAGAGCCCAGAGGATTTCCGTAGCCACCTGCGACGCTTCAGTGGCCGGCTTTTTGCCAAGGGAGAGATTCGGCAAGAGGATGTCCCGGTAAGTCGGCGAGGGAAAACCCTTCTTTTCCCGGGCGAAGTCACCCCCTAGAATAAATCCACATTGTAGTCTCTGTATCCACAATATGGACAAACGTGCCGCTCGATACGCCTGGCACTGAACCGCTGACCCCATACCAATTCCCCAACCTCAGGGAGGCGCGGCCTGACATCGTCGTGCCGCAAGCCATTCCCACCGATGAGCGTCTTAAATAGAAAATGGAGACAAGTCCTGTGAAGAAAATCGCCTTTCGCTTCTGTTGTGGACTTCACCTGGGCGTGGCGCTGCTG
>NZ_JBWKVH010000094.1:0-4307 GCF_059421605.1 Cupriavidus sp. GW821-FHT02F09
AGCGCGTCTCAACAGGAGATAACTGTTGAACGGAAAACACAGCAATAGGTGCTTGACTTCCAACGCCCCATAGAAGTCCTACTGTGTTTATCCCGGCAGGCATCGCCTATGCATCAACATCGATGCGCCTGACTACGGCCACTTGAACGGCAGGTGTTGCCCGGAAAATCTGACTTCGCATCGGGCAACGTCGGCGGCAAGATCGGCGACCGCATGGGAAGCGCATGCCCCCGCAATTCGAACATGCCGCCCACAGCTTCTCAGAAAGCGCTATGGTCAAAGACCGCAAATTGGTACATCTGCCTCGCGTTATTTAGGACGTGTCCGATTTCATCGAGACCACGTCGCCAGTAAACTAGCGGCATGCCCTCTCTGCCGCCTCCTTGAGCTCTCCACGTTGCCCGCTTGTCCCGCCTCCTCGGCGCCGCGGTATTGGCTGGCAGGAGATGTTGAGTGCGTTTCAGATTCATGGAGACAACCAGGATGAGCTTGGACAATCGACCATCGATCCCGCAAAAGGAACGGCTGCAACCTGCCACGATAGAAGGGCAATCTTCGACCAAGAAGGGGTTCTGGCTGATATCGCTGGCCCTGGTGGCAACGGCTGTCATATATATGGCCGTCTTGTGCGTCATGCTCCTGCCCTTCATCGCTAGCGTGATATTTACAGAGCTCACCGAGAATCCCTATCAGTATTCTCCGACGCCAAGCTGGCTTTGGCGATGCATGAGCGTACTCTGCCTGACGCACGTGGCGTACGCCGTCTATCTGATGCTGAAGTGGCCGGGACGAAATTCATTCCCCTGGCGTTCTGCCATAGACGCGCATTTGATCCTGGTGTTCCTGGGTTGCTTGATGACTGGCCACATCATTGAAGGGCACGCCTTGAACGTCGTCAACGCGTATGCGGGAAACTTGAGGGAGGTGGATGCGGTGATGGAACGCTCAGTTGTCAGTTGCGCCAGTTCTAGCTCGAGTCGCTATGTCGGTCGCCAAGCAACGAGCTGCGAGCGACACCTATACTTCAAGACGCCGAACGGCGAGCTGGCGGCTTCCGGCCCAGCGGATGACCGAGCTGTCCGGACCTTGTCGCCCGGGACATCCGTCCGCCTGGTATTGTGCAAGAGCGTCTTCGGCACATCTCTAACCCAAGTCAAGCCGGTGGCTCCTTGGCGGCGCCCCCCAGCCTTGCAGGGGCCATGTCGGGGCAAGCAATCGATCCCCTCCTTGATGAACTCCATCATGGGTTACCTGCCGGCTCCTCCGCCCGGTGGCTCATCCCTCCTCATCGTTCGGCGCGAGTCCCCCGCTCATCATGCGTGAAGATTCCTTCTATTCCATCTATCGACATCCGAGAGGTCACCTGACGGCCGTCAAGGCAGGCTGGAGTTGGCCTGCCTTTCTGTATGGTGTGTTTTGGGCCCTGTACGGGCGGCACTGGCGCGTGGCAGGCGGTTGCATAGCCTTGCTCCTGACTTGGGCCCTGCTGGAGTCGCAACGTGTTGGGTTCCGCTTTTGGTTCTCCAGCATCGCATTCATGATGTCCATCGCGCTGGGGATGACGGGCAACGAACTGCGACGCAGACAACTTCAGCACATGGGCTACAAGAAAATCCGCGACTACGTGAATGCCGACACAGTGAAAGGTGCGCTGCACGCGTTCCAGATCGCGCAGGAGGCACGGAAGGAGAACCGACGAAACCGCCGCCGGGCCGCGAATAGCGAAAAGCCCACCAGATCTTCATGATGGCGCACCAACGGCACGACGAAGTCTAGTGTTGCGGCATTGCCCATCGAGGTGTGACGATCGTATGCGCTGCCTGCAAACAGAGGCTCCAGTCCGGCCAGCGCATCTTTGCGGCCTGCAGAATCCCCAACATACCGCTTGCTGCCACACGCGCCCGAGGTCCGTCTTTCCCGCGTCATCGTCGCGTTCTTTCGCCGCCGGAGTCTTCGCCGATTGGCTATCCACCACGGCGGCGGCGGCGTAGAGGCAGAGACGCCAGACGAAGAAGCTCAGCTTGTGGTCGTCCAGCCACTGGCTCCGGGCGATGATGCCCCCGCCCTGGTAGATGCCAATGATGTTCGCCGTGAATGCCAGCAGGATCAGCAGCGCCGCCCATAGCGCAACCGCTTGGATCAGGGGCTTGTGTGGCATCCCGGGGCGGCGGGGAGGTAACGGCATGGTGAACTCTGAGGCTTGCCCGCCCCAAGCCATGGCCCGGATTGTTGTTAAGGGAAAGGACGAGCTTAGGAAAAAAAGCAGAGGACAACGCTGATTTCGGACTTGTCCTATGGACGGTTGCATCCCCGAGCGCTAACCTCGCAAGGCTCCGTTCCTCACCCGCCGCAATGGTGGATCGCTCGCGTCGACCTGGTGCAGGGAAGCGCGGAAGCGCAGGTCTATCTGCGTTATCGCCGCGTGTATCCGGATACCGGCAAACCGGTGACACCGGCGTCGGCCACCGAGAAGCAAGGAGGCGGCGCAGCAGGAGTGCGAAGCCCAGCGGCGCCTGAGGCGGCAGCACAACGCCGATATGAGCGAGCTGTTCAAACCTCCCGCGGCAAGAGGCGTGGCGGTGCCGGTCGGCACGCGAACACCGAATTTCTATCTTTTTAAAGGAGCTCCACATGGGCCTGGCCATCGCCGGCGTTATCGCAAACACTATTTGCACGCTGTATTTTCTCTCCAGTGAATATGTCGAAGGAGGCGGCACCGTCATGGATGTCGTCGCGGCCATTCTAGGAACGCTACTGGCCATCTCCGTGCTCGGGCTCATCCTTGCTGGCACGGGCAAGAAGAAGCTCGGCGGCGCCCTGGTCATGATCGGATCGATACCATTCGTTCCACTGGGCCTGATTGGCGTTATCGGCGGGCGAAAGATGATTCAGCCCGACCCCCACGCCCATGATCTTGATGCCCGACGTCAAGCAGCTGCAGCTCTTGCGTCGTCCTCGGCAGATTCGTCGCGGGGGGAGTGATGACCGACAACGTCTCGCCGTCCGTCTCGACCGTGCTTGCGTTTCATGCTGACCGTCGGGCCAATTTTGTGATCGCGCTGGGCTGCGTGCTTATGGTGGTGGCGCTTGTCCTAGCGGCCAATCATGGCGGATCCCGCATAGGCGGTGTTTTCATGGCACCCATCATGCTCATCGCGATTGGCATCTTCAAGCGGTCAAGCGTGTATCTTCGGTTTGACGCGGACTATTTCGAAACGAAGTTGGCGCTCGCTGGCGGGTGGCACACGGTGCTTTACAGCGAAGTCACCCGCTGTGAAGTGAGCGACAAGCTGGTCGTCGTTCACTATCGAAAGCACGGCCAACCCACCGATTCGAAAGTGCGGCGAATCCGCATCCACCTTGGCGAACTTCGCCCCGACGATCTTCCCGTATGCATCGATGCGTTTCGTACGCGTTTGCCGTCGGCTCCAGCGGCCTGACGTGAAGAACGCCATCATTCTGAAACGGGCCTCGATGTCCATCAACCAAAGAGACGCCGACCATGCAACGGCTTGTTCGGCAAAGGCGAGTCCCGGGCCGGCAGGCGTGCGCTGAAGAAAGCCCTTCGTCCAGGACAAGTGGGGCCCTCCGGCAGCCGAGAAGAAGAAATGATGGCGTTGAATAAGGTGACACTAGTAGCCCAAGCCAGCTTTGGCGATGTCAACAACGGCAAAGGCGGGCCGGCCGTTACAAGATTGACCTGCCGCGCCCGAGCCTACCCGAGAAAGAAAACGGCATCCACTTCATCCCGCCGAAAGCGGGAGAACCAGCCCAGACAGACGCCGAGCGAGATGCTTGGAAGAGAGTGGTCCGCATCAATCCGGCCCACTTGGAGTTCAGCAAGACTGCTAGAACGAGTTTCAGTCCAATGGCAATGACATGGACAGCCCGCCGACCTGGGTGCCCCTATGGATACCACTCCCGGAAGGCCAGGAGCACGGCATTCACAGGCGCATGAACCACGACATGATGGCTGGCCCGCTGAACAAAGAGCATCGGCTGAAACCCACCGTATTCTGGCATGAGCGCCACGCCTGGCCTCTTAAAGACACAGAATAGGGAATGACTGAATCTCTAATGAAATTCAATCTTTACGCCATTTTGGCATCGTCCTTACCGACCGCTCAGCGTCGGCGCGCGCTGGCTCTTCCGTCCAGTCGATCACATTTCGATCACATTTCTGAGGAAAAAGAACAATGAACTTCCACGAAGGCAAGGTTTCGGTGCGAGCGATCTCTGCATTGCTGGTCATCGTTGGCGCGTCGCTCTGTGTAGCGCCGGCCAGTGCGCAGTCCACGAATATGGGC
>NZ_JBWKVH010000095.1:0-4305 GCF_059421605.1 Cupriavidus sp. GW821-FHT02F09
TGCGGGAGTAGCTCAGTTGGTAGAGCGCAACCTTGCCAAGGTTGAGGTCGCGAGTTCGAGCCTCGTCTCCCGCTCCAGGTTTCGGTTAAGTCTGGAAGTCCACAATGTGTGTTTTGTGGTTCCAGGTTGGCACGCAGAGTAGTCAAAGTAGTAAATGCGGGAGTAGCTCAGTTGGTAGAGCGCAACCTTGCCAAGGTTGAGGTCGCGAGTTCGAGCCTCGTCTCCCGCTCCAATCCCAAAGGGAAGCACCGCTTCCCTTTTTGTTTGTGATGGTAGTGCGCAAGCGCAGCCCGGCAGGGTCTGGCGAATGCGGCTACAATCCAGCAGCCGTCACCCGGCGGGGTGGCAGAGTGGTCATGCAGCGGCCTGCAAAGCCGTGTACGCCGGTTCGATTCCGACCCCCGCCTCCAGTATCTTCAAGCACAGAGCGCTACCCTAACCGGTGGCGCTTTTGCTTTTTGGCGAAAGTACTTTCGCCATCCACTCCGGTTTTGCCACGTTGACTGGGCCAACCAGCTCCCCGATTCTGTCCCGAACGTAGTCCGCGGTCTGCCGCTCAGTGGTGTGTCCAAGGAATCGCCGCGTCTCGGCCATGCCTTCTGTGCGTTCGACGTCGGTTGCTGCCTTTGGCCGCAGATCGCGGAACTGGAACGGTGCCCGAGTATCTGTCCGCGCTCAATGCCACCTGGCTGAACGAATCGGCCACGCTGTTCCGCCGGCGCTACTACAAGAACGGGAGCCACGCTGGCTTCATTCTGTACATGACAGATGCCGCGCAGAAGCAGGAAGACGTCGACACGCTTCGCCAGGCGCTCAAGGACAGTAAGGGGCCGGGGAATTTCCGCAACCTCTTCATGTATGCGCCCAACGGGAAGAAGGACGGCATCCAGCTCTTGCCGGTGTCGGAGGTGGCGGCCAAGGATGAATTTTGGAACGTGAAGAACATCACGCGCGATGATCAGCTATCGGCACACCGCGTGCCGCCTCAATTGATGGGGATCATTCCCCACAACACTGGGGGATTCGGTGATGCGGCGAAGGCGGCAGAGGTCTTCGCGCGCAATGAGGTGAAGCCTTTGCAGAACCGGCTGATGGAGGTCAACGAATGGCTTGGCGCCGAGGTGGTGCGCTTCGATGCCTATAGCCTTAGCGATGGGGAAGGGGGCTCGTTATCATGAACCAAACCAGGATGCGCGTATCGACAACACCGTGGGCGATGAGGTGATGTTGGCCGAGGTATGAAACGGCTTATCTCCGAATTTCGGGGGAGGGCGAAGGCCGGGAACCGGCCCCTCTCTGCCTTTCGCTGATCGGGTGGGCAGATGGCGGCTTCCAGGCTAGAGCGGTCGTCCGATCTTTCCTGCGGGCCGGCAAGTGCTCGGCCACAACGCACGCTGCCGTGGCGGGTGTCAGTGCTAAAGGGCCGCCGTGCGAGAACGCATGCCTCTTCTCAGCCAACCGATTCGACGTTCATGGAGACCTCGCGCAGTTTTGGCGCTCCTCCTAGGCGGCCGCCCGCTGGCACGTTCTGGAGGAGCACTCCTGTGGAAGTCTGATCGGCCGCGAATCGGAATGCCAAGCACTCCGCCCGCAGTGCATGTCGCCCAAGGCTCTGCTCTGTCCAGTTACCGCTTCAGCAGAGGCGTGACGACCTGCTCCAGCCGCTCGGCTGTCCAGGCCGGACTGGCATCATCCCAGCCGTTATCGGCGAGCATCCCCGCGCGGTCGATGGTGAAATTCACGGGAAGACGCCAGACCCGGCCGTAGCCGCCCGCGTAGGCACCACCCAGCAGCCCTACCGGAAAGGCGAGGCTGGCAGCCATCTTGCGCACGTCGGCGAGCGAGTCCGGCGTGTCCAGGCTGAAGCCGAGCACGGTCAGCCCTTCGCCGGCGTGAGCCGCCGCATAGGCCGACAAGACAGGAAGCTCTACGTGGCACGGGCCGCACCACGTCGCCCAGAACGTGAGTACTACTACCTGGCCATGCAGGTCCCGCGTATCGATGGTGCGCCCGTCGAGCGTGCGCAGCACCAGCGGTGGCGCGGGCCGCCCCACCGCCAGGCTCTCCGCGCTCGCCGATGTATGCCAGCTAGCAAGAGACGGTCCGCAGGCAAGAGCGGCGGCTTTCCGGATCCAGTCGCGACGAGACGAGAGCTCAGAACGCATAGGACACCCCCAAGTTGCCAGTCCAGCGAGGGAAGAGTTGATACCCCTGAAGATTGCTATAGATTGACTTCTGCAGAAAGGCGTACATACGCACGTGCTCGCTCACGGCGACGGTGACCCCGGGGCTCAGGTAGAGCACGCTACCTCCAGTACTGATGGTATCGGCGAGTGCGCCCTGGTCTGCGCTCTTGCGAGTGAAATTGAACTGTAGTTGGGGCACCACCTTTGGGTTGGCTACATAGCGCAGGCCGGTGCTCACAGTCAGGAGATTGCCGGGACGATAGTCCGCATTGAAGTCGTGCAGCCGTTGCATCACCGCTGCCTGGAATTGGCCATTGACGAAGGCGTCGAAATTCTGGCTAACCGGCTGGTAATAGTACGCGCCAAGAATTAGGTCGGTGCTGCCGGTACCGGGCTGCAGGCTGGCGTCGAGCGCCTGGCCCGCAGACGCATTCGGGCCTGACGAGAAGAACACCGGGCTGCGCCCCACGGTGGCGCCGGTGGCGACATTCTGGCCTCCGTAGGCGCCCGTGGGCAGCTTCACGCCTAGTTGCACGCCCAGGTTTCGGGTGGGCAGGAAACCCTGGTAGGTGCCGATGAGCTTGATATCGCCCAGGCCACTGGCGGTCACACCACTCACGTTGTCCGGCGTGAGCTGGTCGGAGGTCGCGTTGCCATACGTGGTGTGACTGCGGTCGATGATGGGAACGATAGTGCTAAAGCTCCAACTACTATTCGGGCTGTAGCTCAGGCCCAAGTTGTAATAACGGTTGATTGTCTGCTTCTCCACCTCCTGGTTGCCACCGGCGTCGTTGATGGCGGCAGCCTGCGTGGCGGGGACGGATCCTGTCCCATGGCGCAGTTGGTTCTGGTTGATGAAGCTGTAGTCGAAGCTGATGCGCCAGCCCGGCATTGTGGAGTAGCCCATGGCGGCATCGGCGCTGAGTGAGCAGCCACAGGTGGCGCAGGCGAACGCAAACGAGGGAAGCAGCAAGGCGGCACCTGCGGTGCCGGCGCGAAGGATCGGATTCATGGTGTTCAGGGCGAAACGGGGGCGGACCGGTGGCCCGCCCGTGGCATGGGCGCGCGCCCGTGGAGCGCGCAGGCGATCAAGCGAAGCCGATCATGCCAAGGGCGGCGCTCGGGCCGTCGCGCGAAGAATGCTCGGAGGCCGATAGGCATCCGGCTGTGTCACCGGCCGCACTAGGCCAAGCTGTCTCAGGTGAGGCTGAAAGACAAACGGTACGTGCGGTATTGCAACGGTGCTGCCGAGATCCGCGCAGACCAGGCAGCAGAGGGAATCGTCGAGGCTCTGGTGATTGCCAGGGGCGTCCTGATCGAGGGACGTTTGATCGTCTACCGAGACGACGCGTATGCCGCTTGCGCTGCAGATCGAGTGATCTATCGTTCCCCCGGCCGCTTGCCCGTGGACCATCGGTGGCCATGGCGAGTGCAACGCCATACCCAGCAGCGCGAGCCAGAAGACGAGCCGATGGGTGAAGGACATGTTGTGCCGTGAAAATGGGTGGCTGATTATAGTGGCGAGGCCCCGCCTGAAATGGCCGCTTTCGGCGTGATTGGTTGGACAGGGGTGTGACATCTGGCCGCATCACTGCTGCTGGATCGATGTTTGTGCAGTGTCCATCGCAAATGGCCCACGTCCTTGCTATCGACATGCTTACGCCGTGTCCCGCTGCAGTCTGTACGGTTCGCCACATTCTTCAGAGCGGAGCCACGCGCTCAGCGCCTTTCCCGGCTAGCGGCATTGTTTCCCGCACGTTCTCGCGCGTACACGACGCTCTTACCCCAATGCGAGCCTGTGCCGCCAGCGGCCCCTGTGCCGCGTCCCAGCCGCGTTGCGGTGCCTTCTCGTTCCTTCCCATATTATGAAATTTTGCCGATGATGAGGAGCTTGCCCCCGGCGCGCGGTTGAGACCCCGCCTCGCCCGCTCGCTTCATCGAGTGGTTTTTCTGCAGTTGCACAGGTCCCGGAAACCGCGCCACGGCTGCGGCTGCAGGCAGGCTACGGGGCGCAAGTTTCTATGCAAATTTATGCGGCTAAATGGTAACGGCCCGGCCAATACCGTATTGACGAACCGCACTTTGGCGCTCGTGTGGCAGGAAGACTTGCACTGCAAAG
>NZ_JBWKVH010000096.1:0-3902 GCF_059421605.1 Cupriavidus sp. GW821-FHT02F09
ACCGTGCTGCGCAACCTGGAACGCCTGACCGGCGACATGCGCTACCGCCCCAGCCCGTGGCTGTGGCGCCGCGCCGGCCTCGGCCTGTCGCTGCTCGCCGAAGAGCGATAGGTCCCCATGGCCTCCCCGCTTGGATTGCCGTGCGCAAGCGATAAACGACCGGTCGGTACCTCACTTGCATTCATTCGCAAGCGGGTGAGTCTGATCGGTCTCGACGTCGAGATCGTTCATATCCGGAACTTGCGGTTTCCCTTCCCAATCCGCATCGAAGTCGAGACGGGCATCTGCGATGTTTCGATCCAAGGCTTCATGCGGACGCTGCGTCATGGCGACTATCGCGTACTGCCCGCCCTGCAAGAGATATCGCTGACCTTGCGCAGTCAAGTGAAGCTGGTCTTGACACTGGCGCCAGCGCCCCCCCCTGGCTCTGATTCCATCGACTCTGGCGAAAGCCATGGAGCCGTCAACCTTTCAATAGACGCCGTGCGGAAACGAAAACCTGTGACCGCGGGCATTGCCAGTGCCGTATTTGCAGCGCCACAGGCAGACTGGCGCCTTTCGTCTGCCGCGGCCCTTCTTGGCAATCTCAACTGCGCGGAGCTTTCGCGGAAGCTCCTGCAAGAGTGTGAGAGCTTCCGGCAAGTGGTCAGGACACAGCGCCTCTCTCGCTTTGTGTTCGATCTCCTCACGTCAGCACCCGAGCTCGCGTGCGCCCACTACGGATTCTCCGATCGCTGTCACCTGGAAAACGCCGTCTACGACCAATTTGGCATCTCGGTGCAGTCGTTCGCGAGATTATCTCCTATTACTCAAAGTCGCAGCGGTATCTCTGCCCCCAACTGGAGCACTGGCTGAGCAAGCTACGGGGTAGGGGTCTCGGCGCACCAGCAACCACAAGCGAGCCGGACCATGACGCACGAAACATCATGGCGATGCTGGGGGGTCTTTGCCAGGAGTCAATGGCGATGAGTCATACTGCGGCTGACCCCCTTGACCGAACGGCTTCTCCTCTGGGCGGTAGCCCGGTGCCTGCGCGTTCCACGCCCTTCGACGCCTTCGCATTCGATTGGACCAGCGCATGCACGGCCCGCGGGCCGCTGACATCCAGATGCAGCCCCTTCCCCGAACCAACAGCCTGCTCGAGCAGTTTTCAGCAGACACAATCCGGCCTGTCGTTACAGAGAACAATTGAACACACCGAAGTGGCAGGATAGGCGCCTCGGAGCCTCCTGTCGGGCAATCGTTCTTGGGCACGGTTCTTGCCTGCTTGACCCTCACCCAATCGCCAGCTCATCGCGAACCGCCAGGCAATCGGGATGGGCGCAGCGCTCCGAACAACGCCAAATGAATGAGGTCCCTGGAATGCCCCTATCGGTCTCTGTCCCGCGTCGAGAGATACACCATCGCGTCATCGATATGAAAGCGTACGTCCGCGACGACGGCCTCTACGATATCGAAGCGCGCCTTGTTGATACAAAGCCCTTCGCCTTCGCCCGCGTCCAGACTCCCGTTCCCTTGCCTGCCGGTGAGCCGCTGCACGATCTCTGGATCCGACTGACCGTGGACGATGCATTTGTTTTGCGAGCGATCGAGGCATCGTCCGACTCCACGCCGTACCCACTCTGCAAGGAAGCGGAATCCACTTTGTCGGTGCTTATAGGGGAAAGGATTGCTTCCGGATGGTCATCCAAAGTGAAGGAGCGCCTCCGCGGTTCGGCGAGCTGCACCCACTTGATGGAGATGCTCATCCCCATGGCAACGACAACCTTCCAGGGGATCGCTGGTGCACGCCGCGAAGGACAGACATCCGTTGACACAAGCAAAGTCCCCGTGAAGCTCGACAGCTGCTACGCCTATGGTAGGCATCGCGAAGTAGTGCTGCGATTCTGGCCGCAGCACTATCAGCCGGCGACCGAACAGGATCCTGGCTGATGTACTCGGCGGACACCGATGTGTTCTCAAGGGAGACAAAACGACCACCCGAAGTGCTTCCCCTCGCTGCGGCGCGACCTTGCGACTTCGCGAATTTTGGCGGCCGGCAGGCGATATGGCCCCACGACCGAAAATGAAACCGCTTGTGGCACGGCACTTGCAGATACACGTTGTCATTGACCGAACACATGCACGGAGACGCGCAAATGAGCAAGCAGATGGTAGTCACGGAAATGGAGGGATCTGTACTCGTGATCCGGCTAAACAGCCCGGAGAATCGCAATTCGCTGACGACCGAGCTGCGCGAGCAGATTGGCGGTGCAATCGAGCACGCCGAGCGCGAGCGCGCGGTGCGCGCGGTGTTTCTCACAGGCGAGGGCCCGACGTTCTGCTCGGGTGGGGACCTGAGGATGCTGCAAACGGCATGCGATCCGTGGCCCGTACATCGGCGCTTCCGTGGCCTTAGCCGCTGGTTGACGCCGCTGATCACGCTGGACAAGCCAGTCGTCGTCGGCGTCAGGGGGCACGCCGTAGGCGGTGGCATGGGGCTGGCTCTGACCGGAGACGTGGTGATCGCGGGCGAGGGTGCGAAGTTTGTCTCTGGCTTCTTCCGCTTGGGCGCGGTACCTGATATTGGCATGATGTACCACCTGCCACGCCTGATCGGCATGGCGCGCGCGAAGAAATTCCTGTTCAGCGGAGCGACGATGTCGGCGACAGAAGCGCTCGATCTGGGACTGGTCGCGAAGGTGGTGTCCGACGAACAGGTTGAGGCGGCCGGCCTGGAAGAGGCTGCGCGCCTGGCAAGCGGTCCGGCCGACGTGATGGGGCTTGCAAAGACGCTGATAGCGCGCAGCTTTGAGACATCGCTGACCGATATGTTCGCATTCGAAGGCTTCGGCCAGGCACTCGCGATGTCGAGCCCCGAATTCCGCGAGGGCCTGAGTGCTGCTTTGGAAGGTCGGCGCGCCGACTTTGCGCGCGCCGCGGCTGGACAGTGAACCCTAGTCGTTCCGCAGACCTGGTGCACGATATCGAGAGGGGATGAACATCGGAAGCATTTCGCTACGTGGACTGGTCGAGAAATAAGCCGATGTCGGCGCTGCGGTGCCGACACGCATCGCGCACACATGGAGCGCGCTTCCTCCGCAGTCAGCGAGAACCCGCTGACTGCATTTCGTCATCCAGCGCGACGCAAGGCCATCCCAGCCATCGCCAGGGATGGCGGCGTTCCGAATCCACTATGCAATTGCCCGCGCGATCATGTTCCGCCAGTGCAGGCAAGCAGCGCGCAGGCTAAGGAGAGTATAGATGTACATCGGTATCCCGCGAGAATCGCGGGTAGGAGAAACTCGTGTCGCCGCCACCCCGGAGACGGTCAGGAAGTACGTGACCCAGGGCCATCAGGTCATCGTCCAGTCGGGAGCCGGCGTGCGCGCCAGCGTGCCGGACTCGGCGTTCGAAGCCGTAGGCGCCACCATCGGCACGGCGGTGCAGGCCTTCGGCGCGCAGCTGGTGCTCAAGGTGCGCGCCCCCGTGGATGCCGAACTCGCGCTGATGACGCCGGGCGCCGTGCTGGTCGGCATGCTCAATCCCTTCGACGCAGAAAACAACGCCCGCATGGCGAGCGCCACGCTTACGGCGTTCGCGCTGGAAGCGGCGCCGCGCACCACGCGCGCGCAGAGCATGGACGTGCTGTCCTCGCAGGCCAATATCGCAGGCTACAAGGCAGTGCTGGTTGCCGCCCACCATTACCAGCGTTTCATGCCCATGCTGATGACCGCCGCCGGCACCGTCAAGGCGGCGCGCGTGCTGATCCTCGGCGCCGGCGTGGCCGGCCTGCAGGCCATCGCCACCGCCAAGCGGCTGGGCGCGGTGATCGAGGCTTCCGACGTGCGTCCCGCCGTCAAGGAGCAGATCGAATCGCTGGGCGCGAAGTTCCTCGATGTGCCGTTCGTCACCGACGAAGA
>NZ_JBWKVH010000097.1:0-2746 GCF_059421605.1 Cupriavidus sp. GW821-FHT02F09
GTAAGCACCCGGTCATGACCGTCTAGACACTGAAGCACCGATAAGCACAATAGGTCCCCACCTATCGATAAGTGGGGACCTATGTCAGCGTCTGCTAAGGATCAGGAAAGTGGTTATCGCCGGGAACCGAGGCGCCGCTTCTCAGCGGAGTACAAATGCCAGATAGTGCAGGCGCTGCTGTCGTCCCCGATGTCACTGGCGCGCTTCGCGCGCGAGCACGGCCTTAACCACATTCAACTGGCCAGGTGGCGGCGCGAGTACGAACAAGGCACGTATGGACCGATTGCCCAGGCGGCCGTGGAGTTCGTTCCGGTGTGCATCGCTCCGACAGCCAGTTCCCCCCCGCAACGAGCGTCGTCTGGAACGATAACGACCGTTGAGCTTCATCTGCCCAGGGGCAGGATTGTGTTGCACGATGTCGGCGTGGACGGTCTGCGCGAGCTCATCGAGGCACTACGGTGATCGGCTTGCCAGTGGGAACACGTGTGTGGGTGGCTGCGGGGATCACCGACATGCGCTGCGGCTTCAACGGGTTGGTGGCCAGGGCCCGGACCACGCTGTCCGAAGACCCATACAGCGGGCACGTCTTTGTGTTCCGCGGCCGGCGCGGCGACCTCATCAAGGTCTTGTGGTGGAGTGGAGACGGGCTCTGTTTGTTGGCCAAGCGCCTAGAGCGAGGCCGCTTCGTCTGGCCGCAGGCTGACAGCGGCAAGGTCCACCTCACGCCCGCACAGCTATCGATGCTTCTCGAAGGCATCGACTGGCGCAAGCCGGAACGCACCTGGCGCCCGACACTCGCCTTGTAAACAGATGCGTTGCTTCCTACACTGCTGTGCATGCCGACAGACCCCGCCACGCTTCCCGATGACATCGCCACGTTGAAGGCGATGATCATCGCGCGAGACAGCGCACTGCGCGATCATGCGATCGAGATCGAACACCTCAAGCTGCTGATTGCCAAGCTCAAGCGCCAGCAGTACGGCCACAGGTCTGAGAAGCTGGACCGGCAGATCGAGCAGCTCGAACTCAAGCTCGAAGAACTGCAGACGGATGAAGGCGTCGCCGCGGCAAGCGCGCCTCGCGCGCGCACTGCCCATGGCAACGGTGGACGCAACCCGCTACCGGCGCACCTGGAACGTGATGACGTCGTTCACGCGCCAGCAGAGACCACGTGTTGCGCATGTGGTGGCGCCTTCAAGGTCTTGGGTGAGGACGTCTCGGAGCAGCTCGAAGTCGTGCCGGCACGACTACGTGTCATCCGACATCGCCGCGTGAAGCTCGCCTGCACTGGCTGCGATCGCATCGTGCAGGCCTCCGCGCCCAGCCGTCCCATCGACCGCGGCATCCCTGGCCCGGGCTTGCTGGCCAACGTGCTGGTCTCAAAGTTCTGCGACCACCAGCCCTTGTATCGTCAGAGCGTTCGTTGGGAACGTGAAGGGATCGATCTGCCCGAGTCGACACTGGGCGACTGGGTCGGAGGCTGCTCGGCATTGCTCAGCCCGCTGGTGGCCGCCGTCCAACGCTATGTGATGGGAGGCAACAAGGTGCATGGCGACGATACGCCGATCCCCGTACTGGCGCCGGGTAATGGAAAGACGAAGACGGCACGGCTGTGGACCTATGTGCGTGATGACCGGCCATCGGCCGATGCCGCGCCACCCGCAGTGTGGTTCGCCTACTCGCCCGATCGCAAGGGCGAACATCCTCAACACCATCTCCGATCCTTCGCCGGGACCTTGCAAGCCGATGCGTACGCTGGCTTCAACGCGGTCTATGAAACGGGGCGAGTGCAAGAAGCCGCTTGCTGGGCGCACGCCAGACGCAAGTTCCACGAGTTGCATGCGGTGCGCCCCAATGCCGTCACCGAGCAGGCGTTGGCGCGCATCGGCGAACTCTATGACATCGAGCGCGAGATCCGAGGGCAGCCACCAGACCTGCGCCGGGAGATCCGGCAACGCGAGGCTGTACCGCGACTCGCGACGCTCAAGACCTGGCTGGAGGAGACGGCGAGCAAGCTCTCGCGCAAGTCCGATACCACGGCGGCCATCCTCTACACGCTCAAGCGTTGGGAGGCGTTCACGCGCTACGCCAACGATGGGCGTCTGGAGATCGACAACAACAGCGCGGAGCGCGCGTTGCGCGCCGTTGCCTTAGGCCGCAAAAACTTCTTGTTCGCGGGCGCTGATAGCGGCGGCGAACGTGCCGCCGCGATGTACACCCTCATCGGCACCGCGAAGCTCAATAACCTCAACCCCGAGGCATACCTGCGTCACGTGCTGAGCCACATCGCCGATCATCCGATCAACCGGATCGATGAACTGCTGCCCTGGGCAGTCGCGCATGAACTTCTGCCTGCGACGTAAGCGCTGAGTTGGACACCCTCATACAGGGAGCCTGCGCTATCGCAACCTTAGGCGCTGCGCTGAACAACGTATCCGCTTGGCGGTTGCCGAAGCAGAATCTCCGATCTGTTCCCACTCCCATTCAGAATGCCACCAAGCGAGGCGGTCGGCCGCACCCCTGATGCTTGGTGCGTCGACCACGGCCAACACATCTGCCGCAACTGACGCCCACCAATCGAGACCTTCGCCGTCACGTGCCTTCGGGTCAATTGCGTCTCGATAGATCTCTTTTACTTGTTCGAGGGTAAGCTCCATCACGGTAGTCAGATAGCATGGACACACGACACGCTATCACATCGGCTTTGCAGTGCAAGTCTTCCTGCCACACGAGCGCCAAAGTGCGG
>NZ_JBWKVH010000098.1:0-2678 GCF_059421605.1 Cupriavidus sp. GW821-FHT02F09
AGCGAGCGCAGCAAAACGGAGAGAATTACAAGCAAGCAGCGTAACGGCTGAGGCGACAACTACCTTGACACACGCCGTTGGCAAGACAAGAAAGTAGGTCGCCGCCCCGCAGGGGCGGTGAAACTGCAGTTGATTTTGCAGTTAAGCCTTTGAATTTTAAGATGATTTTGCAGTCGCAGTTTCAGCAAGCGGCGCAGCAGCAAAACCCCACCAGTACCCCCTAACCCTTAAACCCGAAACCTAACAACCCCATCCTCCCCAACCTCCCGCCTCACCTCCCCCGCATGCCACAACACATGCAAGTGCGCCAGCGCCTCGCCCATGGCAAACGTCATCTGGTGAATATCAAACTGCCGGTTGAAAATCACGCCAACGATGTCATGCGCATTGCAGGCCTTCTCCTCACAGGCCACCCGCGTCTCGGCAAGCCGCTCCACATGGTGTTCGCGCAACTGGCGGATCCGGGTATGCAGGTTCCGGAACGGCCGCCCGTGCGACGGCAGGATCAGCACGTCCTCGGGCAGCGGCTCGTACTTGCCCAGGGAGTCCAGGTATAGCTTGAGCGGATTGGCTTCCGGCTCCATGTCGAACACGCTGACATTGGTGGAGATGCGCGGGAGCACCATGTCGCCGGAAATCAGCACATTCAAGGCGGCGTTGTAGAGCGCTACGTGCTCGGGCGCGTGCCCGAAGCCAGTGATCACTCGCCAGCCGGACCTGGCCGGGTCGGTGCCGATATGCACGGTATCGCCGTCCATCATGCGGCGGTACTGGGTGGGTAGGTCGGGCACCAGCGACGGGTAGTAGCTCTTGCGTGCGCGCAGCTTTTCCAGGCTGTCGGGGTCCGTCAGGCCGTGGCGGGCGAAGTGGCTGGCCGCGAAGTCGCCGCCGGCGTTGGAGCCGACGCCGCTGCCGCCGCCCATCACGCGGGCGTTCATGTAGTCGCCCAGGCTCATCCACAGGCGGGCGTCCCAGCGCTTGCACAGCCAGTGCGCCAGCCCGATGTGGTCGGGGTGGCAGTGGGTGGCCAGCACGCGCAGCACGGGCAGGCCGTCGAGCTCGTTGGCGAATACGGTTTCCCAGTGCGCCTTGATGGTGTCGTTGGTGACGCCGCAATCGATAATGGTCCAGCCGTCGCGGCCTTCAAGGCGGTCGCGCACCAGCCACAGGTTGATGTGGTCCAGCGCGAAGGGCAGCGGCATGCGCAGCCAGTAGACGCCGGGCGCCACCTGCTGCCGCGCGCCGCCTTCGGGCAGGGTTTCGCCAAACGGGTATTGGAGTTCGTGTTCGAGTGCGTTCATGAGGAGTCTCTCGGGTCTGAAGCCCTGTGCGCGCGGTGCCGCGCGCAGGCGGGCTTTCTCGTTGTCACGGTTGCATATCGCGGTTGCCAGCAGCCTTGCTTGACGCTAACGTTAACGTCAATAGGAGCGGGCTTTTTCCATCTTAAGCGAAAACTTCATTCCATACCGAACGACCGTTCACTTTTTTACCGGGCCACCATGCCAGACTCGCCAGCCACGCCAACCTACACCATCACCGATCTCGCCCGCGAGTTCGACGTGACGCCGCGTGCGATCCGTTTCTACGAGGACCAGGGCTTGCTGTCACCGGAGCGCGAAGGGCCGACCGGGCGCAAGCGCGTCTATAACGGGCGCGAGCGCACGCGCCTGAAGCTCACCGTGCGGGGCAAGCGACTTGGGCTGACGCTCAACGAAATCCGCGAGATTCTCGACTTGTATGAATCGCCGCGAGACACCGCACCGCAGCTGGAGCGCTTCCTGCATTCGCTGGCGCATCACCGCGGCACACTGGAGCGCCAGCTCGAGGACCTGCAGGCGCAGCTTGCCGAGATCGATCAACACGAGCGGCAGTGCCGGGCGTTGCTGGCGACACATGCGTGCGAAGTGCCACCGACCGTCGTGAAAAGTGCCTGATGAGGCATTATTACAGCTGCCGTATTTGATTTGATTGACGTTTACGTAAACGTCAATAGAATAGCTTCTCAAACAAGGAAAGCCCATGCCTCAAGCTGTCGATGCCACGCCGTTGTCCGCCGAGCGCGCGGATGCCATTGCCACCAGCTTCTCCCGCCAGGGCCTGATGACCACCTTCGGCGCGGCGCTGACGCGGGTCATGTGGGGCGAGGTGGAGATCGCTATGCCGTGGTCCGAGGGCGTGACCCAGCAGCACGGCTTCTTCCACGGTGGCGCCGTCGGCGCGCTGGCCGATAGCGCGTGCGGCTACGCCGCACTGTCGATGGTGGGGGACGGCGAGGCCGGGCTGACCGCCGAGTACAAGATCAATCTGCTCTCACCCGCCCAGGGCGAGCGGCTGGTGGCGGTGGGCCGCGTGCTCAAGCCCGGCCGTACCTTGATCGTGGCGCAGGGCGACGTGTATAGCGAGACCGCCGGCGTGCGCAAGGCGGTGGCCACCATGCTGATGACCTTGTGCGTGGTGCGCACGCTGGACCACGTTTGACCACAAACGACAAAGCAAACAAAACAACAAGACCGATTCCATCAGGAGACCGCCATGATCGCAACGACCGAGCTGCCAGGCCTGAAATTCGACTTGGGCGAAGACATCGAGATGCTGCGCGACACCGTGCGCAACTGGGCGCAGGCCGAACTGGCGCCGCGCGCGGCCGAGATCGACCGTACCGACCAGTTCCCGATGGA
>NZ_JBWKVH010000099.1:0-1697 GCF_059421605.1 Cupriavidus sp. GW821-FHT02F09
CCGACCGAGGGTGTGTGAAAACGTCTCGATCACCTAGACTGGATCAACGCATTCAGATTGGGGGACCGAATGAAGCGATTCATAGAGGGAGAGGACCGCAAGCAAGCTACGCTGCTTCCAGAATGCCTCGATGATTTCATCGCCGAGGATAACCCCGCCAGGATCATCGACGCGTTTGTTGAAGAGTTGGATCTCGAGTCGCTCGGGTTCGAGGGTGCCAATCCTTCGACTACAGGTCGCCCCTCATATCATCCTGCCGTCCTGTTGAAGATATACATCTATGGCTACCTCAACCGGGTCCAGTCCAGCCGCCGTCTGGAACGTGAATGCCAACGCAATATAGAGCTGATGTGGCTGACCGGTCGACTGGCGCCGGACTTCAAGACGATTGCAGATTTCCGCAGGGACAACAGCACGGGCATTCGCAATGTCTGCCATCGTTTCGTGGTTCTGTGCCGCGATTTAAAGCTGTTCTCGCAGGCCCTGGTCGCCATCGACGGTAGCAAGTTCAAGGCAGTCAATACTCGGGACCGCAATTTCACTGCTGGCAAGGTCGACAAGCGCCAGCAGCAAATCGAAGAGAGCATCCAGCGGTATCTGAGCGCGCTGGAGACTGCCGATCGCACGCAGCCGGCGGAGATAGAACTCAAAACAACTCGACTGCGCGAGAAGATTGCGCAACTGCGTCAGCAGATGCATAGCCTTGACCAGATAAAGGAAGAGCTCAAGACGCTGCCAGATGGTCAGATCTCGATGACCGATCCTGATGCGCGCTCGATGGCGACAAGTGGCAAGGGCTCTGGAATGGTCGGCTACAACGTACAGATGGCCGTAGATGCCAAGCACCATCTGATCGTAGCTCATGAGGTCACCAATATTGGCAATGATCGAGCGCAACTCAACTCGATGGCTCGAGCCGCTCGCGATGCGATGGGTAAGACCAGGCTCAAGGCCATAGCTGATCGTGGCTACTTCAGTGCGCAGGAGATTAAGGCGTGCGCGGATACGGGCATTGCTGCCATCTTGCCCAAGCCAACGACATCCAGCGCGAAGGCGGGAGGTCGATTTGATCGGGCGGACTTCATCTACATTGCCCGAGACGATGAATATCAATGTCCCGCCGGCGAACGTGCGATATACCGCTTCACCAGAGAAGAGCATGGACTGCAGCTACGCCGCTATTGGAGTAGTGCTTGTCCTCAGTGCACGATGCGGTCTCAATGCACGCCGAGTCCGTACCGGCGCATCTCAAGATGGGAGCATGAGGAAGTGCTGGAGGCCGTCCAGCGCCGGCTCGACAAGACACCAGATGCCATGACGGTTCGTAGGCGAACCGTCGAGCATGTCTTCGGAACCTTCAAACATTGGATGGGCTACACTCACTTCCTGACGCGCACGCTACCGAATGTAGGTACTGAAATGAGCCTGCATGTTCTGGCGTACAACTTGAAGCGCGTCCTTCGAATTCTCGGGTTCTCGAAGACAATGAAGGCCATGCGCCTGGTGGGTGCGTAAGCACCCATTTGCACCCAAAAAATGTGGCTGAAGACCGTTCTCAGGGGCCCATGAACGCTGTTCGCCCCCATTTCGACGCCACCCACGACCGGATTGGCCGAAAATTCGATAAGGCAGGCTACGCTCCGGAGGGGATGCGCATTGGTGCGATTCGAGAGACGTTTCCACACGGCCTCGACCCA
>NZ_JBWKVH010000100.1:0-1657 GCF_059421605.1 Cupriavidus sp. GW821-FHT02F09
GCCCTCCATGTCAGGATACTTGTCGTCTCCGTCTCCTTGGTGAAGCAAAATGGAGGGCGGTGTGCGAATAGGTGATGACACGATATGCAATCGAGCATCGGGAATGGGTGGTGGAGCAGATGATGCCGCCGCTGAACCGGTCGATAGTGGAGTTGGCCAAGGCCACAGGGATCACGACAGTGACCTTGCGGACTTGGCGCAGGATGGCGAGAGAAGCAGGAAGAATTGTGCCGGGTGACGGAAAGCAGAGTGATCAATGGTCCAGCGCGGACAAGTTTCGCGTTGTGTTGGAGACAGCGCCGCTAAGCGAAGCGGAGCTGTCGGAGTACTGCCGCGCAAAGGGCATCCGGGCGGAGCAGATTCAGCAATGGCGTGAGGCGTGCGAGCAGGCCAATGCGGCTACCCCCGTCAAGCGAACGTTGGCGCAGCGGCGGGAAGACGAAGCGGCGCGTGGGCGAGTGCGTGAACTGGAACGCGAGCTCAAGCGCAAGAATGCGGCGCTGGCGGAGACGGCGGCACTGCTGGTCTTGCAAAAAAAAGCCGCAGCGATCTGGGGACGGGACGAGGAAGACTGATCAGCACCCCGGATCGCTTGGAAGCCATAGAGTTGATCGATGAAGCCGTAGGCGCCGGGGCCCGTCAGGCGAAGGCGTGCGAGGCGCTTGGTTTGACCGAGCGGACCATGCAGCGCTGGCGGCAAGCCCCCGCCGACGGGCGGCTTGAAGCGCGTCGTGATGCACCGGCCAACAAGTTCAGCGAATCAGAACGGCAGGCGGTGCTGAGGGCGGCGAACCAGCCAGGTTATGCGAGCCTGACGCCGCACCAGATCGTGCCAAAGCTGGCGGATGAGGGCATCTACGTGGGATCGGTATCGACGATCTACCGGGTGCTGCATGAAGCGGGACAAAGCCGTCGGCGTGGCCGCAGCAAGGCCCCGTGCACGCGCCCGCTGACGACGCACCGGGCCACGGGTCCGAATCAGGTGTGGTGTTGGGACATCACCTGGCTGCCGACTACGGTCAAGGGCAAGTTCTTCTACTGGTACATGATGAAGGACATCTACAGCCGCAAGCTGGTAGCCAACGAGGTGTATGAGAGCCAGACGGCTGAGCACGCCAGCCGCCTGCTGATGCACGGCTGTTTGCGGGAGCAGACAGCGGGTCGTCCGCTGGTGCTGCACTCGGACAACGGCAAGGCCATGAAAGGGGCCACCATGCTGGCAGCAATGTATGACCTAGGGGTGGTGCCATCCTACAGCCGGCCCAGGGTGAGTAACGACAATGCCTATGCCGAAGCGCTGTTCCGCACGGCGAAGTACTGCCCGATGTGGCCGGAACGCCCGTTCGATAGCCTGGAACAAGCGCGTGACTGGGTGCTGCGCTTCGTGCGTTGGTACAACGACGAGCACCGACACAGCAGCCTGAAATACGTCACGCCCAACCAGCGGCATCAGGGCACAGCCACCGCTCTGTTGGCGCAGAGAACGGCACTGTATGAAGTTGTGCGCGCCCGGAATCCGCAGCGTTGGACCACGGGCATCCGCAACTGGGAACTACCAGATGCTGTGTACCTGAACCCGGAGCGAGCGCAGCAAAACGGAGAGAATTACAAGCAAGCAGCGTAACGGCTGAGGCGACAACTACCTTGACACACGCCG
>NZ_JBWKVH010000101.1:0-1652 GCF_059421605.1 Cupriavidus sp. GW821-FHT02F09
TAGATACTATGAAGGGCCGCGGAGGTAAGCCCCCTGGAGTAAAACGAAGATTCCAAGTCTCGTTTCTCGAGGAGCACGCAAATGGACGCGTCTGACACAGCCCTTCACGGGCAGAATACGACGATCACCGGCTGGCTGTACATCGCCTTCGAACTGGGCGACAAGAGCTGGAAGCTGTCGCTGGGCGACGGCGTGCGCGGGCCGAGCCGATGCTCGGTGGCGGCCGGTGACATGACATCAGTCCTGACGGCAATCGCCAAGGCCAAAGCCCGGTGTCATCTGCCCGCCGATGCGCCGGTGCGCTCCTGCTATGAGGCCGGTCGGGACGGATTCTGGCTGCACCGCTGGCTCAGCACACACGGCATCGTCAACCTGGTGGTCGATTCCGCCAGTATCGAAGTGAACCGGCGGGCGCGCCGTGCGAAGACCGACCGGCTCGACAGCGACAAGCTGTTGTCGATGCTGATGCGTTACTACGCGGGCGAGCGGCGAGTGTGGGCAGTCGCGCGGGTCCCAACCGAAGAGCAGGAAGATGAGCGGCGCGTGCATCGCGAGCTCGGACGCCTGCGCCAGGAGCGCACCGCCCACAGCAACCGAATCCGCTCGCTGCTGGTGTTGCACAACCTACGGCCCGAACACATCGGTGGGCGCTCGTGGACATGCTGGTGGGCCCAGCATGCTGCGCAGCTCTTGCCAAGTTTGCGCGCCGAGATTGAACGCGAGTTCGAGCGGCTGTTACTCGTCGCCAAGCAGATCAGGACACTGGAGACGCTCCAGAACCACCAAGTCCACGGCGGGACACAACCCGCGATCGCCGTGCTGACGCGGCTTGCAGGTATCGGCACTGGCAGTGCATGGACCCTGGTCAAGGAACTGTTTGGCTGGCGGCAGTTCCACAATCGCCGTGAACTCGCCGGCTGTCTGGGCCTGGCGCCGACCCCTTATGCAAGCGGCACCAGCGAAGTCGAACAGGGCATCAGCAAGGCGGGCAACAAACGGGCGCGGTGGCTGCTGGTGGAGCTCGCATGGAGCTGGTTGCGCTTTCAGCCGGCAACCCAGTTGAGTCAATGGTTTAGACAACGATTTGCCGGCGCCGGGAAGCGTTCGCGACGCATCGGCATTGTCGCCCTCGCGCGCCGTCTGGCGATCGCGTTGTGGCGCTACCTGGAGTATGGCGAGATTCCGCTCGGGGCAAGGCTCAAGTCGGTCGCCGGCAATGCCTCGTGAACTGAGTCTCCAGCGTCAGTCGACTAACGGTTTGAAGGTTAGCGCGCCCGGACAGTAGGAGGATTACCCGACTGGTAATCGTAGTTTTAGATGGGGCGCGTCGGTAAGGGAGTGTTCCAGCGCTTTGCGCATGCGGTATGTGGTGACCGGCCTGGCGCCGGCACGGATAGAAGTTGGACCGGGCAACTGCCCAGGTATCAGACACTCCGACCTCCATCCCGTTTAAGTCACGGGATATTGAAAGGACACCAAACTGAGACCACGCGCCTTTGTCGTGCAAGTTACCCCACCGCTGGCCAGCGTCGTGGTCGTGACAGACGACCCGCTGACCAGCCGTGGATAACTTGCAGCGCGTCTCAACAGGAGATAACTGTTGAACGGAAAACACAGCAATAGGTGCTTGACTTCCAACGCCCCATAGAAGT
>NZ_JBWKVH010000102.1:0-1575 GCF_059421605.1 Cupriavidus sp. GW821-FHT02F09
CAGATTGCTGACAAAGCCTCCCCAACGCGGGAGGCTTTGTTCATAATGGAGCGATGCTAAGAGCACCCGCCCCTTACCAGCACGAGCTGGAGATGGTGACGCTGGAATCCTTGGTTCCCGCCGATCACCTGTTGCGCAAGATCGCCGCCGCAGTCGATTTCGAGTTCATTCGAGCCAAGGTCGCACACCTGTACTGCGCCGACAACGGTCGCCCGGCGCTCGATCCGGTGGTGCTCTTCAAGCTACTATTCATCGGCTACCTGTACGGCGTTCGCAGCGAGCGGCAGTTGATGCGCGAGGTCCAGGTCAACGTCGCCTACCGCTGGTTTGCCGATTTCCGGCTGACCGACAAGGTGCCGGATGCCTCCACCTTCTCGCAGAACCGGCGCCGTCGTTTCACCGACACCACGATCTATCAAGAGATCTTCGACGAGATCGTGCGCCAGGCGATGGGGCACGGCATGGTCGATGGGCGCGTGCTGTACACCGACAGCACGCACTTGAAGGCCAACGCCAACAAGAACAAGTACGACGTGGTCGAGGTCCAGCAAACGCCGTCGGCCTACCTGGCCGAGCTGGATGCGGCCATCGACGTGGACCGGGCCGCGCACGGCAAGAAGCCGCTCAAGCGCGACGACGATGCAGGTGGCTCGCCGCCGACCAAAGAGATCAAGGTCAGCCGCACGGACCCCGAGAGCGGGTACATGGTGCGCGATGACAAGCCCAAGGGGTTCTTCTACCTGGACCACCGGACGGTAGACGCCAAGCACGCGATCATCACGGACACGCATGTCACACCCGCCTCGGTGCACGACAGCCAGCCCTATCTGGAGCGGCTGGACCGGCAACGTGAGCGCTTTGGCTTTGAGGTGCAGGCGGTCGGTCTGGATGCCGGTTACTTCACGCCGCTAGTCTGTCACGGCCTCGAGAGCCGGGGCATCGACGGGGTAATGGGCTATCGCCGGCCGAACCACAAGCCGGGCACGTTCTACAAGCGCGAGTACGAATACGATGCCTATCGCAACGTCTATGTCTGCCCGCAAGGACGCGAGCTGCCATACAGCACGACCAACCGACAGGGCTACCGTGAATACAAGTCCGATCCTCGGCAGTGCGGTGCTTGTGAGGTGCGGTCTCAGTGCACGAACAGTGCGAATGCGATCAAGGTGGTGGTGCGCCATGTCTGGGAGCGCGACAAGGAGCGCGTGGACGCCAGGCGGCTGACTGAGCGGGGCAAACGCATTTATGCCCGGCGTAAGGAGACGGTGGAGCGCAGCTTTGCCGACGCGAAGGAACTGCACGGCCATCGCTATGCCCGCATGCGCGGGCTGCGCAAGGCCGCCGAGCAATGCTTGCTGGCCGCTGCTGCACAGAACATCAAGAAGATTGCCCTGGTGCTCGCGCGCCTTTTTTTACGTCAATGGAGGCTCATCCCGGGCCTACGACGGGGTCTGCGCGCCATTCTGGGCCGTCTGACCAGAATCGCACCAACCTGTCTCGACTTGGCCTGACGCCAGCACCGTCGCAAACAAAAAACCCCACACTCCGAAAAATGTGGGGTTCGTCAGCAATCTG
>NZ_JBWKVH010000103.1:0-1496 GCF_059421605.1 Cupriavidus sp. GW821-FHT02F09
CGATCTCTGCATTGCTGGTCATCGTTGGCGCGTCGCTCTGTGTAGCGCCGGCCAGTGCGCAGTCCACGAATATGGGCGGCTCGGAGCAGATCTCCGTTGGCACGCTGTCGATCCTGGCCGCGCCTGTCGTCAGCGTGGCCGGCAGCACCGGTGGCGCGGGCCCTGTGCAGGGTTCCTTGCTGGCGGGCATGGGCAGTGCCTTTGTCGTTTCCGGCATTGCGCAGGGCGGGAAGGATACCGTCGAGGTGATCCTCGACTCGGTCAGCACCGCGGGCAAGGCCTCGGTCAAGGTCGCCAAGAGCGGGTTCGAGAAACTGGGCGTGTCGGTGGGCGCCACCGTGAACGCCGTGGCCGATTCGACCGGCACCGTGCTGGTGGTGTCAGGCAAGGTGCTCGCCTTCATTCCCAATACGATCGGTGAGGCGTTGCTTTATCGCGAGCGGGTTCCCACGGCCGCGAAGCCGTGAAGGGGCGCGCCATGATCTTGAACCGGATGAGCCGCACCGGCGCCTTGCTCGCCTTGCTGCTGGTTCCGCTGCTGGCGTCGGCGGGGCAGAGCTGCGAAGACACGCCGCTCAGCACGCAGACGCTGCGCCAGGCCATGGCCACGGCGCAAAAGGTGACGACGGAGATGGAACGGCGCCAGGACAACGTGGCGCTGGTGGGGCGGGTGGGGCAGGACCTGTCCAGCTATGGGCTGAAATACAGCCACGTCGGCATCATCTACCGCAACCCGGCGGACGCGCGTTGGCGCATTGCCCATTTGCTCAATAGCTGTGGCACCGCGCAGTCGGATCTGTGGTACGAGGGCGTCGGCAATTTCTTCCTCGACGATATGTTCTCGTACGATGCCGTCCTGATCGTCCCTCCCAAGCAGATCGCCGATCGCCTGCTGCCGCGCCTGCAGGATGGCGCAGCCCTGCGCTCGGTTCACGACGTCAACTACAGCCTGGTATCGTACCCATTCTCCACGCAGTACCAGAACTCCAACACCTGGGTGCTGGAAACGCTGGCAGCCGTGGAAGCCAGGGACGCCAAGATCGTCAATCGCGAGCAGGCGCAGGCCTGGCTCAAGCTGGCCGGTTACCAGCCGTCCGAGATGAAGATCGGTACGTTCAAGCGCCTGGGTGGCCGCGTGTTCAAGGCCAACGTGGCCTTTGACGATCATCCCACTGAACTGCGCTTCTCCGACCGCATCAGGACCGTCACCGTCGATTCCGTGATGCGATTCCTGGCGGACCGCAACGAGGGCTGGCAGGTCGTGGAAATTCCGGCAGCGCGCTAAGCCACCGGCGCGCGTTTCCCGTCAGATCACCTTGCCCGGATTCATCAACCCCTGGGGATCGAGCGCCTGCTTGATCGCCCGCATCATCGCCAGCTCCACGCCGCTCTTGTAGCGGCGGTTTTCCTCGCGCTTGAGCTGGCCCAGCCCATGCTCGGCGGAGATCGAGCCGCGGTGGGCGTGCACGCTGTCATGCACGATCAGGTTGATGGCT
>NZ_JBWKVH010000104.1:0-1243 GCF_059421605.1 Cupriavidus sp. GW821-FHT02F09
CTGTAGTGGTCTAATGAACTTGGACACCTCAAAAGGTAGACTTCCCGTCGACTAGAGAGGTGATGATGGCACGCAAGGATTTCTCGGACGAGTTCAAGGCAGAGGCCGTGAACTTGGTGTTAGAGCAGGGCTATACGGTGACCAAGGCTGCCAAGGCACTGGGCATCGGGGAGACGGCGCTTCGACGCTGGCTGGGACATCGACAGGCGAAGGTGCAGCCGGGCCCGAGTGACCTGGTGAGTCTAACGCCGGATCAGCGCCGCATCCGGGATTTGGAGCGGCAGGTGGCCCAACTGGAGCGCGAGCGCGACATCCTAAAAAAGTCCACGGCCTTCTTCGTCAAGGAACTCGATCGCAATACGAAGTGATCGAACAGGCGGAGAAGGTCTGGCCAGTGGCCGTGGTGTGCAGGACGCTGGGAATGCCGCGCAGCAGCTACTACGCGTGGAAGGCCCGGCAAGGGCCGCCGCGTGCGCAGCGCGAGGCCTTGGTGGATCAGGTCAAGTTGATCCACGAGGCAAGCGGAGAAAGCTACGGCAGCCGCCGCATGTCGCAAGAGATGCGGCGACGAGGCCACGCCGTGGGACGCCATCAGGCCAGAGGATTGATGCAGGAAGCACAGGTTGCAGTCCGGAGGGCACGCAAGCACTACTACTCGAAGGGCGGGAAGTCCTCGGCCATTGCGCCGAACCGACTGAATCGGCAGTTTGCGGTGGCGCAGCCAAACCGCGTATGGGCTGGTGATGTGACCTTCATTGGGACGCAGCAAGGCTGGCTGTACTTGGCTGTGGTGATCGACTTGTTCTCGCGACGGGTAGTTGGGTGGGCGTACTCGGCCTCGGCCGACACGCAGCTGGTGGTCAGAGCGTTGAGACTGGCGCTATCGAGCCGACGGCCGGCCGAAGGGCTGATGTTCCACTCGGACCAAGGTAGTCAGTACGCCAGCCTCGCGTTCCAGGCGCTGCTACACGATGAAGGGATTACGCCCAGCATGAGCCGCGCTGGCAACTGCTGGGACAACGCGGTGGTGGAGCGCTTCTTCTGTAGCTTGAAGGGGGAACGCATACGAGACCGGACTTACCGGGACCGCGCGGAGGCCCGAGCGGACATCACAGACTATGTGCTGTTCTTCTACAACCAACAGAGATTGCACTCGGCCACGTTGAACATGCCGCCGGCCGAGTACGAGGATTTAAAGGTGGAAGCTGCCTGAGAAAGTGTCCAGGTTTACTTGACCACCACA
>NZ_JBWKVH010000105.1:0-1022 GCF_059421605.1 Cupriavidus sp. GW821-FHT02F09
GTTGGCCCAAGGCCTTGCCGAGCAAGGTGGCCCCAGGGTCAGCACAGTCACGCTGGCGGCGGCTTTGCGCCGCGCTGGATTGAAGCGAGTTGCGCAACCCAGCGCAGTACTCTATGCAAAGCCCAGTGAGCCCGCGCATTACGGCTACAGCGACTCTCATCGCCTGGAGCCGGCCGATCCTGGCAAGTACACCAGTTGCCTGACCGATGCTGAATGGGCGCTGGCGGCCAACCTGTTCGAACGGCCAGAGGGACATCGGGGACGACCTGCGGTGTACGAGAGGCGCCGCATGGTCGATGCGTGCTGCTACGTGCTGCGCACGGGCTGCTCCTGGCGCATGCTGCCGCGCGAGTCCTTTCCACCCTGGCCGGCCGTGCAAAAGGCCTTCCTGCGTTGGAGCGCGCAAGGCAAGTTCGAGCAGTTGCACGAGCGCCTGCGCCAGCAATGGCGCAGGCGCATCCAGCGCGAGGCCCAGCCCACAACCGCCATCATCGACTCACAGTCGACCCGGATCTCGCCGCAGGGGGCAGGCCAAGGATACGACGCGGGCAAGAAGGTCAAAGGGCGCAAGCGACATATCGTGGTGGACACGCTGGGGCTGTTGTTGGCGGTCTGCATTACCAGCGCTAGCGTGCAAGATCGCGACGCAGCGCCAACAGTGGTGGCTCAAGCTTGCGCCAAGGCCGGCACGTTGCAGCGGCTGTTTGCCGACTCGGCGTATGCGGGGCGCTGTGCCGCCGCCCTTGAGCAAGCTCACGGCCTGAATGTGCACATCGTGCGTCGTCCGCCCAAGGCTGGGCATTGGCACGATGCGCAGCAGTCCCTGTGGCCGCTGGATCAAACGTTCCCCACCTTGCCCATGCGCTGGGTGGTGGAGCGAACCCATGCCTGGAACGAACGCTCGCGCCGCCTGATCATGCATCATGATCGCAGCATCGCCAGCGCAACCGCCTGGGTCTGGCTATCTCAGGCACGTTTGCTCGTACGCCGATTGTCCAATGCCTGAATTTGTCCTCACCCTC
>NZ_JBWKVH010000106.1:0-927 GCF_059421605.1 Cupriavidus sp. GW821-FHT02F09
CGTGCCTTTTCTTCCGGCGCTGCGTCGATTTCGTCGTACTTCTTGGCCGAACCGCCAAACTTGGCTGCCAGCACCGTAGCAATTGCTGCCGTCAGGGTGGTCTTACCATGGTCAACGTGACCGATCGTACCAACGTTCACGTGCGGTTTAGTCCGCGAGAACTTTTCCTTTGCCATTTCGCGACTCCTGTGTCGGTAGCGATATTGCTAGTGCGGTATTTGGTGCCCATGGGCAGGATCGAACTGCCGACCTCTCCCTTACCAAGGGAGTGCTCTACCACTGAGCCACATGGGCGAAACTTGAATGCTGCTTTTTAGAACTGCAAGAACCCGGGCAATCTGGAGCGGGTGAAGGGAATCGAACCCTCGTCGTAAGCTTGGAAGGCTTCTGCTCTACCATTGAGCTACACCCGCCGGGTTACCACGCTTTCTGCTTCACCGACACCTGCCGGGTACTCACTACTGCTTTGCAATTCTTGGTGGAGAGGGTTGGATTCGAACCAACGTAGGCGTAAGCCAACAGATTTACAGTCTGCCCCCTTTAGCCACTCGGGCACCTCTCCGCAGTGAACTTCTGATTATGGTGTAACTTTCCTTGGCTGTCAAGCACTTTCCGTACTATGCAAAGTAGGGAAGGACAGACTTCGGAGCGTTGACCTGGCACCAGCTAAGCTGCCCGATCGCACCATCATCGTCGGCGTTCAATAAAGAACACCTTCACCCTATAGGGGCTCGCCAGAGGCTCTAAAACGGCGTCTGGCGGCCTCTCGGGCCTTGCTTTGACGTCGATTTCGGCCAACTGGCTCGCCAGGCTGGCGGCTTGGACGCTGCTAGAGCCTGATCGCGCAAAACCGCAGCCGCAAAAGCAAAACCCCCCAGTACTTTCGTACTGGGGGGTTTCAAGGGAGAGCCTGGCGATTACCTACTT
>NZ_JBWKVH010000107.1:0-251 GCF_059421605.1 Cupriavidus sp. GW821-FHT02F09
ACCGCTTGCTGGCGCGTCTTTTTCGGCTCGATAAATTTTTTCCCCAGGCCCAGCCTGCGTTTGCGGGCGATCTGCGATGGCATGGCCCGCCTTGGCACACTCCATGCGTTTGTACCTCCCGAGCGCAGCACAGATGCTCAACCCAAATGAACCAAAGTCCCAATCGCTCCCAAGGAGAACTGCCATGACTACCACCCTCGCCATCAAGGACCTGTCGGTCACCGAAGAACTCGACACCCGCGCCATGCGCG
>NZ_JBWKVH010000107.1:349-850 GCF_059421605.1 Cupriavidus sp. GW821-FHT02F09
GCCGTGCGCGGCGGCTTCGTGCCCTTCATGCCCGTCTTCAGCCTGACCAAGATCGACTCGACCTTCAATGCTTCGCAGCTGATCGGCCAGACCCAGAATGTTGTGAACATGAACGGCAACAACGCCGCCTTCGTGGCCGACATCAAGTCCCATGTCGACTCGACGCAAAACGCCACCAACAACATCTACTGAGCCGCGGGCCACGCCCCAAGCCAAATTCGCAATCCACTGAATACCCCGGAGAACTGCCATGACTACCACCCTCGCCATCAAGGACCTGTCGGTCACCGAAGAACTCGACGCCCGCGCCATGCGCGCCGTGCGCGGCGGCTTCGTGCCCTTCATGCCCGTCTTCAGCCTGACCAAGATCGACTCGACCTTCAATGCTTCGCAGTTGATCGGCCAGACCCAGAACGTCGTGAACATGAACGGCAACAACACGGCCTTTGCCGACGACATCAAGTCCCACGTGACGTCGACCCAGAACGCCAGCAACAACAT
>NZ_JBWKVH010000108.1:0-845 GCF_059421605.1 Cupriavidus sp. GW821-FHT02F09
TTGTTCGCGTCAATGCGATGCGGCATGCCGCATTTGGGGTCAGACGACCGCGGCATGCTGGAACGCCAGCTGCGGTCAATTTCCATGTCATAGGAGCACCAACGTAGCGGCTCATGTAGGTCGCGCTTCACCGAGGAGAGAGACATGAACCCGTCAGGGAAAGGGCTGAGCCATGGACTCAAGCCGCGTCACGTCACGATGGTTTCGATTGCAGGCGTCATCGGCGCCGGACTGTTTGTAGGCTCCGGGCGAGCTATCGCCGAGGCCGGCCCGGCCGCGCTGCTGGCCTATGCCATGTCTGGGCTGCTGGTGGTGCTGGTCATGCGCATGCTGGGCGAGATGGCTGTGGCACAGCCAGATACCGGATCGTTTTCGACCTACGCGGACGGCGCCATCGGACATTGGGCCGGTTTCACGATTGGCTGGCTGTACTGGTGGTTCTGGGTCCTGGTGATCCCGATTGAAGCGACCGCGGCGGCGGCCATTCTGAGCGCCTGGTTGCCCGCCATACCTCAGTGGACGTTTGCGCTGGCGATCACGCTCGCGCTGACCGGCACCAATCTGTTCTCGGTCAGGAGCTATGGTGAGTTCGAATTCTGGTTCGCGCTCATCAAGGTGGTCGCCATCGTGGCGTTCATTGCCGTAGGCGGTCTGGCGGTGCTGGGTTTACTTCCGGGGACTCAGGTATCGGGCGTGGCGCGGCTGGTTGACTATGGCGGGTTCATGCCGAATGGCGTACATGCTGTCATCGCTGTCGTCCTGACAACGATGTTCGCATTCATGGGGGCGGAGATCGTCACCATTGCGGCGGCCGAAGCGGAACACCCGGCCCGGCAAATCGTGCG
>NZ_JBWKVH010000109.1:0-802 GCF_059421605.1 Cupriavidus sp. GW821-FHT02F09
TGCGACTCGCCTCAGCAGCACGAGCGATTGGCGAGCAAAGATGACGGAGAGAGCAGAGATCCATGCCGAGACGGTTATCGCAAGTGACGCCGACGAACTTTCGGCGCGCTTGCGACCGATCCGGGGCAACGTTGCGATCGATTCGGGGAGGGGAGATCATCTTGATGTGCGGCTGGCATCGAGTCTCGCTGGCGGAGCGGTGACGCATCAAATTCAGACGACAACGGGCGTTCGATTCCGGTTCGACAGTCCGTTCGACGGCTACGCGCTGGTGCTGCTCCACGAGGGCGGGCTGCGGGCCCGGATTGGTCAACAGGAGCGCACTTGGTTGGCAGGCGCGTGCGCCGTTCTGAAAGCGACGCAGGTCAGCCAATGGCAATGGCAGGCGGGCAGCTACGACGTACTGCTGGTCGGCGCGAACGATATCACGCAGCGACTTTCGACCCTGCTGGAAGCACCGGTGACGCGTCCGGTGACATTCCAGTCCGAGGTTTCCCCGGAATCGGATGGGGTGAGACTGGGCCGCGCCGTGATGCAGATGATGCAATTGTGCTTTGGCGATGACAGATCCAGGGTGACGGCGATGGCCACAGCGGCCAGCATACGTGACGTTGCCGTGGGAGCTTTCCTGGAGGGCTTGCCCCACGATTACTCCGACAGGCTGCTGGTCAAGACGCCGGGACCGTCACCACGGCACGTAAAATCTGCGATCGAGTTCATCCATACCAACGCGCGGGATAGCGTTACGGTAGAGGAGATTGCCAAGGCGGTTGGCGTCAGCGTGCGCGCACTGCAAGTGGGA
>NZ_JBWKVH010000110.1:0-772 GCF_059421605.1 Cupriavidus sp. GW821-FHT02F09
CGATTGTTCCGCACCTTGGGCTGACCAAGCTCACGTACGAAAACCTCACGCCGGTTGCGCGGCTGAATGTCGACCCTTCCGCGATCACCGTGCGCAGCGATTCGCCTTACACGACCGTGGAGGCATTCCTCGATGCTGCCCGCAGGAACCCGGGCGGGATTCGGGTCGGGAATGGAGGCAATGGATCGATCTGGCACCTTGCCGCGGCGGCTTTGGAAAACAAGACCGGCACTAGCTTCAATCACATTCCTTACCCGGGCGGGAATCCTGCGGTCCTCGCCTTGCTGGGCGGCCATATCGATGCGGTGACGGTGAGTCCCGCCGAAGTCTATCCCTATGTGGCCGCCGGCAAGCTGAAGACGCTGGCGGTCATGTCCGACAAGCGCGTGAAGGGCTTCGAGGCCGTGCCGACGTTGAAGGAGAGCAAGGTGGACTTGTCCATTGGCACGTGGCGCGGCATTGCCGTGCCCCTCAACACGCCGCCGGAAGTGGTGAACGTGCTGCGCGAAGCGATCGCCAAGACGGTCCGGGAGCCGGCACTCAGGGACATGATGGACAAGCAGAACCTGGGCTTCTCCTATGCGGACCAGGACGAGTTCAGGGCTGCGATCGCCAAGGACAACGCCTACTTCAAATCCCTGATCGGCAAGGTCGGCCTGCGCCAGTAATTCTCTAGCAGTGGCGGCGCGCCGGGTTGACTGCCTGCCGCCACGGCTCTTTTCTTTGGATCCCCATGACTTTCCAGCCTGACCTCTTCAAGGGCAAGCATGCC
>NZ_JBWKVH010000111.1:0-729 GCF_059421605.1 Cupriavidus sp. GW821-FHT02F09
TACCTGCCCAAGCTGGTCTGCGGCGACTGGATCGGCGCGCTGGCCATGAGCGAGCCCAACGCCGGCTCCGACGTGGTGAGCATGAAGCTGCGCGCGGACTTCAAGGGCGACCACTACGTGCTCAACGGCACCAAGATGTGGATCACCAACGGCCCGGATTGCGATGTGCTGGTGGTCTACGCCAAGACCGAGCCGGACCTTGGCGCGCGCGGCATGACCGCCTTTATCGTCGAGAAGGGCATGAAGGGCTTCTCGGTGGCGCAGAAGCTGGACAAGCTCGGCATGCGCGGCTCGCACACGGGCGAGCTGGTGTTCCAGGACGTGGAAGTGCCGGTGGAGAACATCCTCGGCGGCGAGAACCTGGGCGCCAAGGTGCTGATGAGCGGCCTGGACTATGAGCGCGCCGTGCTCTCCGGTGGCCCGGTGGGCATCATGCAAGCGTGCATGGATGTCATCACGCCCTACATCCACGACCGCAAGCAGTTCGGCCAGAGCATCGGCGAGTTCCAGCTGATCCAGGGCAAGGTGGCCGACATGTACACCACCTTGCAGGCAGCGCGCAGCTACCTGTACACGGTGGGCAAGAACCTGGATTCCCTGGGCAAGGAACACGTGCGCCAGGTGCGCAAGGACTGCGCCGCGGTGATTCTCTATACCGCCGAGAAGGCCACCTGGATGGCCGGCGAATCCGTGCAGATCCTGGGCGGCAACGGCTATATCAACGAATAC
>NZ_JBWKVH010000112.1:0-721 GCF_059421605.1 Cupriavidus sp. GW821-FHT02F09
CGCACCGATGCCGCAATGCGGCGCGCCGCCTCCAGCAGCAACAGGTCTCCCTGGTCGTGGCCGAGGGTATCGTTCACCTCCTTGAAGCGATCCAGGTCGATGAACAGCAGCGCCAGCACATCCTGCGTGCCGCGCGAATGCTCGATCTCCTGTTCCAGCCGGTCGAAGAACAGGCGGCGGTTGGGCAGATCCGTGAGCGCATCGAAATTCGCCTGGTGCCAGATGACTTCCTCCGCCTGGCGCTTCTCGGTCATGTCATGGATCAGCGCAACGCGGCGGCGCTCGCCATACGCGTGGGCCAGGTAGGTATCCACGGTCAGGTAGGCGGGAAACTCGCTACCGTCCTTGCGGCGGATCGAGAATTCGCCGCTCCATCTGCCCTTGGCTGCCACGGTGGCCCGCAGGCGGTCGACTAGCCCTGTCGCATTGCCTGCCCCGCTGACACTATAGCCCGTGCGGCCTTTGATCTCCTCGACTGTATAGCCAGTCGCGGCGGCAAAGGCCGGATTCACGTCGATGATGGTGCCATCGAGCGACGTCACCACCATGGCCTCGCTGCTGGACGAATAGACCAGCGAAGCCAGCCGCATCTCCTCCATATGGCGCCGTCGCTCCACCATGGAGCGGCGCAGGCTGTAGTACAACAGGCCAAGCAGCAGCGTGGAAGCAATGGCGCCGGCCAAGGCAACGCGGCGATAGACCTCGTAGGGCGCCAGCACCA
>NZ_JBWKVH010000113.1:0-716 GCF_059421605.1 Cupriavidus sp. GW821-FHT02F09
AGCCTGGGCTCCATGCTGCTGTACTGGTACCACTACAGCCATAACGGCCGGCGCATCGAAGTCGAGACCGACGACGACACCATCGGCGCGCACTTCCTGCACCTGCTGCACGGCCAGAAGCCGTCCACACTGTGGGAGCGCGCCATGCAGACCTCGCTCAACCTGTACGCCGAGCACGAGTTCAACGCCTCCACCTTCGCCGGCCGCGTGATCGCCGGCACGGGCTCGGACATGTACTCGTCGATCTGCGGCGCCATCGGCGCGCTGCGCGGCCCCAAGCACGGCGGCGCCAACGAAGTGGCGTTCGAGATCCAGAAGCGCTACGACAGCCCGGACGAGGCGCATATCGACATCTCGCGCCGCGTGGAGAACAAGGAAGTGGTGATCGGCTTCGGCCACCCGGTGTACACCACCGGCGACCCGCGCAACCAGGTGATCAAGGAAGTGGCGCGGCGCCTGTCCAAGGATGCCGGCTCGATGAAGATGTTCGACATCGCCGAGCGCCTGGAAACCACCATGTGGGACGCCAAGAAGATGTTCCCCAACCTGGACTGGTTCAGCGCGGTGAGCTATCACATGATGGGCGTGCCCACCGCCATGTTCACCCCGCTGTTCGTGATCGCGCGCACCTCGGGCTGGGCTGCGCATATCATCGAGCAACGCATCGACAACAAGATCATCCGCCCCAGCGCCAACTACACCGGGCCGGAAAACCT
>NZ_JBWKVH010000114.1:0-707 GCF_059421605.1 Cupriavidus sp. GW821-FHT02F09
CGAATGGGCGATGGAGGGCACGATTGCCGCGACCAGGCGAGTCTGCCGCGAAGTCAGCCCGCCCGCCAGCGAGTTGGTCACATAGCCCGTTTGTTCGACCGCCTGTGCTACGCGGGCGCGCGTCTCCTCGGCCACCAGTTCGGGGCGATGCAGTGCCCGCGAGGCGGTCATGGGTGAGACGCCAGCAAGCCTTGCAAGGTCCTTTAACGTGGGGGAGGTGATTCCGGGTCCGCGGGGAGGCATGATTGCGTTATCTATGTTAGTGATTGCAATGTTACCTATGGTTGCCGCTATCATCAATAAACACCAGATATTTAGGTGGAAACCCGGATGGGTGCCGATATTTCGCGGGGTATGATTGCGCAATCATTCGAGGAGACAACTATGCGTAACCCCCATTCAATGTTGCGTCGTGCCACGTTGTTCGGGTTGCTGGCCAGCGTGCTCGCTCCGCTCGGAGTGGCTGCCCAAGGTAGCTATCCCACTAGACCTGTGACTTTGGTGATTCCATTCCCACCTGGTGGTCAGACTGACGTGATCGGCCGGCTCATTGGCCAAAATCTCTCCATACGCTTGGGTCAGCCAGTGGTGGTGGAGAACCGGCCTGGCGTCAATGGCTCGCTAGCGTCCGAAGCCGTAGCCCGTGCAGAGCCTGATGGGTACACCCTGGTGATTGGTGGGCCAGGAACACATGCGACCAACCAGCT
>NZ_JBWKVH010000115.1:0-650 GCF_059421605.1 Cupriavidus sp. GW821-FHT02F09
ATGACTGGGGTGAAGTCGTAACAAGGTAGCCGTATCGGAAGGTGCGGCTGGATCACCTCCTTTCAAGAGCGTGCATCCTAAGTCGAGCGTTCACACTTATCGGTTTGTTTGCTGTTACAGCCAAGGGTCTGTAGCTCAGGTGGTTAGAGCACCGTCTTGATAAGGCGGGGGTCGTAGGTTCAAGTCCTACCAGACCCACCAAGTTACGGATGGTGGTTCGAAGCTGAACCTCCGGACAGAAGTAAATTGGGGGATTAGCTCAGCTGGGAGAGCACCTGCTTTGCAAGCAGGGGGTCGTCGGTTCGATCCCGTCATCCTCCACCAATTACCTCGCACTTCAGTGTGCACCTTGGGTTGGTCGTCAAAGGCAAGCGCTTAGGATTGAGCGTTTGCCTTTGGCCTTGGCCAAGACGTTGCGAGACGAAGTCTCGCGCGGCTGTTCTTTAACAATATGGGATGTAGTAAAGGTGTCGTGAGCGTTGATGAGACGCTGAAGTAAAACACGATACCGGGTTGTGATTGTATCAACCGAAATGTATTTAAGTGATCGAAAGATGACTTGGAATACGGCACAAATGCGAGAACTCATCCTGTAGCGAGCACGGCTTGAACGCAAGTTTGAGACACACTCGTTATAGGGTCAAGCGAAC
>NZ_JBWKVH010000116.1:0-643 GCF_059421605.1 Cupriavidus sp. GW821-FHT02F09
AAGGGCGAACTGGGCGAGCAAGCCATTCTGGCCCTGGCCGAACAGCTGGACAGCTACATCCCGACGCCGGAACGTGCCATCGACGGTACCTTCCTGATGCCGGTGGAAGACGTGTTCTCGATCTCGGGCCGTGGCACGGTTGTGACCGGTCGTATCGAGCGCGGCATCATCAAGGTTGGTGAAGAAATCGAAATCGTTGGTATCAAGCCGACGGTCAAGACCATCTGCACCGGCGTGGAAATGTTCCGCAAGCTGCTGGACCAAGGTCAAGCAGGCGACAACGTGGGTCTGCTGCTGCGCGGCACGAAGCGCGAAGACGTCGAGCGCGGCCAAGTGCTGTGCAAGCCGGGTTCGATCAAGCCGCACACGCACTTCACCGGCGAGGTCTACATCTTGTCGAAGGACGAAGGCGGCCGCCACACCCCGTTCTTCAACAACTACCGCCCGCAGTTCTACTTCCGTACGACCGACGTGACTGGCTCGATCGAGCTGCCGAAGGACAAGGAAATGGTCATGCCGGGTGACAACGTGTCGATCACGGTCAAGCTGATTGCCCCGATCGCCATGGAAGAAGGCCTGCGTTTCGCCATCCGTGAAGGCGGTCGTACCGTCGGCGCCGGCGTCGTGGCAAAGATCCTCGACT
>NZ_JBWKVH010000117.1:0-609 GCF_059421605.1 Cupriavidus sp. GW821-FHT02F09
GCGTCGGATACCGTGGCGCGGCTGGCCGGCGACGAGTTCACCGTGATCCTGCCCGCGGTGGGCGATGCCGGCGTTGCCGGGGGCATTGCCCAGGCGATCCTGGAGCGGATTGCCGCACCTTACCGCCTCGCAGGCGAACTGGTGGTGGTGTCGGCCAGCATCGGCGTGGCGACCTACCCCAAGGACGCCGACAACGCCGAGGCCCTGCTGGTGTGCGCCGACCAGGCGATGTTTGCCGCCAAGGAGGAGGGCCGCAATCGCTGGAAGGTCTTCACCCAGGCGCTGCTGCAAGCGGAGAGGGAGCGCTTGCGCATTACCCAGGATCTGCGCACGGCGCTGGCGTCCGGGCAGTTCGCGCTGCACTACCAGCCCATTGTCAATCTGCGCACGGGCAAGGTCTGCAAGGCCGAGGCCCTGATCCGCTGGGACCATCCGGTACGCGGGCCGATCCACCCGGCCGATTTCATTGCCGTTGCGGAGGAATCCGGCCTCATCATCGACATCGGCCGCTGGGTGCTGACGGAAGCGCTGGACCAGCTCGCGCGCTGGCAGGTGCTGCTGGGCAAGGGCTTCCAGATCTCCGTCAATAAATCACCAGTGGAGTTCTGC
>NZ_JBWKVH010000118.1:0-581 GCF_059421605.1 Cupriavidus sp. GW821-FHT02F09
TTTGTAATGATCTCTACATCATTGAAACCTGTGCGATGTCTCCCTATGCTGCCTTCCATGACCACACCCCAAGACTCCTGGATCCTGCTGATTGTCAGCCTTCCCACATCGGGCGCGACTGCACGCATGCGGATTTGGCGCACCCTCAAGGCATTAGGCGGAGCCGCCTTGCGCGACGGAGCCTATCTGCTGCCTGCCCGCGCCGAACAGGTGGAACAGTTCCGCGAGCTGGCCGACGAGACGCAGCAGCAGGACGGCCAAGCCTGGCTGTTGACGGTGCATCCCCATCAGGATGACGACGCTGCCGCATATCGCGCACTGTTCGACCGAGCGAGCGAATACGCCGAACTCCTTGCATCTGTCTCGGAAGCCCGCCAGACCCTTTCCGGACTAAGTGAGGCCGAACTCAACCGCTTGTTGCGACGGCTTGGACGCATTTTTGAAGCGATCCGCAAGGTCGACTTCTTTCCCAACGAGGCGTCCTTGCGTGCTGAAGCGCAGTGGCGAGATTTCACGGGCGCCGTTGAAACGATCCTGTCGCCGGGAGAACCGCATCCCGCTTCCGGGGCAATCGCCCGGCG
>NZ_JBWKVH010000119.1:0-562 GCF_059421605.1 Cupriavidus sp. GW821-FHT02F09
AGAAGCTGTTGCGAAATTACCCATTGGGTCTGTTAACTTTTTCGAGCCGGTGTTAACTTCCTGTCTTGTTTTGCCTGACAGGAAGCGATGCCCAGAGAACTGATAGACGACGAGCTGTGGTCACTCATCGAACCGTTGCTGCCGGCGCGTGCGCCGCGCAGCCGCCGATATGCAGGGCGCAAGCCGACGCCGGACCGAGCGGTGCTGACCGGCATCGTGTTCGTTCTGCGCTCTGGCATCGCCTGGAACCTACTGCCGCAAGAGATGGGCTGTGGCTCGGGCACCGCATGCTGGCGGCGGCTGGTTGCATGGCAGGAAGCTGGCGTCTGGCAACGCATCCACCAGACACTACTGGCCGAACTGCGCCGTCGCGGCCAACTCGACATGGCGCGCGCCATTGTCGACAGTTCCTCGGTTCGCGCCATGCTGGCGGGAAAAAAACCGGCCCGAACCCAACGGACCGACGCAAGCTCGGCAGCAAGCACCACCTCATCGTCGACGCGCAAGGCATCCCGCTCGCGGTCATCCTGAGCGGCGCGAACTGCAACGACATCACGCAACT
>NZ_JBWKVH010000120.1:0-559 GCF_059421605.1 Cupriavidus sp. GW821-FHT02F09
CAGGCCAAGCAGCAGCGTGGAAGCAATGGCGCCGGCCAAGGCAACGCGGCGATAGACCTCGTAGGGCGCCAGCACCATGCCGACCGACTCGCCCACCACGAAATTGAGCCCGAACTCCGGCGCACGGTAATAGCCGAAGACCCGCTCCACGCCTTCTGAGCCCGACACCGCCCGATAACTACCAGACTGGGGCGCCTCGCTGGCGAGGTACGGCCTGCTGCTGACCGCCCTGGCCAGCGCGCCCTCCAGGGCCGGCACGCGCGCAAGGACCTGGCCGGAAGTCTTGATGACCGACGCCACTTCGCCATCGCGGTTAGTGAACGTCTGCGCAAAGCTGGCGAACTGCTCCGGACTGACCGAGACCACGACGACCCCGTCGAAGCTGCCCGCGCGCAGGATGGGGCGCGTGAACTGGATCGACCATTTGCGCGAGACCTTGCCCTTCACCGGGTCGCTGATGAACAGGATGTCGCGCCCGCCCGCGTTCTGATGGACCCGGAAATGCTCGCGCCCGCTCAGGTCGACCTTTTCGCCGGGCGCGGGCGGGGCGATGGACGAG
>NZ_JBWKVH010000121.1:0-557 GCF_059421605.1 Cupriavidus sp. GW821-FHT02F09
GTGGCCATGATCGGCTTCGGCATCATCTTCTGCCTGTCGCAGGACTGGCTGCCCTTCCTGCTGATGCTGGCGATCGCCTTCGTGCTGGGCGTGCTGATCATCATCCCGATCGGCGGCGCCGACATGCCGGTGGTGGTGTCGATGCTGAACTCGTACTCGGGCTGGGCCGCGGCGGGCATCGGCTTCTCGCTGAACAACCCGATGCTGATCATCGCCGGCTCGCTGGTGGGGTCCTCCGGCGCCATCCTCTCGTACATCATGTGCAAGGCCATGAACCGTTCGTTCTTCAACGTGCTGCTCGGCGGCTTTGGCGGCGCGCCCGCGGCGGCCGCTGCCGGCGGCCAGGCGCAGCGCAACGTGAAGTCCGGCTCGGCCGACGACGCGGCCTTCCTGATGGGCAATGCCGAGACCGTGATCATCGTCCCGGGCTACGGCCTGGCGGTGGCACGCGCGCAGCATGCGCTCAAGGAACTGACCGAGAAGCTGGTCGAGAAAGGCGTGACGGTGAAGTACGCCATCCACCCGGTGGCGGGCCGCATGCCGGGCCACATGAACGT
>NZ_JBWKVH010000122.1:0-553 GCF_059421605.1 Cupriavidus sp. GW821-FHT02F09
GGATCGTTGCTCAAATATTGCTATCGGCATCTTCCGAACACAAAGGTGGTTGCTATCGAAATCGATCCGGCGGTGATTGCACTGCGCGATACGTTTCACATTCCTCCCGACGATGAACGGCTCGAGGTGGTTTGTGCGGATGGCGCCGAATATGTCAAGAATCAGGAAGCGCGGCCGGAAGTCATACTGGTGGATGGTTTTCTCGTTCATGGCATGCCGAGACAATTGGGCAGCGCGGACTTCTACGCGGCGTGCCACGCGCGGCTCGCCGACGATGGGGTATTGGTCGCGAACTTCCTCGACAGCGATTCGGATATCCCTTCCTATCTGGACGAAGTACGTTCGGTGTTTGGCGACTCATTTTCCATTTCCCTGTCTGAGGACAGTTGCAACTACACGCTTATCGCTTGGAAGGGCGCACGGGCACTTCCCTCCCTGGACGAACTGCTGATGCGCGCGCGCATTCTGGAAACTGCGCATCCCCTGAAACTGCGATCGGCCGCGCGTCGCCTGAAACAGGGAAAACGGCTCGCGTCGGATCACACCTTCTGGC
>NZ_JBWKVH010000123.1:0-545 GCF_059421605.1 Cupriavidus sp. GW821-FHT02F09
ATCTCGGGCCCGCTCAGCGATGCATTCGAACCTAGATGGGCCATCTCTTGTGCTCAAAGAGAGCAAAGGCGCGACGCTGATGCTCAGCGTGCGTCGCTGCTTGTGCTGGCACGTTGGATTATTTCGAAGCCCACATCCTGTGCTGAAGGGATCGTTTCACCACGCATGCGAGCCAACAAGGCTTGCGCTCCCAGGTGACCAATGCGTGTGCCGTCCACTCTTAGCGTTGAAAGAGCTGGTACCGTCTCAGCCGCCAGTGCCTGGTCGCCGAAGCCTAGGACGCCGAAGTGTGTCGGTACCTTTAGTTCAAGTGCATTTGCGTAGGCAAGAACGCCCTGGGCGAGGGCATCGGAGCTGCAGAACACTGCATCGACTTGCGGCGCGCGCGTCAGCAACGCATGCAGCGCTTCGCGTCCGCGTCCAGCTTGGGGACTACTTTCGGGGAACACGATTTCTATCGGCTCCCCATGCCCCGCCTCTGCTGCCGCCCGATGGAAGCCCAGAGCTCGCCGACTAGCGCGACTGTCGTCAGAGCGTAGCAAGGC
>NZ_JBWKVH010000124.1:0-535 GCF_059421605.1 Cupriavidus sp. GW821-FHT02F09
CCCACCGAGCGGATCGCCGTGATGGGCGACGGGCGGTAGCGCGGTTCCTGGTAGAACTGGTTGTAGATGGACTCCATCACCGGGTGCGACACGTCCAGCCCGGTCAGGTCCATCAGCTCGAAGGGGCCCATGCGAAAACCCGCCTGCTCGCGCATGATGGCGTCGATGTCGGCGAACCCGGCCACGCCTTCCTGCGCGACCTTCAGGCCTTCGATGTTCATGCCGCGCCCGGCATGGTTGACGATAAAGCCGGGCATGTCCTTGCAGCGCACCGGCGTGTGGCCCAGGCGGCGCGACAGCGCCATCAGCGCGTCACCCACGGCGGGGTCGCCGGACAGGCCGTCGATCACCTCGACCACCTTCATCAGTGGCACTGGGTTGAAGAAGTGGTAGCCGGCGATGCGGCCAGGTTGCTTGGCGCCCACCGCGATCGCGGTGATCGACAGCGACGACGTGTTGGAGGCAATCACGGCATCCGTACGCAGGACGGCTTCGAGCTTGGCGACCAGGTCACGCTTGACTTCGAGCTTCTCGA
>NZ_JBWKVH010000125.1:0-535 GCF_059421605.1 Cupriavidus sp. GW821-FHT02F09
GTAAGCTAAAAGACCGAAGTCTTCCGCATCCGCTATCAAGCGCCCACACTTATCGGTTGTTTGTTTGTTAAAGAACTCACCGCGGTTCGCTTTGCTTACCGCGTCGCTGCGTTTGCTGCAGCAGAGAAACGAGACTATAAAGAACTTTCTACGTTTCGTCAAACACTTTTAATCTTTTGCTGCTTCGGGAAGCTTTGCTATTTCTGCTTTGCCCGCCCTTGCCGCTAACCCCACAACCCTTGCTCCGCCTGCTTTGCAGCGCGTTGTCGTGTTGCGAGGGGGCGAATACTAAAGGGTCCAGACCAGCCTGACAAGCCCTTTCCGGGAAATATTATGAGCGCCTTTTTGGTCACCCTTTGTAGCGCACTTTCGGGAAGAGCCCAAGCACGCACAAAAAAATGGCCTGGAGCGCTTAACGCTTCAGGCCATTTTTTGTGCTTCTTTTACTGCTCAGAATAAGTGGTGCGGCTGGCAGGATTCGAACCCACGACCCCTTGGTTCGTAGCCAAGTACTCTATCCAACTGAGCTACAGCC
>NZ_JBWKVH010000126.1:0-526 GCF_059421605.1 Cupriavidus sp. GW821-FHT02F09
CGCCTGCGAGCGGGCCCGAGTCCTGGTCCAGCATGATCGAGCGCAGGAACGTGCCGGTGGGCAGTCTCGTCATCGAGATCACTGAAGGCTCGCTGATGGAGCAAAGCGCCGATGTCATGGACCAGCTCTCCCGCTTCCTGGCGGCCGGCATCGAGATCGCGCTCGACGACTTCGGCACCGGCTACTCATCCTTGTCGTACCTGCGGCGCCTAGACATCGACTACATCAAGATCGACCAGTCCTTCATCCGCTCGCTGACGCGGGGCCCGGACGACGTGGCCTTGTGCCGCGCCATCATCAGCATGGCGCATGCACTGCGCATCCGGGTGATTGCCGAGGGCGTCGAGACCGAGTCGCAGCACGACATCCTGCTGGCTGCCGGCTGCGACTACGGGCAAGGCCACTTCTTCTGTCCGCCGGTGGAGGCCAGCGCGTTCGAGGCCTTCGTGAGTGCCGTGACTTGAGGCGAGCGGCGTCCCAACCATCAGCGCCAATGGTGAATCCGCGAGTGCGGATTCACTCGTCG
>NZ_JBWKVH010000127.1:0-509 GCF_059421605.1 Cupriavidus sp. GW821-FHT02F09
TGTCATAAATTAAACGGGCCATCCATTGATGCGCAACACGGGCAAAGCCCAAGGCTGCGCATCAGGTAAAAGCTAAGCTGATGGCGGAGTGTCGTGATCGAATTCGCCACGTGTCGCTGTGCGCGCAGGGCTCCCACGGGGGATGTAATCCGCGGGAAGCGCAGGTATCTGGCGTTCGAGGAAGTTTTTTTTATTCCCTTCGGACTTGTCCGCGGCGAGTCGTTCGGCCATCAGGAAGCCATAGGCTGCGATACTCAGCGTCGCATGATGGTGGAATCCGCGCCAGCCTCGGCCTTCATAGTGACCAAGACCGAGGTCTTGCTTCAAGTCCTGGTAATCGCGTTCAATGCGCCAACGCATTTTGGTCACGAACACAAGTTGTTCTATCAGCGCATCGGCCGGCGCGGTGGACAAGAAGTATTTGGTTGGCTCTGGTTCGCCTTCGGGCCACTCGACTAGCAACCACTCTTCATCGCGCAAGGAACTGCGCCAATAGTCCCGATGGGCCG
>NZ_JBWKVH010000128.1:0-506 GCF_059421605.1 Cupriavidus sp. GW821-FHT02F09
CCGCGATCCGCTCGCATCGAGGCCAAGAGAGGCCAGCGTTCGCGAGCATGCCGAGTCGAATCCTCACGCACTATCTGACGATAGTCATGAGGATTGCCGCCAATGCGCTGAAACAGCTTCGATAGATCGTCGGAGTGCATCGGAGAGTTTCCTCGGTTGGGATAGCGACTTAGCGAAATTGTCCGTCCGTCCCGTGCCTTTGCAACCTCGGGAAAACTCCGCATCTTGGACTTCCGCACCGCAGTTTGCTCGGCCAGCTCAATGAAGTTTGAAGCGGATGGTCGGTGCGACATCGATTGCGCCAATTTTCCAGCGATAGGCATTGTTAAAGAATCCGGGCTCGTCGTGAGCGTTGTGATCTACAACCTCGACATTGGCTGGCAGGCGGACCTCCAGCGTGCCGTTGACCTTCATGCCGAGTTGCCGGAGCGCATCCAGATCCCCCTTGCTGATGGGCGCCGGCGCAATGGTGAACACGCCGTCTTTGTCCCGTTTGACGGTCACGA